>JACMLT010000155.1 GCA_014379455.1 Nitrospiraceae bacterium
ACCAGCGCGACCATCACCATCGGGGCTAAGACCCAGCGTCGTCGTCGGGGATTCTGTTCCATTTCCATAATCGTCACGTCCTTTCCTCTTCCCGTTCCCTAGTCAGGATGCTGAAAAACCCCTTTTCTCACCCACCCAGTCCGACGGTTACTGCACCCGCCCGCCCTGAGGCTACCAAGACAGCCACTTTGCCCAGGGACGCGCCCCTCACCAGGCAGTGTGCTCGCAATGCTCAGACACTCCACGTACGAAGCCGAACCGCTTAGATGTCGGAATGGCTGGAGAAGCGTTTCCGATCACCAAAAGTGATCCAGAAGGCGAACGGCCTACACGAAGTGCGGTGCGTACCTCGCGCCTCTTCGCTCACTGCAGCCTAATAGACGACCCTTTTAAACATCCTACACTATTGTGGCTTGAGCACCATTCTGTGAGATCTCAGCGGTGGTGTCTGCATAAACCAAGTTTCCTGCAACCGACTACCGCCTCGCCAACCATTGGAGAGGATCAAGTGGCTCTGCCCCCTGGCGTAGCTCAAAGTATAAAGTATCTTCGCCCGTCATACCTGTATCGCCGGTTTCGCCGATCGCTTGCCCGGCCCCTACCTGCGATCCCACAGACGCCAGTATTTTCGAGGCATGGGCATACAACGAAAAGAACCCGTTCGCATGATCAAGGATTATAACGAGTCCGTACCCTTTCAACCAGTCCGCATAGACGACAGACCCCGGCATCACCGCATGAATGGCGCTGCCTTCCACCGTCTTGATTTCAATACCCCTGCGCTGCACATAGGTGTTGAAGGTCGGATGCTTCTGCCGGCCAAAGTAAGAAACAATACTCCCATCAGCGGGCCAGGGCAATGTGCCTTTCACCCCACGAGGGAGAAGCCCCCCGGTCGGAGGCCGAGCCGCGGCGGCGCGGCGGCGCTGCTCCATTTCGCGCAACAAGCTATCGAGACGCGAAGCGGACCGTTCTAACTCTTGGAGGGCATGTTCAAAGGATTCTTTTTGATGCGTGATCTTGGCGAGATACACTTTCTTTTCCTTCTTGACCGATTGCATCTCAGCCAACTGCTTTTCGGTGCTTTGCTTGTACGACAGCATCCCAACACGCGCGTCTTCTCGCTGGCGCTCCGCCTGCTCCATTTGGGCCATATCGGTTCGAAACGTGCCCATGAGCGCATAATCCCGTTCAGACACGGCTGAAAGATACTGAATCCGCCGCTGGAAATCCCCGTACGAGTCAGAGGCGAGCAAGGTTTTCCAATGCCCGAACCGGCCCTCCATATATTGCACCCGCAGCCGAGCCAGAATGGCGTCCCGGCGTTCTCGGATACTCACACGTAACCCGCCGATCTGCGTCGTGATGACCTCGATCTCCTGGTCTTTCTTTCGCAACTTTCGGCTGATCTCCTGATGCGCTTGCCGATACTGCACCAACCGCTCGTCGAGGGTCTGAATCCCCTGCAAGAGAGACTCTCGCTTTTTCCCTGCTTTATCGGCACGTTTCCGTGTCTCTTCGATCTGATCTTTCAGTTGGCCGAGGGCCTTCCGTTCCTTTTCAATCTTGTCGGTAATCGGATCGGCAACCGCAAGAGCCGGCCAGGAAAACCCCACCAGCCCCCACAGCACGACGCCGACCATGAGCTTCACCCCAGACCTCATGCCTTGGCCTCACCGAACCGCCGTATCGATACGAGACTGCCGGCAAACCCGAGACCCATCCCTAACGCAATCAGGGCAAGACAGACCGAGGGAGAAAGAAATGCTATGAGATTGTCGAGCCCGGCAAATCGTCCAGTCGCCCGCATTTGTTGGCGAAATAATTCATACATGAACTTGAGCATGACCAGCGAGAGTGCGCTACCCAACGCGCCAAGCACCGCACCTTCCAGCAGATAGGGAATATGGATAAAACTGGTTGTCGCCCCGATGAGCCGCAAAATGGCGATCTCGTCTCGCCGGGCAAAGAGTGTGAGGCGAATCGTATTGGCGATAATGGTCACCGCCGCCGCTGAGAGAATCACGCCAATGCCGATGGCGACCAACTCAATCGAGTGAATCACCTTGGCAAGGGCATCAATCCAATCTTGATTATAGTCGACCTTGGAAACCCCGGCGACCTGCCTGACACGTTCTGCCCATCGGTTGATCGCATCAAGCGAATGAAACGATGGGCTGAGCGCCACCACGAATGAAGCCGGTAGGGGGTTCTGGCCCAGCCCTTCGAGTAAATGAGACTCCGAAGGAAATTGTGCTTTGAACTCTCCCAACGCCTGCTCTTTCGAGATAAACAACAGTGAGGCGACGGCTTGATCGCTCCGCAACTGTTGCTCGATCTCAGCGACCGAGTCGGAGACGAGCCGTTCATCAAGATAGACCATGATTTTGACATCGTCCTGGAGCCATCCGGCCGCCGCCCGAAGATTGACATAGAGCAGCAAGAAGACGCCGACACAGGCCAAGGTAAAGGCCGTGGTCACGATGGCGACCATCGTCGTGGCCCGGTTGGTCCACATATTCACCCACGACTCTCTGAGAAGGTACGAAAGCGTCCTCACCCCATCACCCGCCGTTCCGGCAACAACGTGCCCTGCGACAAGGTGAGCACGCGCCGATTTACTTGTTCCATGACTAGCGGATCATGCGTCGCGACCACCACGGTGGTACCGCGCGCGTTGATGAGTTTAAACAGTTCGATGATCTCGGACGTCAAAGTCGGATCTAAATTTCCAGTCGGTTCATCCGCCAGCAACACGACCGGACCATTGACGATCGCGCGCGCAATGCAGACTCGCTGCTGCTCTCCTGTCGAAAGACCCGCAGGCAGCTGATCTCGCTTGTGGTCAACACCCACCGCTCGTAATGCTTCCGTAACTTTCCGGCGAATGTCGGCAGAAGAAATCCCTTGCACCAGCAAGGGCAACGAGACATTGTCGAAGACGGACTTTTTCGGCAACAACCGAAAATCTTGAAACACCGTTCCCACCTTGCGGCGCAGATAAGGAATTTCTGACCGCCTGAGCATCGTCACGTTCTTCTGGTGGACGAAGATCTGTCCCTCATCGGGTTGATCAGCCCCGATGAGCATCCGCAACAACGTCGACTTCCCCGCTCCGCTGGGCCCCATGAGGAGGACAAATTCTCCTTTGCCGATCTCGAAACTAACATCCGAGAGTGCCGGCCGCTGATCGTACCGTTTTGACACGTGAATCAATTGAATCATCGTCGCCCTACCAACGGAGGTCGTCTCCGGAGATTTCGAAGGCGTTCTGAATATGCTCGATCTGCGGAACGGTGGCATCCGAACCTTGCAGCAAGACGACATCGAATCTGCATAGGCGATCTTTGATATGGCGACGGGCCAAGTATTGAGCCGCTAACTGAATCAATTTCTCCTGCTTCCGGTGATGAACGGCATGAATCGCCCCGCCGAACGCATCGGTTCGACGCGCCTTTACCTCAACAAACACCAGTACCTGGCCGTCTTCAGCCACTAAATCCAGCTCTCCCAAAGGGGAACGCAGATTTCGCGCCACAATTCGATACCCCTTGCGCCGCAGATACTCCTCTGCCGCGGATTCCCCTGCTTGGCCAAACAGCTTTCGGGTGTCAGGAATGGTCACTGATTCATCCGCGAAGATTCGCCCAGATCCGTACGCGAGAGGGTTCGGCGACCGCGTCGCCCACCCAAGAGCTGTGCGACTGGGGCGAATGTGCGCCGGTGAATCGCGCAAGGACCATATTGAGCAAGCCGCCGTAAATGCTCCTCCGTCCCATATCCTTTATGGGAGAGAAAATTATAGTCTGGATAGGTCCGATGATACACCACCATCATGCGATCGCGCGTGACTTTGGCCACAATCGACGCAGCAGCAATCGAAATCGACAACGTATCGCCCTTGATGATAGCGCGTGAGGGAATGGCGAGCTGCGACAATGTGACCGCATCAATCAAGAGACAGTCTGCCGAGGGAGTCAACGATGCCAGCGCGCGACGCATGGCCAGTCGAGTCGCTTCTAATATATTGAGGCGGTCGATCTCCTGCTCTGTGGCGACCCCTACACCAACCGCACGTGCCCGCCGGACAATCACCTCGTAGAGGCGCGCGCGCTCAGACTCAGTGACTTTTTTTGAATCATCGACACCGACTAAATGGCACCGAGTGGGCAGAATCACCGCTGCCGCGACGACAGGACCTGCCAGAGGACCCCGTCCGGCTTCATCGAGACCGGCGATACAGCGATAGCCGCGCCGTCGGGCTTCTAATTCAAATTCGTCGGTAGGTCCCACGATGTGGCCCCGCGATGCATCCGTTGAAAGGGCACCCGACATGCGTAGCCGGTGGAATCGGGGAACAGGACTGGCAGGAGACTGAAACAGTCCGCCAGCGGCGTGCTCAACACCTGTGAAGCATCGTTCGTTTCAGTATTCTGACGTTTCACACTTCACGAACGACGAGGACGGCCATATTGAGCATCCTGCTGAATATGCTGAATGGTTTTTCAGCAGACTGCTAGGTCTTCGAGGCTGAGGCAGCTCCGGCAGGCTCTTGGGCCTTGTTGACGCCCCCTGACTTTCCCTTGACGCTCGCGACGAATTCCCGATCTTCGACCTTGGCAAACTTGCCCTTCTTCCCTCGGAGATAATACAGCTTGGCCCGACGTACCTTGCCTTGGCGCATCACCTCGACGCGCGTGACGATCGGCGAATGGATCGGGAAAATTCGTTCCACGCCGACACCGTAGGAGACTTTGCGCACCGTGAAGGTCTCCGTGTTAAGCAACCCTTTACGTGCAATCACCGCACCTTCGAACACCTGAATGCGCTCTTTTTCCCCTTCGACCACTTTCACGTGCACGCGGACGGTGTCTCCAATTTCAAAACTAGGCGCCGCCTTCTTCGTGAAAGACTGTTGAATACGTTCCAACCTATTCATGAGACTACCCCTCCCCCCCACATCGAACAGGCGTGCCAACCACGCCTTCACGAGTAAGTTCATCTAGCAATTGTTGATCTTCGAGACTCAAGACCCGATCTTGTAAAAGATCTGGCCGTCTCTGATACGTGATTCGCAGGGCTTCCTTCCGACGCCACAGACGAATGGCCTCGTGATGTCCTGAAAGCAGCACCTCCGGCACGGGCACCCCTCGAACTTCCGCCGGTCTCGTATAGTGCGGATACTCAAGCAGCGCATCCGTGAACGATTCTTCCACGATCGACTCCGGATCACCCAACACGCCGGGAACCAAACGGGCTGCGGCATCGATGAGCACCAACGCCGGCAACTCGCCTCCGGTCAACACATAATCCCCGACGGAAACTTCTTCCGGATGCAAAGCCAGCCGCACTCGTTCATCGACTCCCTCGTAGTGGCCACAAAGGATAACGAGTCGACGTGGGTCGTCCGCCAGATTTCTCGCATAGGCCTGCGTGAACGGACGACCGTGCGGGGAGGGAAACAGCAATCGAATCTGTTCACCGACCCTTGCATAGTCGTCCTGAATCTGTTCCACCGCGCGCAAAATAGGCTCGGCCTTCATCACCATCCCTGCCCCTCCGCCATAGGGCACATCGTCCGCCACCTTGTGGCGATCAAGCGTATAGTCGCGCAAGTTGCGCACCGTAATATGTAAGAGACCTTTTTCCTGTGCCCGTTTAAGAATACTCTGGCCGAGCACCGGCGCTACCATGTCGGGGAACAGAGTCAGAATGTCACAGCGCATGGCGATCCTGAACCAACTCATCGATCCCGCGAACCATCATCCGACGGCGCTGAAGATCCACCGATGTCACAAAGCTCTTTGCGGCCGGAATAAGAACTTCCTCCGTCCCCTTACGAACGACGAAGACGCGATTGTCCGGTATCTCCAAAATCGTCTCCAGCACTCCGACCTCGTCGCCCCGCTCGTTCTCTACCGTCATCCCGACAAGGTCACATTCAAAATAGACGTCCGCGGACAATGCCGACGCTGGAGCACGCGGCACTTGAATCAAGCCCCCGCGCAGCATGCCGGCTTCTTCCGGCGTCGTCACACCAGCAAGACCCATGATATAGGTCGAGCCGGCGCGCCGAACATGCGTCACGGTCCTCTCGACCGTCTGTCCCGTCGTCTCCAAGACCTGCACCTGCTTCAGATGATCTAACCGTCCTGGCACATCGCTCAACGACCGAACTTTAAACTCGCCCCGTACGCCAAAGTGGCGCTCGATCTTGCCGATTGTCACCAAGTCCGTCTGAGCAGGCGTCACGTCTTAAGCGCCCTTCTTCTTCGCCGCTTTCTCCGCTTCAAACTGCTTCCATAGGCCACTGCGGCGGAGCAATGTCTTGACGGTGACGGTCGGTTGGGCTCCCTGATGCAACCAACTCAACACCCGTTCTTGCTTCAGCTCCGGCAGACCCGCCTCTTTCAAGGGATCGAAAATCCCAAGAATTTCCAAGAATCGCCCATCGCGCGGCTTCCTGGAATCCGCTGCCACCACGCGATAGAGCGGTCGTTTGTGTCGTCCTGTCCTTGTGAGTCTTAAATGAACGGCCACTCGATTCCTCCTTCTGTGCACACATCCGTAATGATGGTTTTCGCCTCTTACCTGGAGCGCATCATCTGCGCAAGCTGCCGGCGCCCCCCAGATCCTGCCATCGCTTTAGCGATTTTCCTCGCCGATAGGAACTGTTTAATCAACCGATTCACCTCTTCCACCTTCGTCCCGCTTCCGCGGGCAATCCGCTTTTTTCTACTTCCATTGATGAGCGTATGATCACGCCGCTCGCGTACGGTCATCGAGTCGATCATTGCCAAGACTCGTTTCATGTCTCGTTCCGGCTTCTGCCCTTCCATCGCCCCCATGAGCTTCTGACCGCCAGGCAGCATACCCAAAATCTGCTCCATCGAACCAAGACGACTGACCTGCCCCAGCTGGGCGCGGAAATCCTCCAGCGTCAGCGTATTGCTAGTCAGCCGTTTTTGGGTCTCCTCAGCCTGTTCACGCGAAAAAGTCTCTTGAGCCTTTTCGATCAGCGAGAGCACGTCGCCCATTCCAAGAATGCGCGATGCCATCCGATCGGGATGGAACAACTCCAGCGCATCGAGCTTCTCCCCGACACCCAAGAACTTAATCGGCTTACCAGTCACCGCACGGATAGACAACACCGCCCCGCCACGAGCGTCGCCTTCAACCTTCGTCAAAATAACGCCGGTCAGTCCGATACGTTGATCGAACTGGCTCGCCATGGTCACCGCGTCTTGGCCCGTCATGGCATCGGCCACTAAGAGGATTTCTTGTGGCCCTACGGCAGCTTTCACCGCGACCAACTCCCCCATCAACTCATCGTCGATGTGAAGACGTCCGCCCGTGTCCAATATGACAAGATCGTATCCCTGGTCTCGTCCCCGATCCACGCCCGTCTGGCAGATGCGCACGACATCGGCCTGGGCAGCGTGCGCCTGATCGGCGCGATACACATCGATGGCAAGATCGCGCCCTAGACTCGATAACTGGTCACCGGCTGCCGGACGACGAGGATCTGCCGCAACCAGAAGAACCCGTTTCCCTTGCGCCTTGAAATACCGCCCAAGCTTGCCGCAGGTCGTCGTCTTTCCCGCACCCTGGAGTCCTACCATCATGACGACGGTAGGAGGATTCGAGGCCAGAGCCAGACCGGCTCGTTCGCGGCCCATCATCTCCCGCAGCTCGTCCCACACGACCTTGACGACCTGGTGCCCCGGGGTCAAACTCTGGAGGACTTCCTGCCCGACGGCTTTCTCGCGAACCCGCTCGATGAAGTCCTTGACGATCTTGAAGTTGACGTCGGCTTCGAGCAGCGCCAGACGAACCTCTTTCAAGGCTTCTGCGATGTTCTGTTCGGTGAGAACCCCAGAACCGCGAAGTTTTTTAAAAATCTTCTCGAATTTTTCGCTAAGAGAATCCAGCATAGCGCCACAAAGAAAAAGGCAACCGAAGTCTTACCGCGTGATCTCCGATCGCCTCGAAAATTCTAGCAAAAGAGCATCGGGGAGTCTAAATGACGAGGCAAGATGAAGTCAAGGGAATGGAGATGCACATTTCATTGACATGTCCTAGCCCTTTCGCTATGGTCCAAATGTTCCTACCATCGTTCCGCAAGATTCCACCGAGAGTTCTGCGAGTTATGAGGCAGTTGCCGTGAGAAAATCATACTGGATGCTGCTCATTTTTATTCTCATCGGTGGAATATTAGGCGGAGTCCTAGGAGAGATCCTTCGGGTCATGGCCCCTCATGGCACCATTCAAACGATCTTCGCCACTCATTTTACCCCTGGCATCAGCCCGTTCACCATCGACTTAGTCCTCTTCAAATTCACGCTAGGCTTCGAACTCAAAATCAATCTGCTCAGTCTTCTCGGAATGTTTTTAGGCATCTATCTGTACAAAAACGTGTAGCAGCCCTCTGGCAGGATGCTGAAAAAGCCCTCCAACGTCGTTCTCGGTTCGTCAAAATCCTCGACGTACCCCAGAGGGTACGCCTCCGGTTTTGGTTCACCTGCGGCCTAGTTGGAGGCCTTTTTGAGCATCCTGCGTGATGCACTCCTGTCATCCCAGACATACAGACCAGTGAAATTCTGGCGTACCCACAGAGTTTTCCGCAGCCTGCTAATGCGGTGCACGCTCATCTCGTGTGAGATAGGGTAACAACATGATCGTACAGAATCGTTTACGGATTCATCAAATGCGATCTAACCATTCTAGATCAAATAATGTCGGCGCCCCCTTTTTCTGGATCGAAGAAAAAATAGAAAACTTTTCATCTGGACAAAAAATAAAACGTATTTCACTGAGCCTAAACTTCATATCTCCAACAAATCGCCATTCTCTCTCATGAGTCGCATCGAACCCTTGGTTAATGATGTTCACATACGGGTGCAGCTCTAGAGGAACGAAGTTGTACAAATGCCTCGCATATTGCTCGCCATTTATTCGAACACTGATCTTTAACAAATCCTCTCGAATGTTCAGGCATGGATTCGCACCTTTTTGAAAGAGACAATCTCTATCAAAGGCAATACCATACTGCACAGAAAAGACCTCCCTATGTGCGCGGAGACCAGAAAGAGTGCTTTCCGTAAAACAAACTGCTTTGACATTGCCATTTCCATCGAACTTGCCTGTCTCGGGGTTATAGATGCTTGCATTTGCAACTGAATACCATCCTACAGGGAAGGCCTTTAAGTTCGGAGAGGGTTGTTTTTCTGAAATTCCCAGGATAGAGCGGAGGATATCTTTCGATTCCTTGTCAGTTCGACCATCATTCTGGCGGATCATGTGAGTCAATAGAAACGAACAGTCTGAACTTAATCGGGCAAGTTTGCTCGCCTCGTTCGAAGATGCCTTGGCCATTTAACTAGATACCTCTCTGGTCAACCTGAGTTAATCCCATTTTCATGGATAAATGAGGGGTTCTAGACCTCCGGTCTCAATTCTAACCCTTTCAGTTTCAATGCTCGAATCCGGTTTCGCAGCACTGCAGCCCGCTCAAACTCCAATTCTTTCGCGGCAGCTTTCATTTCCATTTCCAGCCGCTTAATAATCGATTCCGCCGCCTCTGCTGTTTCGTAGACAGCCAGCGACTCAGCAGCTAAATCCAGATGCACGGCACCCA
The DNA here is from genome assembly GCA_014379455.1 of Nitrospiraceae bacterium. GTDB lineage: Bacteria > Nitrospirota > Nitrospiria > Nitrospirales > Nitrospiraceae > Palsa-1315. Next base: position 9,638 of record JACMLT010000155.1, read on the forward strand.
TCTCCTCCGTTGCATATTCAAGCGACAAGACGTCCTTCTTAATACTCTCGGGCACGATACCATGCTTGGCATTATAGTCAGCCTGAATCGTGCGGCGGCGCTCAGTTTCGGTGAGTGCCATGCGCATCGAATCGGTAACGGTATCACCGTACAAAATCACATGGCCCCGCACGTTTCTCGCCGCTCGCCCAGCCGTCTGGATCAAGGACCGATAGGATCGAAGATACCCTTCCTTATCCGCATCGAGAATCGCTACCAAGGTCACTTCCGGGAGATCCAGCCCTTCTCGCAGGAGGTTGATCCCCACCAGCACGTCGAACACTCCGCGCCGCAGATCGCGTAGAATTTCAGCCCGCTCCAACGTCTTGATGTCGGAGTGCAGATACCGGACCTTGATACCGAGATCATGGTAGTACTCACTTAAATCCTCCGCCATGCGTTTGGTTAACGTGGTAATCAACACACGCCCCCCCTGCGCCGTTTCGGCTCGCACTTCGCCGAGCAGATGATCCACTTGCCCTTTGGCTGGATGCACCTCGATGACTGGATCCATCAGACCGGTCGGGCGAAGAATCTGCTCGACCACCTCTCCAGCCACATGCCCCAACTCATAGGAGCCCGGTGTCGCGGAAACATACACCGTCTGATTGAGACAGCGCTCAAATTCTGCAAACTTCAGCGGCCGGTTATCGACCGCCGATGGCAACCGGAACCCGTACTCGACCAAGGTGCGCTTCCGCGAATAGTCGCCTTCGTACATCCCTCCCACTTGGGGAATCGTGGCATGGGATTCGTCGACGATCAGCAGAAAACCTTTGGGAAAATAGTCGAGGAGCGTCGGAGGCTGTTCACCGGCCGCGCGGCCACTGAGATGCCGCGAGTAGTTTTCGATGCCGTGGCAGTACCCCATCGCCCGAATCATCTCAAGGTCAAATTTGGTGCGCTGCGCGATCCGCTGAGCCTCCACGAGCTGATTCTGTTTCTTGAAGTAGGCAACCCGTTCATCCAATTCCTCTTCGATGCCTGTAATCGCCCGCTCATACCGATCCGGCGCAATGAGATAGTGCGTGTTCGGATAGACTGCGACTTTTGGAAGCTTTCTGAGAGACTTCCCCGTGAGGGGGTCGATTTCGTGAATCGCATCGACGACGTCGCCGAACAACTCGATCCGCACGGACACCGCATCGTTCGACGCCGGAAAGATCTCGATGACGTCGCCGCGGGCGCGGAAGGTGCCACGATGAAAATCCATATCATTGCGGGCGTATTGAATCTCGACCAGCTTTGCCAGAATCTTCTCCCGCCGGATCTCCATACCCTCTTCGAGGAAGACGACCATCTCGTGATAGACCTCAGGCGACCCCAGGCCGTAAATACAGGAGACCGACGACACGATCAGCACATCGTTCCGTTGGAGCAGTGCAGCCGTCGCCGCATGCCGCATCTGATCGATGGCATCGTTGACGGATGCGTCCTTGGCAATGTACGTGTTGCTTTGAGGAATATAGGCTTCCGGCTGATAGTAATCGTAGTAGCTGACGAAATACTCCACCGCGTTGTGGGGGAAAAACTGTTTGAACTCTTGGTAGAGCTGGCCGGCCAGCGTCTTGTTATGGACCAGCACCAACGTGGGCTTCTGCACCTGCGCGACCACATTGGCCATGGTAAAGGTCTTGCCTGATCCAGTCACACCGAGCAGCGTGTGGTGTTTCCGGCCAGCCGCAATCCCAGCGACCAACTTATCGATGGCCTGACCTTGATCTCCGCAGGGCTTGAATGGGGCTTCGAGTTGAAACGGCGGCATGGACGACCTTTCGGTCGTTATCTTATCATCGGAAACAGCACCGCGCACAACAGTGCGTGGGCGAGCCAGACCATTGACAGATCCATGAGACGCCTCCGGCCCCTTCCGGGGTCCGGCGGCGTCAGTGTTTCTTAATATCGTGAGTGCCTGGACGGACCCGCCGAGGCTCCCTGTCTATGAACTGGGCCTCGGTTTTCACCTTCGCGGAACCGCCGGCCCGAGGGTTCAGCACTTCGTCGGGGCCGCTGGCGATGAGACTGCTCTTCACTCACCGGCATAGGGGCCGGTGACGGGAGGGCCGCAAACACGGGAAGCGAAAGTTTCTTCGTCTCGATTCGTAACTGCCTCACCATTCGCAGATACTCTCGCTCTTCTGACTGAGACAGAATCAAGTATGTCGCCCCTTCCTTTTCTGCTCGACCCGTTCGTCCCGTCCGATGAACGTAGGAATTCGGATTAGTCGGCAACTCATAGTGAATCACTTGAGTCACATCCTGAATATCGAGGCCTCTGGCTGCCACATCGGTCGCCACAAGCGAACGGAGACGACCGGCCCGAAAGGCGCCGAGCGTTCGTTCCCGCTGCGCTTGACTGTGGTTGCCGGTCAACGCGCCGACCGAAGCCGGCTCTCCGCCCAAATGGGCCGCTAACCGTCGCACCTTATATTTTTGATCGCAAAACACCATCGACCTTCCCCCGCCAGTCACGCTCTGGAGCAACGTATGCACCAGTTGCGTACGAGCCTGATCTCCCGGCACGACATAGTAGGCATGCACGATCGTTGTCGGGGTGCTGATGCCTGGATCGACCGAGATACGAGCGGGATTTCGTTGCATGGTCTGCGCGAGCGTTTGAATCTCCCCGGAAAAAGTCGCGGAGAACAATAGCGTCTGGCGTTCAACCGGCAGAAGACGGATAATCCGTTGGATGTCCCGAAGAAACCCGCGGTCCAACATCTGATCGGCCTCGTCCATCACAAGAAACGTCACGCCACCCAACTTCAAGTGGCCAGAACCGGCCAAGTCGAGCAACCGCCCTGGCGTACCGACCACCACCATCGGAGGCCGTTGCAGCGCACGGTAATGGCGCTCGATCGACGTCCCGCCGTACACCGACAGCGAGGTCACGGACATCGGGGCATACTTGCGCAACTCCATTTCGATCTGAAGCGCCAACTCCCGTGTGGGCGCGAGCACCAAAAACTTCGGTCCAGACGCGTGGCTCGGTCCAGACCTGGTATAGGGACCAGGCGCGGGCGCAGAGGCCTCCCGTCGCATAACCTGCTCAATAATCGGCAGCAAAAATGCCAGTGTTTTTCCACTCCCAGTTTTGGCTTGCGCCATAATGTCCTGGCCTTTCAGCGCGAGTGGAATGGCCGCCTGTTGCACCGGCGTGGGTGTCGTGAGGCCTGCCTGTATCAGGCGCTGGGCAAGGGACTGGGGCAGATTCATATCAGCAAACGTAGACATAAGACTCCTTGTAGGGAAACACTTCCTGGGACTGCACGGTCCGGCCTGGTAGAGGGCCGAGAAACGCATCACGTTGATGGGCAATTCTAGGAAGGAAATAGCGGGGCTGCCGGATAGGCAGCCCCGATGTGTGCAACACTCGTTACGACTTAGTACCGGTCTCCACCACCGCCGCGACCACCGCGACCGCCGCCGCCGCCACCACCGCCAGTACGTGGCTCCTGGGGGCGCGCTTCGTTGACGGTCAACGTGCGACCGCCCAACTCAGTGCCGTTCAGCGCGGTAATTGCCGCCTGCGCTTCTGAGTCCCCGGACATCTCCACGAATCCAAACCCGCGGGACTGGCCGGTAAACTTATCGGTGATAATCCGGGATGATGTCACCGCTCCATGCACAGCAAACAGATCGCTCAGTTGCTGTTCAGTTGTGGAATACGGCAAACCGCCGACATAAATCTTCGAACCCATTGGGTTCCTCCTTTGAGAATATGTGTTGTCTTGGACTCGAGAACAAAGTGAGGAAGGAGTGGGCCGAAGATGCAAACACCATGACGGCTCAAGGCTGGCTTCCGATCAAATTCCCGTGCAGGACCAAAACAACAACTGTCCTAGGCCTTGTCTCTCTCTGTACTATCACTGCCAGGCCTTGCGCAATGATACACGGTGTGACTCTACTCCTCTACCCTCATAATTGCAAGTGATAGCCTCTTCCAATGCAAGATGATTCTGAAGCCGGGTCGTATTTCCAACGCGAAATGAGTCTGAATGGAAGAAGCACGGCTACACACCTTGGGACAGGTCAAGGCCTTTCTGGACGGGACCGCGGAGGGAGCCTTCCGCTTCCCCAAGGCGGAGCGCTATCAGTTTATCGAGCGGGTACTCACACGGTTCGGCTATGCGCAACACGGGCGGGTCAACCGTGGCGTACTGCTCCGCTATCTCGAGCGCATGACCGGGCTCTCACGCCAACAGGTGACCAGGCTGGTGCGCGAGTACCGCCAGGACGGGACACTGTCGTGCCGGCACGGCGCATCTCGGCACGCGTTCCCCAGCCGCTTCACCGCCACGGACGTGGCCCTGCTGGCTGAAGTTGATGCGCTGCATGGCACCGTGTCCGGCCCAGCCACCAAGAAGCTGATGGAACGCGCCCTCCTGCTCTTTGGGGATGCGCGGTTTGAACGGCTGGCGGGGATCTCGGTCTCCCATCTGTACAACCTGCGGGGCGGGATTCCATACCAGCGCACGCGGCGGCACTGGACCAAGACGCGGCCCACCGGTGTGCCCATCGGCCAGCGCCGCGCCCCACAGCCGAATGGGATGCCGGGCTATATCCGCATCGATAGTGTGCATCAAGGCGATCAGGATGGCGTGAAGGGGGTGTATCACATCAATACGGTGGATAGCGTGACCCAGTTCCAACTGGTTGCCACCTGCGAAAAGATCAGCGAGGCCTCTCTGCTCCCGGTCATCCGGCAACTGTTGGAGGGGTTTCCGTTTACCATCCTGGGATTCCATGCCGATAATGGCTCGGAGTACATCAATGACCAGGTTGCGACGCTGTTGGAGACGCTGCGCATCGAGTTCACCAAGTCCCGCCCTCGGCAGTCCAATGATAACGCCTTGGCGGAACCCAAGAACGGCGCCGTGGTGCGCAAGCATCTGGGCTATGCCCATATCCCGCAACAGTTCGCCGAACAGGTCAACGCGTTCTGTGCGGACTTCCTGAACCCCTCTGTCAATTTCCACCGCCCCTGCTTCTTCCCGGAGACGAGCACGGATGCCACAGGAAAGGAGCGCAAGCGCTATCGCTACGAGGACATGAAGACGCCGTATGAGAAGTTGAAATCCGTACCCGATGCCCATCAGTATCTCAAAGTGGGCATCATCGCGGAACACCTGGATGCCCTCGCGTCAAGGCTGAGCGACACTGAGGCCGCCTTGGCGCTGAACCACGCACGCAAGACGTTGTTCCAGACCATCTCGGCGGCAAGCCGGAAGCGGGCATGAGCACAACCGGCACGGCAGTACGACGGAGCATTGATCAACCCGACCGAGGCAGAACAGGGTTCAGGCATTCAGATTCACCGATCTTCGTTCAGACTCATTTCCGGATTGGAAAATACTGTGACGACGCAATCACGCGCATGGTGGGTTTGCCTCCTAATAGGCTGCAGGAGCAGAAAGCGGGCGGTGAGAGAACAGCGGAACAGCGTGCACGCTATCGAAAATCAGCGCGGTGGATCCGCGAACCACGAGACCGACCTGGCCGATGGTCAGCGACTGATCCTCAACTGTCACGGCGAGCACACCGTCAAAGAAGGTTTCGATAAAATCTTTACTCAGGATGGTATTCCGCTGAATTCGCAGTGTATGCCAGGGGGCCGCTTTAGGCGTCAGCGACGATTGCCCGAGACTCGTCTCCTTTCCCTTCACCACCCTGCTCACGTCCAGTGTCTTCGTCGCAAGATCGACCACCACCGCATAAAAGTGCATGGCATCCTGTACGCCAAACACCACACCACCCTTTCCCGTCGACGCATCGGCGGGAAACCGCATCCTGACCGACACATCGGGATATTCATACTGGAACCCGTCGGCGACGATCAAACGGTAACAGGTCTCAGTCGGACACGATGAATTCACAGCGAGAGCATTGGGCGCCGAGGGAGCATCAGGATCCGCCTTGACCATCCAGTCCGCAGCTGGCCCCTCGCCAAACCCCAGCATCGAGAATCCAACAGGAGCCGCACTGGACTTCTGCTGGTCGAACGTCCATCGATTAAACAACCCTCCTTGAATCTGACCTTGCAAGTTGGCTTCTTTTTCCGCCCGGCTCTCTACTTCAATAGCATGAGACGGCTCGACCCAACAGCTCCATTCGCCAGCAATCGTGGCCAAGACAAGCCCTATAACCACCCGACTCACAGATCTCGGCGTCACGCTCATGCTACGTTCATTCGTGCCCATCCCCTGAAACTCTTGCTACCTCGGTGGCTGCTTCTTGATATCAAGAATGTCTTGCTGAAACCGATCACGAGCGGCCATGATTTTGTTTCGACGCTTCCATCGGCCCCAGGCCCACCATCGAAGGCGATCCGGAAATGTGACGCCTGGTGTTGGATTGCTTCCACCGGGCGCATGTTGAAAATCATAGCCCTTGTGCCGCGCGCGATTCTCGAAGAATCTGCGATAGAGATGATCATACAATCCTTTACCTGAGTCACCTGCGCCCAAAGCGCCCTCCCTACAATAACAAGTCCAATTGGTGGGTGTCCGTCACCGGAGGTGAACAGGTCTGACGTTGGCACACATACGCCGTCGGCTTCCCGTTCACATTCGTCTTCCCGATCGCGAGCGGCAAGTCGGATTCATCCCCAGGATGAGCCGATTCAACCACCAACACCGTATGATTCGGCAGATAGCGCCGATGGACTGTTGAGAGCAACGATTCGGTCATGGTATCGCCACGAGTCCCAACCACAACAATCTCCTGCGGTGTCGCCAGGTACCAATCCAACGCGCACAGTATAGCCGAAGTACCATAGGCATTGTGCGCCATCACATGTCGGAACACCCGAAACAGCTGCTCGGCCAGATCGTGATACCGCTGCTCTCTGGTGAAAGAGAAGAGCCTCAACAAGACCATGGCGACGACGGCATTCCCCGATGGAATCGCGCTATCGGTCCCGGACTTCATACGATGGAGCAGAGCTTCGTGGTCGCGACTGGTATAAAAGCACCCCCCCATCGGCTCATCCCAAAATCGCTCCACCAAATGGTCCGTCACCTCGCGTGCTTGATCCAGATACCACCGATGCGAGGTCGCCTCAAACGCGTCCAGCAACGCAGCGGCAAGACAGGCGGCATCATCCAGATAGCCGTTCAAGCGTCCTTTCCCCGCCCTGACCGTACGATAGACCCGTCCGTTCTCGATCGCATAGTCCAACAGAAATGTGAGCGCCCGCTCCGCAGCTGCCAGATACGCCGAAACCCCGAACGCATGGTAGGCATCGAGATACGCGGAGACCATCATCGCATTCCAGCTCGTGAGAATATTGTCATCCCGCTGCAACGTCATCCGTTGCTCGCGTGCGGTCAGCAACTTCAGCCTGGCAGCCCGCAACATAACCTCCACGTCCGCTTGCGCGTCAGATTTGGAGTGGACTTCACCAAGCCGATTCAACACGTTCTTCCCTTCAAAATTGCCGCTCTCCGTCACCCCATAGTATCGACAAAAATCCTCAGCCATGTCGGCTCCCAGCACCGACGCAATCTCTTTCGGCTCCCAGACGAAGTAGCTTCCTTCATGTCCCTCGCTGTCGGCATCCTGCGCAGCAAAGAAGGCGCCATCGGGATGCGTGAGTTCACGACGGACGTATTCCAACGTCTCTTCCACCACTTCACGAAACCGATCCTCTTTGGTGAGACGCCAGGCATCGAGGTAGATCCGCACCAGCTGCGCGTTGTCGTAGAGCATCTTCTCGAAATGGGGAACCAACCACCGGCCATCCACCGAATAGCGATGGAAGCCCCCGCCGAGATGATCGTAGATTCCTCCAGCCGCCATGGTTCGCAACTGTAAGAGCACTTGCTCTTGGTGGGAGGCATCTTTCGTCCGAGCCGTCTGACGGAGCAACAGACTGAGCGGAGGAACCGTGGGAAATTTTGGTCCTTCACCGAATCCACCGTGAACCGGGTCGAAAAACTGCTCTAAATTTTTGACTGCCTCATCGAGCACACGATCTGTCAAGGGATCGTCCGACGGTTGCGGCGTGCCGACTCGTTGTAGTCCGGTTTTCACTTTCTCTACATTCTTCCTGACATCGTCTCGATGATTTCGATAGGCCTCGACGACCCCGCGCAAGACTTCGGAAAATCCCGGCAGGTTATAGCGGGGCGTCGGCGGGAAATAGGTCCCCCCGTAGAACGGTTCTTGGTCAGGTGTGAGAAACATCGTCAGGGGCCACCCACCGCCGCGTCCCAGAAACACCTGCGCGGACTTTTGGTAGATATCGTCCAAGTCCGGGCGCTCTTCTCGATCCACCTTCACATTGATGAAGTCCCGGTTCATACACCCGGCAATCTCAACATTGTCGAAACACTCATGGGCCATCACATGGCACCAATGGCAAGCCGAGTACCCGATCGACAAGAGAATCGGCTTGTCTTCGGCTTTCGCCCGCGATAAGGCTTCCTCACCCCAGGGATACCACTCCACGGGATTCTCCGCATGCTGCAGGAGATAAGGACTGGCTTCTCTGGCCAGCCGATTCGTGATATGAGGCGCTGGCGTGGTTGAATCTGTCATGGACATGTCATGCTCATAATTTGGCATAGTACCTTGGCCCGCAGCCGCTCTGCAACGGACCTGTCGGTCTATGCTATAGTCCTGCGCAACTCCTCGAAAGGCTCACGGCATGAACGGTTCAACATGCAGCGGCTCTCCCTTTCGCGCTGTGATCACGCTCCTGGGAATCATTCTCGTTCTGCTCCACCTGGGAACCGAGGGTTTCGCACAATCGGAGGGGGAACATCGCGCATGGCTTCAAGCGCTCGACAGCCTGTCCAACGAACGAATGCTCGCCGACATACGCACGTTAAGCGACCCGGCGTTCAATGGCCGGCAGGCCGGATCAGATGACGATCTGCGATCGGCTCAATGGTTCGCACGGGAATTGATCTCAGCAGGGGTAAAACTTCCACTCATTTTTAACACCCCACTCACTTTCCCATTTGCACAATCAGGAAAGGTACTACCAATAGGCGCCATGGCCTCGATGGTCTCCACCCCACTCATCGAGCCAAACCCGATCATTCGTACCGGCACAGCAGACACGTTTGTCACGGCACAGTTAAGCAAGGACTACCTCCCAATCTTTGATTCCCCCTCTGCCGACCTCCAAGGTCCGATCATCTTCGTCGGCTATGGCATCGTCGATCCTACCCAAGAGGTCAACGATTACGCCGGCATCGACGTGAATAATTGCATCGTGCTCTTCCTCCGTGGCAAGCCAGACTACTACCAAGGCCACATCAGCCATGCCGACAAGGTCCGATTCGCACGAGATCGAGGAGCCATGGCCTATCTGACTGCGACAGGGCCAATTCTCAATCCCTATGAAGCTCGACGCGGCGTCACGGGAAAGCCCAGCGCTTTTTACGGGCAGCTCCCCACTGACCAAGCTCTCCCTGGCGCATGGATCAGCACGAACCTCGCCGAGCGTCTCCTAACCGAGAGCCGTGAAGGATCTGACATCGACCGCCTTCGCACCCTCCAAGAGCAACTCAATAAAGCTCCATCAGCACGCTCTCATCACACGAACCAATATGCCTCTCTCCATTGGAACACCACGATTCAGGATGGCTTGCTGACGAATGTGGTGGGGATAATCCCTGGTACAGGGCCGGATACCGTTATCATCGGGGCACATCGTGACCATTTCGGACGTCCTGCGGGCCTCTGGTTTCCAGGCGCTGACGACAACGCATCGGGAACAGCCGTGATCCTGGAAGTGGCGCGAGCGCTGAGAAACATGGGACTGCGCCCCCAACGGACGATCCTCTTTGTGTCCTTCAGTGGAGAGGAAAATAATCTGATCGGGTCACGTCTCTATACATCGAGACCCGTCGTCCCTCTCGGCTCAACGAAGGCCATGATCAACATCGACCATGCTGGAGCCGGAAATGGACGGCTGACGATCGGTGTCACAGGATTCGAAAAGAGCGTTGCGCTCGAAGCAGGACAAGCGGCAGGGCTCACTGACAAGCTCGACGTCTACGGATTTTTCCCCGGCGGCGATCATGTGCCCTTCAAAGAAGCGGGAGTCCCAACCATCACCGTCGTGAGCGGTGGAGTCCACCCGCACTTTCATCAGCCCACCGATACCGCCGACACGATCAATCCGGAGATTCTGCACACGGTAGCTCGGTATGTCCTTGCCCTCACCTGGCAACTGGCGAATGCTCCTTGATCCGTGAGGCGTGAATCGCAAACTGTTTCAGCATCCTGTCATGGGATGTCGTCGAGAATCGTCGACTGAATCGATGGCAATGGCACGGTTTGGCGGGGAGGGCCGGGAAGGACGGTCGGTGAGCCAGTCTGATTGGCGCCTTGGATCAGCCCAATCGAAAGTTGCGGCCCGAACGTGGTCACCGCCCCGCTCCATGCTTGACCTGTTGTGGGATTCCGAAAGCTAAACGACTGGAAATTGTTTCCTGGATTGTACAAAAATCCCTGAGTGCCTTGATTGTCGAGATAGAGACTCCCTGGGCCAGGCCCTTTAACCAGCGGGGCAACCCCTCCGTCGAATGAACGAACGCTGGAGATCGATTGGGCCCAGGCCTGCGAGGTCAATGACGGGAGCGAGAACAAAAATAGGATCAACGCAACCAGTGCCGCTGAAGACACCAAGACCGGTAGAATGGATTGCGTCGCCCAATGGCCCTGTAATCTCGCTCCAGTTAGCCCATGACAGGTTCGCATAACATCATTATAGTATGCAGAGATTTTTCTTGTCGATCATAAGGGGAGGAGTTATGGAACCGGGTACCAAAACACAGAGATGGTGGCGCACGTGTAGCTATGCCCTCGGCATTGGACTCATCCTGTCGCCTGGGCTCAGTTGGGGGCTAGAGATCGGCAAGACACCGTCTTCGGAACGACAGGAAACCATCTCCCTCGCCGACGCAGCCCTTCAAGCACTCAAGCATAATCTGGACATCAATATCAGCCGCCAGACGAAAGAGAGCAGGTTAGCAGACATCACCATCGAAGAAGCCAAGTTCGACCCGACTCTGAGTGTGAACGGCCAATACAATCGGACCGCGACACCGCTCAACCGGCCGGTGTTCGGCTTTTCACAGGGACCGCTCAACGATATCAGAATCTTCGATCAACGGAACCACTCCGTCACGCTCGACGCCACGACCAATTTACCGACAGGCGGCAACGTCGACCTGAACTATAGCCCCGCTCGAAATAATGTCTCCGGCACGCAAGGGTGTTTTGGGCAATCGCCTAGCACTCCAGGATGTGGTAGTTTCGGATCGTTCTTATTCAATCCGTCCTACACCGGTGGCCTCTCGCTCACCCTCACGCACCCGCTCCTCCGCAACGCCGGCATCGACATCACCAAGACCTTCATCCGCGTCGCGCAGAATAATGCCATCGTGGAAGAACATGTCTTTCGCGATCGTGTCCTCAACGTCCTGGCCACGGTAGAACAAACCTATTGGGAGGTCGTCTTCGCCAATGAGAACCTGAAAGTCGCCGAGGCCGCCTTGAAAGCGGCGCAGGAACTCATGGCCAGCAACCGCGCGAAGGCCAAGGCCGGTATTATGTCGATCGTCGATGTGTTGCAAGCCGAAGCGGCCGTCGCGTCACGGGTCGAACAGGTCCTGGTCGCCGAGAAAACGATTCGAGACCAGGAAGATCAGTTACGCAGACTGCTCAATCCTTCAGAAGAAGACCTGCGTCAAGACGTGCACTTGACCCCGCTCGACCAACCGGTCATGACCCTTGAGCCCATCAGCCTACAAGAAGCCATCGACACGGCCATCGAACAGCGGCCGGAAATCGTCCAGGCAAAAAAGAATATGGAGACCAGCGATCTCAACACCAAGTTTGCCAAAAATCAGATTCTCCCGAATCTTTCGTTCCAAGGGACGATGGGCATGGCAGGACTGGGGAGAGATTACGCCGACTCGGTGAACCGGAACTTCAGCGGCGATTTCTACAATTATGGCGCGGGCCTTGTCTTAAGTTATCCCCTCGGCAACCGCTCTGCCTGGAGCACCTATAATAAGCGGCAGCTGGAGGAGAAGAACGCCGAAGCATCGCTCGTAAATGTGCGGCAGCTCATCATCGTGGGGGTGCGCGAAGCCGTCCGGCGCGTCCAGACGGATTTTAAGCGGATCGAAACCACTCGATCAGCCAGGATCATGGCAGAGAAGCAGTTGCAGGCGGAGCAAGAGCGCCTGAAAGTGGGGCTCAGCACCACACGCTTCGTTCTCGACTTTCAACGCGATCTGGCGACGGCCCAAGGACACGAGTTACGCGCCGTCGTCGATTACAATAAATCGCTCTCCAATCTCGCGAGGCACAAAGCCACCACCCTCGACCGTTATAACCTCCAACTGAACTAACCTGCATGACAGCGCCTGAGTCCGGTCTGCACGTGATACCGACTCAGACCAAAGAATGGGGAGCAGCTTTCGCACTGCTCCCCATCGCCGCAACGCTCGGCTTCTACGCCCTTCCCGCTTCGCTCCAAGAACAGACGCTGGTGCTGTTCGCGCCACAGATCGTGGCCTACCTCGCTTTAGGCTTGTGGGCCACGCGCAACGGCAACATCGCATCTCGGCTAGGACTGGGAAAAAGGAACTTTCGGGGGGGCCTCCGCTGGGGACTCCTGACAGGCCTGCTACTCGGCTGCCTGAATACGTTTGTGATTCTTTCCGTCTATCCACATCTGGGCTATGACATCAATTTCCTCAAGACCACGCCGCATGGCCGACTCCCCTTCTTGGTCATGGTCCCCTGGTTCATCTGTGGTATCGCCTTCTTTGTAGAACTGAATTTTCGAGGACTTCTCCTTGGGCGTCTGGCTACACTTGAGTCGAGGCTGTGGAGATCCGGCGTGGCCCAGCGGTTCTCGCCTTTAGCCCTCATCGCGAGTTCTCTGATATTTGCTTTCGATCCCTTCATGGTGAATACTTTTCAGGACCTCCACTGGATCGCCGTCTGGGACGGGCTGATCTGGGGAATCATCTGGCTACGCACACGTAATCTCTACGTCACGATCGTCGCGCATGCCATCGAAGTCATCGTGATGTATAGCTCGGTGAAATTCGCATTGTCATAGAAAGAAGCGGTCTCTCTCAACAAGGAGCAACACGATGGGTGAATTCGGTAAGTATGTGCTCTATTTTCTTCTTGGTGGGACGATCGTCAGTGTCTCGACATATCTGGGGTCGCAAGGCAAATCGTTCCTCGCCGCTTTTGCCAGCACCTTTCCCGCCATTACCGGCGCGACGTTCATCCTGATCTATCTGAACGGCGGCAATGAGGCGATCGTCAGCTACGCAAAGAACTTGCTGTGGTTCGTTCCACCCTGGGTCGTCTACGTCATCACCATGATTCTGGCCGTTCCGCAACTCGGCTTCTGGCCTTCCATGATCGGCTCGCTCGTGTTGTATCTGGGCTGCGTGGGAGTAGTGAAGCTCACGTTGAGGTAGGTAATCGGTCGGCACTCGTACAGTTGCCGCTTTGCTAAATACTCAGCCTGTTCCGTTAAAATGGAGCCGATTCATTTCACCGAGGGCCGATACCATGTGATCGAGTGCTGCGGTGATGGAGCGACGCGCCGCAACGGGGCCTCCTTGTTGCGGCTATAGGCCGCTTCAACCAACAGTTCCAACACCTCAAGCAACCCAGCTTCGATGCGCTCCCCTAGCCCGCATTATTCATGGTGGTTCGTCGCAAAATCACTGAGCCGCGTCGCGAGACCAGCGCGTGATTACAGATCATTCGCCGCAGTAGAACGGTCAATGTCGGACAGGCTCCTAGGGCACGCTGGCAGGCATCGTTCATCTCCAAGACCATTCAAGGACTCATCAATCCCGCCGAACCGGGGACAAAGGGTCAAAGAGCAAAGGGCACAGGGTTACGGAATGTCCTGGGCAAGACGGAATCCCGTGAGGTTATTCCGGGTACCGACCATACTCGGATGCTCATATGAGATACGGAGGGTTTCAGCTTTATTGCCCCGGCAACCGCCCCGGATCATGTGGGTGTTACATTCTTTACCTGCTTTGGCAAAGCAATCTCTCACCATCTCGAACACATTCCCGCTCATGTCATACAGACCGAAATCGTTAGGTTTTTTACTGCCGACAGGCTCTACCTGCTTTGAATTGACCATATAGACAGCATAATCCTTCAGTTGGTTCTCGTCGGAAGTCCCTGCCCACATGGTGTCCTTCCCTCCGCTTCCAGCCGCGTATTCCCACTCAGATGCGGTCGGCAGTCGATACCCCTTGCCGGTCGCTTTGGACAACCACTTGGCATAGTCTACGGCATCTTCCCACATGACGTCGATTACGGGTCGCCTCTCACGACCCAACATTTCATCGTTTGGTGATCGACCACCAGTCAATTCCACATACCGATCGTACTCTTCGAAGGTGACTTCATATTTCCCGATCATAAACCCGTTGACGGTGACTTTGCGCAATGGGTTATTAGGCCGGGTAATTACATCACCTTGCAGAAAGTCTCCTACAGGAATCTCCACCATTTCCGGCTCTAGCACTGAGACAAGATGCAGCCGAGCCTTAACAATGGATACGGTATATTTGACCGTCACTCCTTCCTTCCACGACCAGGAGAGTGCACCAATCAGTATGAGCATCAGCCCAGCGATTGTGGCAGCGGCAATGAGGTTCCTCTTTTTCCGATTCTTGCTGACCGTGACAAACTCCCGTTCCACGGGCGAAAGATAGTCTGGCTTTTTCTTGAGCCAATCCACTGATTCGGTCAGCTGAATTCCGCGAAGGAGGAGGTCCGAGCTTCGTTTGTTCCCTTCCCACTCCTTCACCGCCGCATTCAACCGCAACTGCCAGGCGAGGAATCGACGGTCGGCCTCAACCCACTGTTTAAGCCGCTCCCAATGACGGATCAGCGCCTCATGCGACACCTCGATCGTTTCCTCCGAGCTACCGGCAACCTGAGAGGTCACGAGCAAACGCTCATCGGCGAGCGTCTTCGCGAGGCTCCGTAGTCCCTCTCCCACTTCCGCGAATGTCGCCCGCCGTCTGGTGTCCGCCTCGCCCTCACCCGGACGCACGAGACGCAAGAAGATCTGTTGTACCTTGTGTTGATCGTCTTCATTCAGTTTGAGGTACAGGGATTCCGCTTTCTTCGCGATTGCGCCCTGCAACTGACCCATGGCCTTATAGGCCTCGTGATGGAGTTCACCGCCACGCCGGTCTTCCCACAATCGCCGCAGTACGAATTCGAGCAAGGGCAATTGGCCCGGTTCGTCGCCGGCCTGCTCCAGCATCAGATCGACCAGGCCCGCTTCAAACGTGAGTCCGACCTGCCGCGCCGGTTCCTCAATGGCCAGGCGCAATTCCTCCCGCTTCATCGGGCCAAGATTCACCTGAGCCCCTTGAACGCGGTCGGACAACGGTCGATAATCGGTAATTGCGCGGCCGAAAAATCTCCCCGCAGGGTGAGCACCACGCTCACTCTCGCCGTGGCCGTAGCCTCCAGCAGATTGTCGATGAAGCATCGGCGGGTCACATCGTCCTGGCAGAGCGTGAACAACTCCTCCCACTGATCGACGATGAGAAGCAGGCGGTCTGTGCCCGGTTGCTTGACGAGCACACGATCTACGACTTCGCGTACCTTGACCCTCTGTTGGTGAAGGGCCTCGGCCAGCTTGTTCGTTTCGATCAACCTGTCGGTTTCGCTTATATCCGGCTCGAGTAGCGGCATTAGCACCGCAGCGAGCGCATGGATGGGGCGATCGGTCGGCACGATCGTGGCAACCTCCCATACACGATCAGGACTCTTGCGCAGCTCCGGCACGAGGCCCGCCCTGACGACCGAGGACTTTCCACTCCCGGAAGCCCCAACGACGGCGACCAGGCTGTGATGTTGAACAGCGCTGACAAGCTGCGTGATGGTCTCTGCGCGACCGAAAAAGAATGGTGCGTCTTCTTCGCGGAAATAGAGCAGCCCCCTATAGGGACATATCGTGGCGAGTGTGTCGCGGACCCTGTCTTGTGCATCCGGGCCGGGCGGTTCACCGTGGACCGCTCTAACGAGTATGTCCAGCAGGACCGGATCGTCGACACGAGCGCGAAAATCGACCCACGTGAGTTGGCTCAGAAATCCCAGCGGCGGCTCTGCGCCAGGAAGCAGAATGGGAATAACAGGAAAGCGTTGGCCGCGGCGCTCGGTGGCCACCTGGCGCTCCAGCGCGAGATATTGCTCCCGCTGCTGCCACGGACCCATTTCTCCCTGCCCGATGCAAACCGCCACCGCTCGACAGCGCGCGAGAGTCGCCTCCAACTCCTTCAGCCATGATTGCCCCGGCGTCAGATACCACCGGTCGAGAAAGACCGAGAGCTTCTGCTCGCGCAATCGCCGCGCGAGTGCCTCTACCTGCGTGTGGTCCCGCCAGTGGTAGCTCAGAAAGACATCGAAATCAGAAGGCATCCGGCTTCTCTCTGGTTCGAGCGATGCTCAACATGTGAAAGCTCCGCAGACCTATTCGTAGGACTCCTGCCCCGAGCATGGGGAATTCTACGCTATCGACAGATAAAGGCAAAAACCCGAAGCTGCCCAGCAGGTTGTTGACAAACTACCTGAGCACATAAAAATCATGGGCACCTAAACGTCCCAGACTCTTTCAGCGGTCCTCCCAGGCTGTTCAGAAAGGTCGTCCAGCAAGGCCGCAGCGAGTGAAGACCGGAGACGTACTCTCTGGGGTACGTTGAGGATCTGAACGATGCGAGAACGATGCTGGCGGACTTTATCAACAGCCTGCTAGCCGACGTGTTCCTTCGTTGAACCAGCCGCCGACAGTTGCTACCATGGTCGGTCAACCCATTATCGGAGCGATCGCTGTGCCGAATCCTCTGGACTCTAATCCTTCAAGAGATCACCTCATCGTCGAAGGCGCGCGGCAGAACAACCTCAAGAACATCTCGCTCCGTATCCCCCACAATCAGGTCACGGCCATCACCGGCGTCTCAGGGTCGGGGAAATCCTCGCTCGCGTTCGACACGCTCTTTGCCGAAGGCCAATGGCGCTATGTGGAATCGCTCTCCACCTATGCCCGCATGTTTCTCGATAAGGTCAATCGGCCGGATGTCGATCGGCTGATCAACGTTCGCCCGGCCATTGCCATCGAACAGAAGAACCCTATTCGCACGGCCCGCTCAACGGTCGGCACCACGACTGAAATTGCCGATCTTCTGCGACTCCTGTTCGCCAAAGTCGGCCATCCGGTTTGCCCCGATTGCGCCGTCGAGGCGCGCAGTTTTCACCCCGGCAGCGTTGTCGACGATCTCCTGACCCATTGCACCGACGCACGGGTGATGATTCTGTTTCCTGTCGCAGCGCCCGCCCCGAAACAGGACCAGGCCTTTCTCCAATCGCTGTTGTTGCGTGGGTACAGCAGGCTGCAATGCGGTGCGGGCATCCTCGATCTCCACGAGATCCAGACTCTTCCCGCAAGCAGGCCGGACCCTCTGCACGTGATCCTCGATCGGCTGGTGATCCGGGAAGACAACCGATCCCGTCTCGTTGAAGCAATCGAAACGGCGTTTCGTGAGGGCGAAGGCCTCTGCCGCGTGGAGGTCATCGACCAGGGCCCCCGCACCTACAGCACGAGCTTTCGCTGCCAACAATGCGGCAGAACATTCGAACCGATTCGTCCGGTCCTCTTTTCTTTCAACCATCCACTCGGCGCCTGCCCGGAGTGCAAAGGGTTCGGCAATATTCTGCGGTACGATCCCGACCTCGTCATTCCCGATCACAGCAAGTCGCTGGCCCAAGGCGCGATCGAACCCTGGAGTAAACCCAGCGGCGATTGGTGGCAGAAGCAACTGTTGCTCTCCATGAAACGGCGTGGGGTCGACCT
>JACMLT010000156.1 GCA_014379455.1 Nitrospiraceae bacterium
GACGACCCGCAGGCCGCCAGTATCATTGACCCCTGTGAATACGGGCGATCATTTTATTTTTTTCCTCCTTCACATTACATTTCCAAGAATGTTTTTAGTACAATGAATCCAAGCCTCGCTCATGGAGTACACCATGATGCAGCCGCGTTGCGTGCGACGACAGTTCTTCCTCAGTGTCCTCCTACTGGCAGTCTTATCCTCGATCACGATTCCGGCACAGGCTGAATGGTATGTGGCGGGCCAAGCTGGGTACAGCTTTGCTGATTCCTTGCGCAACGTCACAACCACAGGTCCGTTCAGTGGCATAGAGCTGCAAAGCTTCGACATGAAAAACAGTCTTGCGTATGGCGGAAAGGTCGGCGTGTATCCGTATCATGGTTCGCTAGGATTCGAGTTGGATGTCTTCCACAGTACGCCGCACGTGAAGAATCTTGGCGATAGCCCCGGCATCCATCTGGGCGTGACGAATGTCGGCGCGAATATTTTGCTTCGGTATCCAGGCGCAACCTTTCAACCTTATCTTGGCCTTGGTCCCGGCATTCTGATCGCGCGTCTGAGTCGCTCGGTGGAGACCGAGTCGGACACACAGGTGTCGATCGGGTTCAATTTTCTCACGGGGATCCGTGCATTTGTGACGCCTCACGTGGCGCTGTTCACGGAATACAAATTCACGGATGCGAAGTTTGATTTTAATGGCGCATTTGGTTCGTTCGGTGGATTCGACAGTACGTATAGGGCGCACCAGCTATTTGTCGGCGTCTCGTACCATTTCTAGGGGAGGGTGCCATGGTGACTCGATGGATGAAGACGATGATCGGTGGAGTGTTGCTGTTTAGTCTCACGGCCTGCGCAGAGTCGCTGCATCAGACACAACGGATGGCCATGCTCAGTCAGGCTCCGGAGAATGGGTATGCCGACGTGTATGACCAGGCCAGTCCCTTTTATTCAAATCCAGGATTCTGGGGGAGCCCCTTTGGCTATTACCCAGGATTCTCCGGGTATGGGCCTGGATATCGATCAGGGTACCCTTATTATTATCCCCGTTCCGGCTTTTCGTCCGGTGGACCGTCTTCTGGTTTTAGTGGACCAAGTTCCCGTCCTTCACCTCCAGCGAATGCACCGTCACGAATGTTCAAGCGGTAGAACGAAATCATGCGAAGCCTCAACGTCGGCTGTTTATTGACACGTTCTCGAGGCCTATGTTAGCTTCACCCCTTCGCGCTGGCTGAATCCAGCGTGCCTACACCTTGCTCCGGGCTAGTCCCGGGGCCTTTGTCCAGGAGGATTGCTGCATGGAGCTCTACGAGTCTCTGTTTATTATTCGTGCGTCCGTCTCCGACCAGGAGACCACTGCTTTGATCGAAAAGATGAAGGCGGTGGCAGAGAAGACCGGCGCGCAGTTCATCAAATCAGAAAACTGGGGCAAGAAGAAACTCGCCTACGAGGTGAAGCGGGAGCGCAAGGGCACGTACGTCTACTTTTACTTCAGGGCACCCAACATCACAGTCGGCGAATTGGAGCGATCCTATCGACTCGAAGACACCATTATCAAATTTTTGACCGTCCACCTTAAAAAAGAGCTGGTGCCGCCACGGCCGATCGAAACATCATCGGAGGAGTTTGCCGGTGGCCGGGTTTAACAAAGTCATTCTCCTTGGGAACCTCACCCGGAATCCTGAGCTACGGTATACGCCGAACGGGACGCCGGTGGCCAGCTTAGGCCTGGCGGTCAGTCGGCGGTACAAGCAGGGCGATGAATTGAAAGAAGAAGTCTGCTTTGTCGATATTGTGGTCTTCGGCAAGCAGGCGGAACATTGCGGGCAGTATCTCAGTAAAGGGAGCGGAATCATCGTCGATGGGCGGCTCCAACAGCGCCGGTGGGAAACTGAAGACGGTCAGAAACGCAGTAAGCATGAGGTAGTGGCCCAAACGGTCACGTTCATGCCGAAACGTCAGGATGGTGGTGGCGGTGGAGCTGAGGCCCCGGCGCACGATGATGCCGGGTATGAATCCGACGAGCACGTCTAACAAATAGGGAGACGGTTTATGGAGCGTGAACAACAAGGCGGAGACCGAGACGGCGGCGGTGGTGGTGGACGGTTTTTTCAACGCCGTCGACCTTGTCGATTTTGTATCGACAAAGGGTCAATCGATTTTAAGGATGTCGGGCTGCTGAGAAACTTTTTAACTGAGCGGGGTCGGATTGTTCCGCGGCGCATCTCCGGCAATTGCATGAGGCACCAGCGTGAATTGACGGCTGCCGTCAAGCGGGCTCGACACATCGCGCTCATCAGCTTCGCAGAAGAACGATAACCGGCCACATTGGGGATAGGAATGCAGGTAGGTGCCACGATGGAACTGCTCAGGCCGCTGCTGGCTGACATCACTGCCGATGGGCTCTCGCTGGTCGGCGAGGTCACGGCTGAAGAACTCGGTCTCACCGAGGAGGATGCTGTGCTCCCGGGTCCGCTGGCTGTGAGTCTGGACCTGACCAATATCGAAGGACTGGTCGCCGTGACGGGGGTTCTGGAGGGCACGATCGTCCGTGAATGTGTGCGGTGCCTGAAAGAGTATGAGGATCCATTGGCTTTTTCTGTCCGGGCGGCCTTTATCCAGGAGCCCAAATCGGCACCTCGCCATCCGAAACGGATCGATCCTCGAAAGGGGCGTGCGGAAGTCGTGGAGGCCGAATCAGAAGAGGAGTCAGACGATCAATATCACTATCAGGGTAATCAGTTGGAGCTGGCTCCCATGTTACGCGAACACGTGATCCTGTCCGCGCCGATGCAGCCGCTCTGCAGCGACGACTGCGTGGGGCTCTGCGCGCAATGTGGGAAAGATTTGAATGAGGGACCTTGTCAGTGTGCCGAGGAACCAACGATCCCGACATTTCGGGTGGTCCAGAGCATGAAACACAAGACCGGCGGATCGTCAGCATCATAGCGTGACCGTCTGCTATCGAGAGTGAGAAGGAGCTGCCATGCCGAATCCGAAGCATAAACATTCACGAGAACGACGCGACACACGTCGCACACAAAAATTGCGCATTACCCCTCCGGGTATGTCTGTCTGTCCGCAATGCCACGAGATCAAGTTGCCGCATTACACCTGTTTGCATTGCGGAACCTATAAGGGCAAGGCGGTTATCCAGGTCGAAGAATCCTAGTAGGCGGTTGAAAAAAACTGCCAGCGTCGTTCTCGCGTCGCTCAGAGGCTCTCCGTACGACTCGGACTACGCGTTGCCCCTTCACTTGTTGCGGCCTGCTGGACGACCTTTTTGAACAGCCTCCTCAGCTGGTACGTAACTAGGCCGTCTGGCTGTGCACGATGACTCGAGGGATCGCGCAGAATGATGGCTGTTTATCTGTTGCGTCAATCATTCCACTGCTCTACACTCCTGCCGTATATTACGTGGTAACCGCGGCTCTTCCTTCCCGGCTACGCGATACGTCATCGTTCGCTGATTACTCAGCAACCCTATGAAGATTGCGCTTGATGTCATGGGCGGTGACCATGGACCGGCCCCGGCCATTGAGGGGGCTCTTCAGGCCGCCCGGGAATGCGATGTCGAAGTGCTCCTGGTCGGTGACGAGGCCATTCTCACCGCCGAATGTCGCCGTCTCGGCTGCACGGATTCCCGCCTCTCTATTCGACATGCTTCGCAAGTCGTCGAGATGCACGAATCGCCGGCTACCGTCGCCCGCAAGAAACGAAATTCCTCCATCTGGATAGCGACTGAGTTGGTCAAGAGTGGCGAGGCGAGCGCCGTGGTCAGCGCTGGGAACACCGGCGCGAGTATGGTCGCATCGTTCTTTGTGTTGGGGCTGACGAAGGGTGTCGAGCGCCCGGCGATCGCGACAAGCCTGCCCACGTTGACTGGGACGGCGATCATGTTGGATGTGGGGGCTAATGTGGACTGTTCGGCTCAGCATCTGGCCCAATTCGCCATCATGGGGAATGAGTACGGCAAATATCTTTTTGGCAAACCTAACCCACGTGTCGGACTGTTGAGTATCGGGGAAGAAGACAGCAAAGGGAATGAAGTCACGAAGGAGGCGTTCAAGCTCCTCAAAGCCAGTTCGCTCAACTTCATCGGCAATATCGAGGGCCGTGATGTGTACAGCGGGAGCGCGGATGTGGTGGTGTGTGATGGCTTCATTGGAAACGTCGCGCTGAAAATTTCCGAGGGAGTGGCGGATACGATCAAGAAGTTGTTGATCAAGGAGATCTCGGGGTCCTTCTTGGGCCGCTTGGCTTACCCACTCATTGCCAAGCCGCTGCTGAACTTAAAGAAGAAAATCGACTATGCGGAATTCGGCGGCGCGCCGCTCCTGGGCGTCAATGGCATCACCATGATCTGCCATGGCCGTTCGTCCGCCAAGGCGATCAAGAATGCGATCAGACGGGCAAAGGGATTGGCAGAAAGTCGTGTCGATGAGTTGATCCAACGCGATATTGAAGAGAGCTTTTCACACGCCAAGCCGACTGAGGATACACCGTCATGAGAGCCCGCATCTCAGGGACAGGGTCGTATGTGCCGACTAAGGTGCTGACTAATGCCGATCTCGAACGGATGGTGGCGACCTCAGATGAATGGATTGTCGAACGGACCGGTATCCGCGAGCGACATGTGGCCGGTCCCGGTGAAGCCTGTTCTGATCTGGCGGTGAAGGCGGCGGAGCGGGCCCTGGCGGCCGCGGGGGTGAGTGCGGCCGATCTCGACATGATTCTGTTAGCTACCTGCACGGGCGATTATCCGCTTCCTGCTACCGCCTGTCTGATTCAACATCAGCTGGGGGCGACGCGTGCGGCGGCCTGTGATCTGTCGGCCGCCTGTTGCGGGTTCGTCTATGCATTATCGGTGGCGGATGCGTATGTGAAAACCGGCATGCGCCATGTGTTGATCATCGGCTCAGAAGTGATGTCGGCGATTACCGACTGGACCGATCGTAATACCTGTATTTTGTTCGGCGATGGGGCTGGCGCGGCAGTCATTAGCGCCAGTGAGAACGACCGGGGCATCCTGTCTACGCATCTTCGTTCCGATGGCACCCTCTGCGATTTGATTACGGTGCCAGGGGGAGGATCACGTATGCCACCCTCCGAAAAGCTTGTGGCGGAACGGATGCAGTATATCAAGATGAAGGGGAACGAGACTTTCAAGGTGGCGGTTCGGACCTTGGAAGAGGTCGCGCGGGAGACCTTGGCTGCGAATCATCTCCGTGTTGAGGATCTCGATCTCTATGTGCCGCACCAAGCGAATGTGCGAATTCTCAAGGCGGTGGCCGAGCGACTTGGGATCCCGCCAGAGAAAGTGATGCTGAATCTCGATCGGTATGGGAATACGTCAGCAGCCTCGATTCCCATTGCCTTGGATGAGGCCGTGCGCCAGGGTCGAATTAAAGAAGGAGGCCTGGTGATGTTAGGGGCATTCGGCGCTGGATTGACGTGGGCGTCCGCTCTCATTCGATGGTGAGGCGGCGGATTGAAGCTGGCCGCTCGCTCCACGCCCCTCGCTTTTCCGATAGGCAACTTTTCCCGTTGACATTCAAGGGAAATTCGACGATATCTAACCACACGGAGACGGTGCGGTGCGCCCGTTCCAGCGTCGAATATTACGATATTGAGAGTAACCAGTAGCCTCGTGCAATCACTCCGGTAGTATGGCCACTCTCCAATCAACCAGGTCATCCAGTATTGGGTTGGTCTTCCCTGGCCAGGGGTCTCAGTCAGTCGGGATGGGAAGAGCATTGCTGGAGGCCCATCCGAGCATTAGGAGTCTCTACGAAGAGGCCTCGTCGGTGCTGGGGTATGACATTGCCGCGCTGTGTTTTGAGGGACCAGTGGAACGATTGAACCTGACGGAATATACTCAGCCGGCATTGTTGGTGAGCAGTATCGCCGCGCTCCATGCGTTCGAGCCATTGGACATCACGCCGGTCGCAGTGGCCGGTCATAGCCTGGGCGAATATTCAGCTCTTGTCGCTGCTGAGGGAGTCACCTATCGTGAGGCAGTGGCGATCGTGCAAAAGCGAGGTCGCTATATGGCCGAAGCGGTGCCGCCGGGGACTGGGCTTGTCGCCGCGCTCCTCGGCCTCGCGGCAGACGTGGTGAAAGAGGTGTGTCGGGAGGCTTCCGCTGTGGGAGTTGTGGCTGCGGCGAACTTCAATTCGCCTGGGCAGGTTGTCATCGCCGGGGAAAAGGCTGCCGTGGAACGGGCCATTGAACTGGCGAAGGCCAAGGGATGTAAGAAGGCGATTCCACTCCCCGTGAGTGTGCCGGTGCATACGCCCCTGATGCAGAAGGCGGCCGATCGACTTGCCGGAGATTTGGCGGCGATCACCTGGTCCGATCTTAAGATGCCATTGATCAACAATGCCGAAGCTAGAGCGATCAGGAAGGCCAGTGACATCCAGGCGTCGCTGGTACGACAACTGCCTTCGTCGGTGCTTTGGGAAGATTCAGTGAAGGCGATGTCCGCGATGGGTGTGACGACGTTCGTCGAGGTTGGGCCGGGAACGGTGTTGAGCGGCTTGATCAAACGGATTCTTCCGGACGCAGTGACCATGAATGTCAATGATCCTAAGTCGCTCGAGGCGGCCCGCGCTGCGTTCAGTGCGTGAAGGAATGTGAGGAGCGAGCGGATGTCACTTCAAGGTAAGGTTGCGATCGTGACAGGGGCGGCGCAAGGAATTGGCCGGGCGATCGCAGAAGCGTTGGCGCAAGCCGGGGCTGATATTGTGGTCGCCGATCTTGATCCGAGCCGGTCGAAAGACACGGTTACAGCAGTAGAGCAGTTGGGGCGCAAGGCGCTGAACCTCAAAGTCAACGTGGCGGACGGCACCGAGACTAAAGCCATGGTCGATCAGGTGATCAAGGAATGGGGGAAGGTCGACATTCTGGTGAACAATGCCGGGATCACGCGTGACGGGCTGTTGTTGCGGATGAAGGAAGAAGACTGGAACCTGGTGCTGCAGGTCAATTTGACCGGAACATTCAATTGTATCAAGGCGGTCTTGCTCCCGATGACCAAGCAGCGGTATGGTCGTATCGTCAACATTGCGTCGATCGTCGGGGTGATGGGTAATGTGGGCCAGGCCAATTACGCGGCATCGAAGGCGGCGGTGATTGGATTAACCAAGACGGTGGCGCGGGAATATGCGAGCCGAGCCGTGACCGTGAATGCGGTGGCCCCAGGATTTATCGACACCGCCATGACGCAGGGATTGTCGACGGAGGTGAAAGACACACTCCAAAAGCAAATCCCGTTGGGACGATTGGGTACGCCAGCCGATATTGCCGCGGCGGTGCGTTTTCTCGTGTCGGATGAGGCAGCCTATATCACCGGGCACGTGTTGCATGTGAACGGTGGGATGTTGATGCCCTGACGACTCTGTGGACAGAGTATTGTAAGATGCTGCGACGACAGATTTGCAGCAAGAAGGAGGATCTAAGATGGGGAAGGAGGCAGGGAAATCAATGGGTACTGTAGATGAACGGGTGAAAAAAATTATTGGAGAGCAGCTCGGAGTCGAAGAGGACGAGGTCACGCCCGAAGCCAGTTTCGTGGAAGACCTTGGTGCCGACTCGCTCGATACGGTTGAGCTGGTGATGGCCCTCGAAGAAGAATTTGGCATCGAGATTCCCGACGAAGACGCGGAAAAGATTCTGACGGTCGGGAAAGCGTTGGACTACATTAAGGAAAAGGCCTAGCGGTTGTAGGATGCGATGAGTACTCGTTCGACTAGACGGATAGTGGTGACCGGTCTGGGGGTGATCACGCCTCTGGGGACGGGTGTCGAAAAAACGTGGAAGGCCATCTGTGCTGGTGAATCCGGGATCGGTCGAATCACAAAATTCGACCCTGCAGCCTACGATGCCCAAATCGCAGGTGAAGTGAAAGACTTTGACCCGGCCCAGTTTATCGAGAAAAAAGAAATCAAAAAGATGGATACGTTCATCCATTACGCCGTGGGCGCTGCCCAGCTGGCAGTGGATGATGCGGGGTTCACCGTGGCGCCGGAAGAGGCCATGCGAGTCGGTGTGTACATCGGATCGGGTATCGGGGGGCTTGGGTCGATCGAGCACTACCATAAGATTCTGCAGGAAAAAGGCCCCGGGCGCGTCTCGCCATTTTTCATTCCGATGACCATCATTAACCTGGCCTCGGGGCAGGTGGCGATCAGACTGGGCGCCAAGGGACCGAACTCCTGCGCGGTGACGGCCTGTGCGACAGGTAACCACTGTATCGGTGACGCCTATCGACTGATTCAGGCAGGCGATGCTGATGTCATGATTGCGGGCGGGGCGGAAGCCGCCATTACGCCGTTGGGAGTTGCAGGATTTGCCGCATCGAAGGCCTTGTCGTTTCGCAACGATGAACCGACGAAAGCGAGTCGACCGTTCGACAAGGACCGTGACGGGTTTGTGCTCGGCGAAGGCGCCGGAGTGGTCGTCTTAGAAGAGCTGGACCATGCACGTCGGCGCGGGGTTCGGATTTATGCTGAATTCATCGGCTACGGGATGAACAGCGACGCGTACCATATCACGGCCCCGTCTGAAGAGGGGGAGGGCGCAGTCCGATGCATGGAGCTGGCGCTCAAGGATGCCGGCATCGGCAAGGGCCAGGTCGGCTACATCAACGCGCATGGCACGTCAACGATGGCGGATGCGATTGAGACTAAGGCCATCAAGCAGGTGTTCGGTGACCATGCTTCTCGTATCCCGGTGAGTTCGACCAAGTCGATGACTGGCCACTTACTCGGGGCGGCTGGTGGGATTGAAGCAGTGTTTACGGTGCTGGCGCTTCACCACGGGATACTCCCACCGACGATTAACCTGGATCATCCGGATCCTGCCTGCGATCTGGACTATATTCCGCACAGGGCCAGGCCGGCGGCGGTGACAGTAGCGCTATCGAATTCTTTTGGGTTCGGTGGGGTCAATGCCTGCCTACTCTTTAAAAAGCCTGAGGCCTAATCGACTGTGCGAGGAAAGTACTCGCCACTATGACTTTGGCTTCCTCCGTCGACTTGCTCCAATCCTCGTTGGGCTATCGGTTTCATACGCCGGTCTTGCTCGATGAAGCCTTGACTCATTCTTCTCTCGTCAACGAGCAGAAAACCTCGTCGGCTCAACATAATGAGCGGCTCGAATTTCTCGGTGATGCCGTGCTGTCGCTTGTGATGAGCGAGTATCTGGCTGCTACGTTGCCGCAGTCTTCTGAGGGGACGCTCTCGAAGCTGAAGGCGCAGGTGGTGAGCGAGGCATCGCTGGCGCAGGTCGCCCGCCGGCTCGGACTGGGGGAGCATCTCAAGCTCGGGCGCGGAGAGGACCGTTCGAAAGGGCGTGAGAAAGACTCTCTGCTGGCCGATGCGTTGGAAGCAGTGCTGGCGGCCGTTCATCTTGACGGAGGATTCGAGACCAGTCGTACGGTGACGCGCCGTATCTTTTCAGAGGAACTGGCGAATATTGCCACACAGCAGGAACTGCCTGGAGCAGGCGACTACAAAACTCAGTTTCAGGAGTGGTGTCAACAGTGCCATGATACGTTGCCACGCTATGAAACTGTTCGAGAAACAGGGCCCGACCATCAGAAGATATTTGAAGTGGAACTGTCCCTTCAGGGGAAAATTGTGGGCATAGGGTCCGGCCGGAGTAAAAAGGAAGCAGAGCAGCAGGCAGCAAAGCAGGCCCTCCGGGAGCGAGGGGCCTGATATGATTGGCACAGCAGGGTCACTTCACAACGAGGTCAGTTATTATTTCAGGGAGGCTGATAATGCAGAGGCGAAACATCATGAAAATGGCAGCAGTCATGCTCGTGCTCGGTGGGAGTCTGTTGCTGGATATGGGAGGCCTTTCCGCCGCGGACAAGGCCTCGATGGGGAAAGGGGAAGGGACGAAGAGTCCCAAGGCCACGATCAAGACGAAGTTCGGCGATATGGACGTCGTGTTCTTTCCTGAGAAGGCCCCTAAGCACGTTGAAAGCTTCATGACGTTGGCAAAATCAGGCTTCTATAACGGGACGATCTTTCATCGAGTGATTCCAGGGTTCATGATTCAGGGCGGTGACCCCAACACCAAAGATTTGAATAAGCCGGAGACGTATGGTCAGGGTGGGCCGAGTCAGAAGCTCAAGGCCGAGTTCAACGATATTCCTCACCGACGAGGGATTCTTTCCATGGCGCGCACGAACGATCCCAATAGTGCCGGTTCCCAGTTCTTTATCGTCGTCAAAGATTCGAATTTTCTCGATGGGCAATATACGGTTTTTGGCGAGGTAGTGAAGGGGATGGAGGTGGCGGATAAGATTGTCAGCTTGCCGAAAAACAGCCGTGACCTTCCGAATGAGCGGGCGGAGATGACGGTCGTGGTGGTCGAGTAACCGATGCTTGCTTGCTTGGCGATGACGCGCAATTCTGCGGTGATGAGAAGTCTCATGCTGTGCGGAGTGCTGTTGGGGATCGGTTTCTTCACTGGTTGCGGAGGGAAGCCCGAAGTAATACTGGTCACTCCCCAAGCAGCCACTGGTCCCAAAGCCATTATCAAAACGAAGTTCGGAGACATGCACATCAAGTTTTATCCGGATGTAGCCCCGAAGCATGTTGAAAACTTTATCAAACTGGCCAAATCAGGTTTTTACGACGGGACGATTTTCCACCGCGTGATCCCGGGCTTTATGATCCAGGGTGGCGATTCTAACACCAAGAACTCGCTGCGTAAGGACACCTATGGACAGGGTGGGCCGAAGGACGAGAAGGGCAATCCCGTCTTGCTCAAGGCAGAGTTTAACGACACCCCTCATAAGCGCGGCATTGTGTCGATGGCGCGAGCGAACGAACCTGACACCGCAGGGTCGCAGTTTTTTATCGTCGTCGAGCCGTCGCATTTCCTCGATGGAAAGTACACAGCGTTCGGCGAGGTGACCAGAGGTCTTGGCGTGGCCGATAAGATCGTGATTTTGCCAAGAAACGATCACGACCTGCCGAACG
Organism: Nitrospiraceae bacterium; assembly: GCA_014379455.1. Lineage (GTDB taxonomy): Bacteria > Nitrospirota > Nitrospiria > Nitrospirales > Nitrospiraceae > Palsa-1315. Next base: position 10,992 of record JACMLT010000156.1, read on the forward strand.
AGCGGATTGAGATGACGGTGACGATCGTCGAATAACAGCGTGCCCTTCCCCACTCCCTCGCGCGCTCACGAATAAGACGGAATGTGCTTACTCGATGTGTGCAGTGGGAGTTCGAGAGGCTCAGCTGCTTGAGGCTCGAGAAAGGGGAACGTTAGTTCATGTGTTCGAGGAACGTGCGGAGGCGGGCTTGCTCGGAAGGAAAGAACAGAATAAAGTTCAAGCCGAAGGCACTGCCTGAGACCCAGCGCACTAAAGCTCGTTCGACTTTTATCGTGGGCGATTGGTCGGGAAGGAAAATGATGACCTGAACGTCGAGTCCTTCCGCCATATTGATGTCGGACTCAGCTCGACAGCCCGACGTCGAGATATTGGTGATTGTGCCCTCGCCTTCGATCTCACCGGAAGAAAATCTTAGGATGCAGCGTAATTCCACGCGGCGCGATTTTCTGATCTGTCGTTCTTTCTCTGTGCTCATGGTATCCAGCCTATCGTCATCGGGAATGGCTGCTTGTCAATGATGGTGACAGCCCGGTCCATGGGTATGAGACTCCGGTACCGGAGGCGGCATAAACTGCTGCCCTGGCAAGATGATATGACCCGGTTCACGTTGTTTAGCCAGGTGTTCGGCAATTTCAGGATGGTAGGCGCGCACATAGCCGATGAGCCCACCGAGGAACCGTTGAGACTGAAAGTCCGTACCGGAAAAGCGTGAGACGAAGGCGATGGCACGGTCCAGTATCTCCGGTGCAGAGGACATGTCGGCGATGTCCTGAGGATTCTGCTTCTTGAACGTGTCGTATTCCTTCTTCAAATGTTCTGCGAAGACCGGCATCGCGCCGGCCGGCACGTGCAGGGGACTGAGTGTTCGCCGCAAGGCTTGCAGCGCTGCCACA
>JACMLT010000017.1 GCA_014379455.1 Nitrospiraceae bacterium
CAGATCGGCGATCATGGGGGCCCCGAAGATGTCTTTCCCCAATGCTAAACTGAGCTTCGATCTGGCGCGTGAAAAGGCTTCGCTTGTCATCACTTCCTTCATCGACACCGTCTCGCGATAGAGGTTGGGCACCTCGATCCCGACCACCGATTTGCCCGGAATCGGTGCGACAATTCTGAGACTGATCGCCTTCAGCGCCAACGCCAGATCGTCAGCAAGATTCACAATGCGCGCGACTTTGGTCCCTGGCGCCGGCTCAAACTCGTACATTGTCACGACAGGCCCAGGGCGAACTTCCGTCACCTTCCCTGCGATGCCAAAACTGAGCAGGGCACGGGTCAGCACATCAGATTGCGCCTTGATTTCTTCCTCCGTGACACGACCGAGCGGGCCTGACGGATCGCTCAAGAGCACAGCCGGATCCGGCAAAATATAGTCCCCTGCCTTCGTGTGGGTGGTGACTACCTGTTTGTCCAGATCAGGCTCAATCGGCTCAGCTGGTTCGGGAGTCGGTTGTCGTGACGGCTGAATGACCGGCCAATTCAATTCCGGTTCTGTCATGACCTCAGGAAGCGTCTCTTCTATCACTGCGCGAACGGCAGAAGACGATTTCTGTCTCGTTTTCCGTGGAGGCGCGGGAACGTCTTCTTCCTCCGGCCGATCCGGGATCAACGTCCGCGCCCGATTGAACATCCAATTACCCCACCCAGGAATCCGCCGGGCGATCTCAGCTAGAGAGATGGGCGCCGTGAAGAGGAGGGAGACCAGCAATCCTGCCACAATCAATATGTGGGCGCCGGTACTGGCAAAGTAGGCTCGTAAACTCTCGGCCAGCACTTGTCCGAAGACGCCCCCAGCCATCCCTCGGTAAATAAGGCCGCTGGAGACAGTCGGCACCGCCATGACTTCTAGATGGAACAGACCGCTGAGAAACAACAATGCCGCCAGCGAGGCGCCGGCGTTCCGCAGACGAATCGAGAGATCGCTCTGTGTAAAACACCGAGCACCTAAGAAACCGAGGAGAATGGGAAACAAGTAGGCCGCCCCGCCGATCGACCAGAATAGGGCAGATGCGAAGAACGCGCCGACCGAACCGATGAGGTTTCTAGACGGAATGGCCGCAGTGGCCCCGGGCTTGAGTTCCCCTGGGACAAAGGACAGCATGCTGAGCAGCGTCAAGAGCGCCAACGCGATCAGGACGACTCCGATCACTTCTCGTTTGATATGTGAGGAGGGGGAAGCGGCGCCGCGGGCCTCGCCCCGCTTGGCCGAAGTGGTGACAGCCATGATCGCGATGCTAGCACAGGGATTCGGTCATTTCAAACGAAGACGCCTTCGGAAGCAGTCCATAGCAGACACGTACACCTTTCAACCGAGCGCAAAAGCGAGCCGGAGAAACTCCTCAACCGAGAATGTCTCCGCTCTACGGGTTGGAGCAATATCCAATCGCTGCAATGATTCGGTCACAGAATGAAGTGCATACCCTTCATCGCGGAGGGAATTCACAAGCGTTTTCCTTCGATGTGCAAAGGCCGCCTTTACGAGCGCACGAAATGCGACTTCTTCCTGCTGGCTGAGCCTCGTGCGTTCTTTCATGCGCAACCGCACCACCGCCGAAGCCACGTCAGGCCTGGGGCGGAAACATTGGGCGGAAACGCGAAACGCTTTCGTGATGTCTGCGGCATACTGCGCCATGACGGAGAGCACGCCGTAGTCGGACCCGCCTGGCTGTGCCACCAATCGATCGGCTACTTCGTCTTGCAGCATGAGCACCATCCGGGGAAACCGGCCCCGCTGATCGAGTAATCGAAACAACAACGGCGTCGAAATGTAGTAGGGTAGATTCGCTACGACGACCGTCCCTGTCGGCAAGCTCTCGACCGGATACGCCAACGCATCATCACAGACCAACTCCACATTCGGAAACTCCGCCTGCTTCGTTTCGAGATAGGCATGAAGCCGTGAATCCACTTCGATTGCCGTGACGTGGCCGACGGTGCGACTCAGCGCCTCCGTCAGAATTCCTCGGCCTGGACCGATTTCCAACACATGGTCGTTGGGGCTTAGTTCCGCCAGCGCGACGATCTTGCGCACGATGTTGGGATCAATGAGAAAATTTTGACCGAGCCGTTTGTTCGGCGTCGGAAGATCCGGGATCAACACCGGTCAAGTCCCACTGGAAGGGCGAGGAGCGGTAGGCGCGAGTTGCTTCGCTAAATCGGTGAGTGGGTTTTTGAAATAGTCGATGAGATCGGTAAACTCTTCTACCAGATCGTTGGTAAATGAGGGTCCCGGTTGTAAGGCGGAAAACTTTTGCCCTTCCTTCTGGCCCAGGGATTCAGTGATAAGAGCACTCGTCCGCGCTTTCCATTTTGCCACTCGTTCGGCTCCGGCAACGGTGTTGAGTGTCTCCATGGTCTCATGAAAAATCTGGTCCAATTCCTTCAACTGCTTCTGAAGCATGTCACGCGTGGCTTCCGATTGGTTGGTCATCAATAGGCTCCTGTTGCATGAGTCGATCCGGCCTTGCTCATTCATCCGGTTTGTTTTATTGAAGCACCGTTCACCGACGCCGCGTGACGAGCTTGGCGGCCAGCGTGATCGCCTCGACCAGACTGCCGGGGTCTGCGATGCCCTTCCCGACAATATCGAATGCCGTCCCGTGATCGACCGAGGTACGAATGATCGGCAACCCCACCGTCAAATTGACACAAGTGCCGAAGGCGACAAGCTTTAAAGGAATGAGCCCCTGGTCGTGGTACAGCGCCACCACACCATCGTAGTCGCCTCTCGCCGCCTTGCCGAACAGCGTGTCAGCCGGCAAAGGATCGCTGGCACGAATGCCCTGGGCCTGCATCGCACGGGTCGCCGGGAGAATGACCCGCGCCTCTTCGTCCCCGAATAGTCCATGTTCTCCGGCATGAGGGTTCAACGCGGCGACACCGACTCTCGGTTTCTTTATTCCGAACAGGTCCTTCAACGCCAGATGAGCCAACCTGATCGCTTGTTCGATCTTGGCCTGAGTGAGGAGTGTCGGTAAATCTTTAATCGCGACGTGGGTCGTCACAAACATAATTCGTAGCGGGCCGCCGACGATCATCATGCCGGATTCCGGTGTCGCAGTCAGGTCTGCGAGCAATTCCGTATGGCCGGGGAAATGACAGCCTGCCAGGTTGATCGCTTCCTTGTTGATTGGCGCGGTCACGATGCCGTCGATACAACCCAGCTGCGCAAGCTCCACGGCCTTCTTGATGAACAGGACGGACGCCGCTCCGGTTTGAGGCGCCGCCACTCCACGCGGAAACCGCCCAAGGGGACGATCCAGCGGATCCAGCACAGCAAGCTGATTGGACTGCGGAGGCACCGTTTCGTGACCTTCCACGCGGATCACGTCCATCTTGAGTGTGAGACGCTTCACCGTCTGCTGCATGACCGGGAACGAACCGATGACAATCGGGCGACACAGTCGCCGCACCGATTTTTCCGCCAAGGCCTTCGCAATCACCTCTGGGCCAATCCCCGCTGGATCTCCCATCGTGATTCCAAGAAGCGGTTTGTCTTTCGATCTCGTCATGTTTTTCCTAACATTCATACCCTTCGCCAATCACTGATCGAGCAGGATGCTCAAAAAGGGCTGACATCTCACCCGCCCAACCCCGGCGGTTATTGCACCCGCCCGCCCAGAGTCTGTCAAGACAGACTCTTCGCCCTGGGACGCGCCTTACCCCAAACAAGGCCGCAGCGAGCTGTCATTTTAAAGGGGTGGGTGGGATCATCCCAACTGCGCGCGACGTTCTCACCCGCCCACCCACTGGCACGCCGAGACGTGCCATTTGCCCGGACGAGGGCCTTCTGATTTCCCAACTTCCCCAGAGGGAGTAGACAGATTGTTCTTTACTGCGCGCATCGAGCGACCACCGCTTTATCGTGGGGGCTCTGCGAGCAAGAGAACGGTCTGCCTACTCCCTCGCATCCTTCTGAGGCCGCGCGTTGCGCGAGCAAAGGGATCGTCCCAGCTACCCCATCCCCCTTTTTCAGCATCCTGCTTAGACCCAGTACAGGTACACGACATACCCTATATAAAGGATGGCGCTCCCGCTCAGCAACCAGGGCCGCCAGAGAGCACCCCACGCCGCCTGTGCTAATAAGAAGGTGGCTGCCGTCACCGCGAGCACCATCGTCATCAATGCCGTCGGCGCTAACGTCCAGTCCGTTCCCAAAAGCCCGATCGAGACCGGAATGGTGCCTTGAAAGACGATCGCGCCGGTGACGTTCCCGATCGCCAACCGATCTTTCTTTCGATAGAGCCAGAGAAAACTGTTGGACATCTCGGGCAACTCGGTCGCCAAGGGCGCGACGAGGAGGGCCAGGATCAACGGAGAAATCGACAAGGCATTCGCTATTGTTTCTGCGGCAAGCACGAAGAGATGCGCGCCGAGTGCGAGCCCAGCCAGGCCGATGATCGCTTGAAGACCGATGACTCCAAACGACGGAATTGCCGCCTTTCTGGCAAAGAGCAGCGGCTCAAGTCCCCCTTCGCCTCCCTCCTCATCAGTCTCACTGAACTTCAGCTTGACGTAATAGAGATAGAGCCCTATCAACCCGACGGCAGCGACAGCATGCATCAGTCGAGACGGAATAAACACACAGACCAGTGCAACGCTGTAGGCCGCCACAAAGAATGAGAGATCGCCTCTCACATTTTGATAGTTCAATCGGAACGCGGCGGTTCGCTTCCCCAATCTGGCATACACCATCAGCAAGACGGCCAAGATGGGGATCACGAGGGTCGTCAGCATGAAGGGCGCGCCGAGGATCGCACCCAACCCCACCTCTGCTTCCGCACGGCTGGCCCCGAAGAAAATGGCAATAACGGGAATCGACGTTTCAGGAAGTGTGGTGCCGATGGCCGCCAACACACCGCCGACCGCGCCTTCGGACAGATTGAACCGTTTACCCACCCACTCAATGGCGTTTGTGAAGAGTGTGCAGGCGCCGAGCGTCACCCCGACGGACACAAGAAACAGGAGGGTATAGAGTAGGACCGTCATCCCCGGCCCGTCGGCCGAACGACCCGCTGCGTGGCATAGGCATGGGCCGCGTCTTCGAGCACCTCCTTTACAGGACGGCCCGTTCGTTCGGCAATCCGCTTGCAATCGAGATATTCCGGAGCTGCCTTGGCCGTTGCCTTATTCACATCGGCAATCTTGATCCGAACGACTCCTCCGCGCACCTTCACCGAGACAAACCGCCGCGGGAGGATCTGGCGCACCACTTCACGAATCCTGACTCCCAATGCCGTCGTTTCCTGAAACAGGACATCAAGAATCTGATCCTGCTGTGCCGGGGCTGCAAGACAGGTCAGCACGATGCCGGGGCGCCCACGTTTCATGATGACCGGCGCCAGTGTCACATCGAGCGCCCCACATGCGAAGAGCTGCTCCATCACATATTCGTACGTTTGCGGGTTCACATCGTCGAGGTTCGTTTCAAGTTCCAGCACGGTATCCCGCTCGCGCACTCCTCGGGACGGCGGGTTGGAGAGAAACACCCGCAGAGCATTCGGCCAGCCGTCGGGATCGGCATCGCCTGCTCCATAGCCGATGGCGGTCGGCGTCATCACCGGCATAGGGCCAAACTCAGACGTCAGCGTGCGCAATAGGGCCATGCCGGTCGGCGTGGTGAGCTCGCGAGGAGGACCGGCGCTGTAGATCGGAATCCCTTTTGCCAGAATGGCCACTGCCGGACCGGGCGCCGGTAATATCCCATGAGCAGATTGCAGCGTCCCCGTTCCCACATTAACGGGAGAAGACGTCACACGCGTCACGCCCAACAGATCGCAACAGATCAGCCCGCCGACGATATCGACAAACGAATCCAGGACCCCGACTTCATGGAAATGGACATGGTTCTTGGCCACGCGATGGGCCTGCCCTTCTGCTTCGGCCAATCGATCGAACACCGATCGGCTCTGCTCCTTGATCTTGTCGGAGAGCCGACTCGCAGAGAGGATGGCGTGAATCCGATGAAGAGAGAGCGGCTTACTCCATCCAGACATGATCACCACGTCCACTTTCGTGGCATGGATCGCTGCGCGGTGTACCCGCCGCTTCCGCAGCGTGAACCCTGCAAGCCGGAGCCGCTTCAACCCGCCCACCAAGTCAGAAAACGGGACTCCCACATCGACAAGCGCACCAAGGGTCATGTCGCCGCTAATACCCGAATAACAATCGAAATGGAGATGCGCGCCCATATGCGTCCTTTCCCCTACTCAATTTTGACCGCACGTATCTTACCCAAGCGGCCTGCGAACGGCAATCGGCTCAGAAGGTTGGAAGGCTCATGATCGTTCGTCGCGATCGCACAGAGCACGAGTGTTTCTCGTGAAGCAGATTCTATTGAATCATTGACGATCGATCAATTTCATCAGTGAATCAGACACGTTCATGTCTCGTTGGACCGAATACATTGACAGCCCATCAACGCTATGTTATCCCCAGAGGACTTACCCTACGTCTTGATCTTTCGCACCAATAACTTCGTGACGCGCCAATCCCCTATGACAATCTTCCGGTCCTTGATTTCACTCCCTTCAGAGCGATTCGGATCGTCAATGAGCCGGATGGCCTGGGTGCTGCTCTGCATCGCGCCGGTATTCTGGACTCCGGTTGACGTTTCCGCAAAATCGAAACCTCAACGAGCCCCTCGGCCCGAGCCGGAGATCAAGATTCTCAACCTGACTGTCTCACCCAACCCCTATACCATTTCATCCGGCTCGTTGCAGTTTTCTGCCGTAGTCAAGCTGCCAAAGGAGCTGGACGGCGCCACATTGCTGGAAGTGTCCTCGTTCATCACGTCGCCGTCAAAGAACTCGCTCCGTTTTCTGACTACCCGCACCACGCTGGAGCCACACGCCGCCTCGACCGACGGCACCGCCCCTCCACACATCTCTGTCCTCTTGACGTGGGACGGATTGGATCAGAAAAAAATCCCGTCGGTGGCAGGGCTCTATCAGTTCGAAGTGCGCGCCAAATTGCTGGCAAACGGCGAGAAAGGTCCCAGAACACAGATGGTTGCCTGGCCGAAACGGGGAACGATAGACGTGAAATAATAGGCCGTAAAATGTGAAACGTGAGAGGTGCTCATCAAGAATGCCTCTCGTATCGTTTAACTTTTCACGTTTTACATTTCACGCCTGCCCCAGCACATTGATGCGATGGGCAAGACAGCCGGCCCCGAAGCCGTTGTCGATATTCATCACTCCAACCCCCGCCGCACACGAGTTGAGCATCGTCAACAACGCGGCAAGCCCTCCGAAACTTGCGCCGTAGCCCCGGCTCGTCGGCACCGCCACGACCGGGCAGGGAACCAACCCGCCGACCACGCTCGGCAAGACTCCGTCCATCCCTGCGGCTACCACCACCACTCGGGCTTGCATGAGCCGACTCTGACGCTCCAGCAACCGATGAATGCCGGCCACGCCCACGTCATAAAGCGTCTCAACCCGACTCCCCATCACCTCCGCCGTCACTTTCGCTTCTTCCGCGACAGGAATGTCTGAGGTGCCGGCGGTCATCACCAAGATGTGCCCTTGGAGCCGCCGCTTCGGGTCACGGATCGACACAATGCGCGCCTCATCATGATAGACCGCTCGACGGTCAAGCCGCTTGATGAGCATGGCGACTTGGCGAGTCGCACGCGTCGCCAACAATGGACGATGGTGTTTCAACAATGCCTTCGCGATAGCGCGAATCTGGGTCGACGTCTTTCCCTCGCAGAAGATGACCTCGGGAAACCCCTGCCGTAATGACCGATGGTGATCTACGGACGCAAATCCAAGATCTTCAAAGGGCAAGGTGCGGAGCTGCCCGATCGCTGCCTTCACGGGCAGGGTACCCTTCTGCACCTCGGTCAACAGTCGTTCCAGCGCTTCAGGATTCATGGCTGCCCTTTCTCCGGCTTGGCATCGCGCTCCATCAGATCGGTCACCGCCTTGCGGCACGACTTCCCCTCGAATAACACCGCATTGACCTCTTGCACGATCGGCATGTCGACGCGATGGCGTCGCGCAAGTCCTAACGCCGCCTTCGCCGTCCGCACACCTTCGGCCACGGCCTGCATGCTGCCGAGGATCATCTCCAGCCGCTCACCCTTTCCCAATCGAACACCGACCGTGTGATTCCGGCTTAACGCTCCCGTGCAGGTCAACACCAAGTCGCCGACGCCGGACAGTCCGTAGAATGTTCGTGGATCCGCACCCATCGCGACGCCCAACCGCACCATCTCAGTTAATCCTCTCGTAATCAACGCCGCTCGCGCATTATGGCCAAGCCCCAATCCATCTACCACGCCGGCCGCAAGCGCCATCACGTTCTTCAGTGCTCCACCGAGCTGGACGCCCAAGACATCGCTGTCGGCATACACCCGAAAGGCCGGGGTCATCAATGCCGCTTGGAATGTCCTGACCAATCCCACATTGCTCCCGGCTAAACAGAGCACCGCCGGCTTCCCTGCACTGACTTCTGCGGCGAAACTCGGACCTGACAACACCATGAGGTCCTGATGCATGGCAGGAGGAAGGTGGTCGGTGATCACCTGTGTCATCAAGTTCAACGTATCTTCCTCAACCCCTTTTGTCGCGCTGACGAACGGGATTGGAGCGGAAAGGGACCGAACCAGCTCGCGCAATACAGGACGTGCAACATGTGACGGCACCACAAAGAGCAACCCCTCGCTCTGTTGGGTGATGTCGACCAACGACCCGGTGGCCACGAGCGACGTGGGGAGCGAGACGCCTGGCAAAAAGACCGGATTCTCGTGTTTCCCGTTGATGACATCCACCACCTCCCGTTCATAGGCCCAGAGCAGCGTGTGGAGACCTTTCTCCGCGAGATGTTTCGCCAGGGCTGTACCCCACGCACCGGCTCCGATGACTCCTATGCGGTGGATGGATGGCATGAATGAAACGTGTGTGCGAGGGAAGGGATCTGTGACCTGAATTTGTACGTCTCCCGGATTATAGGAAGCAGTTCTTTCACCTGTCAATGAAGGAGAGACAATCCTCGAAATATATCAAGCCAACCAGGCTCTCCCACCCTGCCGACACAGAGCCGGAAGAGCGGGAACCTAGGCTGTATTCTCAGCATCCCGGATTTCACAATTTCCTTCGCCCTGACGCACCGGACAATTAGTATGAAGTACAGCCTCGTGAGAGTGACACGCAAGGGAGACCGCTATGAACACCATCCAATCGACAAGGTGTTTCGCGCTCAAGAGCCTACTGGCTCTGCTGACTCCGATTATGCTCTTCGCACCTCACGTCTATGCAGAAACCTACGTGGCAGGGCAGGTCGGGATGACCTTCCCGCAAGCCCTCAGTAGTGGTCAGGTGACACAGCACGGAATCGGCGGCCTTAACCTCTCCGACCAACCTTTGAAAACTCGCTCATGCTGGGGGCTAAACTTGGACACTACTTTACGAAGGCACCCTGGGTAGGAATCGAAACAGGGCTATCCTTTGCGAATCCTCACGTGAAAGAAGGCTCGCTGACACTCTCGGGACCCGGAGGTTTTGCAATTCTTGATGGCTTATCCGGTCTCAGCCATCGCATGATCATTTGGGACGTGGCCACATTAATGTTTCGCTACCCGGGCCATCGCCTTCAACCCTATGTCGGAGTCGGTCCGGCGTTGTACTTTGCTAGGCTGAAAGGCCCTGAGGCTCCTCCAGGACAGTCGGCCACTGCGATCGGGCTGAATGCCGAAGTGGGCGCCCGCTATTACATCACCCGTAACTGGGCTCTGGTTGGTGAGATGCAGTACCACCGCGCACGATTAGGCTATACCTCGAATGATGACAACGACGCGGCAGACCCGTTTGGGTTTCGCGCGACCTACAGCGCGCTCACATTCAGCCTCGGCGTCAGCTATAGTTTCTGATCCTTCGCCTCTTTCCCCCATCTAGTAAACCGACGCGGTTCCGTGTAGCTTACGCACGGATCGCCTATGAAAACCTGCCCATCCTGTCGACGTGAACTCCCGGAAATTAGCCGTTACTGCTCGCAATGCGGCCAACGGCTTCACGCAGACCACGTTGACGCCTCCCCGCCACCGAAGCCATCACCACCAAGTGCAACAGCGAAACCAGGACAGCTTAACGTCGAAATCCTGTACTGCATGGTCGCCACGCTCTCCCTCGCGATCCTCTTCCCACCCTGGGAAACCCCGCCGTCACAGGCTCCCGAATTCCTCGGCCTGCATTTCATCTTTAGCCCACCGACACCCGAAGCCATCGTGAGCCGACTGTTGCTGACGATCGAACTCGTCACCATCGCCATCGCCGGGTTGTATGGATCGTTCCTCTTCCGGCAAAAAAAACCCTGAATCGACACATCGCAAGTGTCATTCTTCACATTCCTATTAAGGCAATTTCCGTTGCAGTCAAGGAATTGGAACAGTCGGAAGGCTGCTCAAAATGGCCGCCCAACAAGGCCGCAGGCGAGAGAAACCGGAGGCGTAGCCTCTCGGCTACGTGGAGGATTTTTCGAGTCGAGAACGAAGTTGGAGGCCGTTTTCAGCAGCCAAGGGGCTAGTCGAGGGCCAGCGTGAGACACTTCGCCGAGCCACCCGATTTCATGAATTCATCGAGCGGTACTGGATGGGGAAGATAGCCGCGCGAGGTCAGGATGGATTCTGTTTGTGGACAGCCTGCAGGCAACACGACGTGTTTTCCAACACAAACGGCATTGCAGGCAAACCTGAGAGCCTCCGTTTCCGGCACCACAAGACGTCTAGACGTAGCAATCCGTTCGGCAAGAACTTCTTGCCCGTAGTGATCGAAGGCGGGAGGAAAGTACAGGAGTTCACCGCCGCTCAAGGGACACAGGCAGGTATCAAGGTGATAGAACCGGTTGTCGACCAGTTCGAGTGGAATGATCTCTCGATGGAACCAGTCGCTGAGCGTCGGAAACACACGGATATCCGATCGTTGTCGATAGCCGCCGAACCAGGTGTCTGGAAATCCCAAGAGATCCCCGGCCCCCTCGAAGAAGCTACCAGGATCCAGTGTGACAACTTCGTACCCCTGCCCACGAAACCATTCTTCAAAATACGCCTCTTCCTTCCGCCGCTCGGCATAGCGAAAACGGCTCGGCACCGCTTTGCATCCCACGACGATACCGGCGTTCGCCGTGAACACCAGATCGGGCAGTCCCGGCACCGGTTTCATTCGTTCCAGAACCACGCCCACGTCCTGTTCGAGCACCTGCATGAGATGGTGCCACTGGCGGATGGCCTGGTCTGAATCGACGGCGTTCGAACGGCGCATCCAGGGATTAATCTCGTATTCGATACTGAAATAATCCGGTGGGCAGACTAGCAGACGGCTCATGGCCTCCCCCCCAGCTCACGAGCCAGGTCGCGCAGGAACGATGCGGCGTCCATGACCAGCCCGACAGCCTGAAAACTTCCTCGGTCTGCGAGTTTTGTCGGGACGGCCGGATTCACATCGACGCAGACGGATGGGATCGTAGCGGGCAACAAATTGCCCGTCGCCACCGCGTGCAGCGTCGAGGCGACGAGCAGAGCCAGTCCGATGCCGGGGATCGCCGCACGCATGGCAGCCTGGGCTTCCAACGAATCTGTGATCACGCCGGGCAATGGGCCGTCATCGCGGATCGTGCCGGCCATCACGACGTGGGCTCCCCGCCTCACGCAGGCCGCCATAATTCCGGTCTTAATGACTCCCGACTTGACCGCTGCTTCGATACTGCCGATGGCCCTGATCCGATTAATGGTTCGCAGATGATGCTCATGCCCATGCGGCACCACACAACCGGCCGCATGCCCATAGCCGAGGGATGTGCCGTAGAGATCGACTTCCATATCATGAGCGGGCAGGGCATTCCCGCAGAACAAGACCTGGATGAATTCTTCATCGATGAGCCATGCCAACGCCTCACGCCCTCCTGCATGCACAATCGCCGGACCGCCCGCCAACAGCACCTTGCTGCCAACTTTTCTCTCCTTGAATCCGGTCCGCAGCTGCATGAGGCGCTTGGCAATATCGCTGATGACTCGCCCATGCGGACGCTCAGACGAGACCTGCGATTCCATGAAGCTGAACACATCGCGGTCACGTGGCCGCTGGAGCGGGATGACCCGCACACCTTCACGACCAGTCACAATCTGATCGCCCTGCTTCACCTCTCCCATCGGAACAGTCCGAGCAGCCAGGCTCACCGGATTCACGCGAATGCCCAGATCCATCTCGATCCCCTCCACCTCCAGCCACTGGTCATGCACCCGCACCTGAGTGGGTAAATGGGTTGTCGCGTAAAACTCGTCGGGAAAGATACCGTCCGCCGGCGCCGGTGCCAGGCGGCAATCCCGCTCACTCTCGACGGATGCGCCGTGGGGTTGAATGGCATGGAGAATCTCGCTGAGTAATTTCGCAGACGAGGCCCGCACGACGATTCTGGCGTGCGACGGCTCCTCGCGGGTCTTGCCGATCTGCACATCTTGAAGATCGAATGTTCCACCCATCATGAGAATCCGGTCCAGAACCTTCGCCAGGATCAACGAATCGATGATGTGGCCCTGGAGCAGGACAGTTTCTTGGTCATGTGTCATACGTCAGACTCCCACTCTTATATGGAGAGGCTCCGCACAGATTCTACCACCAGTTTCAACACTTGCAGATTCAGTTTCTCTAAGGGGTGGCTGGGGGTAATCCCCACTGCGCGCATCGATCGAGCACATTCCGATCGTGCGCGATCTGCGAGCACAGGGATTTCCCCAGCTACCCCGTCATTCTTTCATGAGTTCGCGCAAAACACTCGTCGCATACGCGCCGGGAGGAAGTGAAAAAGAGAGTGTGAGTGCTGTACCCTCCATATCCCATTCCAAATCTCTGAGGGGAATTCTGAGCGAGCGCCGTTCACCGCGAAACCCGCAAGCCTTCGCGGCTTCGGTAAGACCTTCCGGCGTCGCCCCACTCTCAGTGACCACGGCCCGTTCGATCTCGCCCGGTTCGCCGCTGGCCCATGAGGCGCGCGACCCAAACAGAATGCCGGTGGGGCTGATTTCGAACCGATCAGCCCGTGGCTGTTCCGCCGAGGCATCTTCAACCAGAAAACAGGCGCCGTTCTCCATTTTCATCGCCCAGTCCCCAACCAAGATACGATCGAGTCGATCCAGTCGTCTGGCCAATATGTCGTTAAAGAAATGCGATTGGTAGGCGTTGAGGTACCACATACGCTTGGACCGGCTCAGCCTGTTTCGGCGTGCAGGGTCTACCAGGAGTTCGGCTCCAGTCTGGTAGTTCTGTCCGCTCCGCCCTTGCCGCTGCGGGCCGAAATAGTTCGGTACGCCTCGGCGCACCAGCACGTCTGTGACCTGAGGCACTGTCTCCCGGGCGTGCGTGGCGACATCTCGAATCACCAACCGGAAATGATTACCTGCATGATGCCCCGGACGCAAGCGATTGCGATGCCGCCCGAGCACCTCCACGGACAAGAGCTGCTCGTCCACTTTCAATCGATCCAACTTGTCAGGCGTGACGCCGAGAAGCGAGACCATCTGCGTGGTCACGGCCCTGGCATCTTTGAGGCCTGCCACTCCAATCGCTTGCGCTTTCACCCCCAAGACTGAAGACAGGCGCAGGACGAGATCAGGAGTCGAAAGCAGGCGCTTTCTGATTTTGATGTAGAGATGCTCGCCCTCTCCACAAGGAAGATACAGCGGATGTTCCTCGACCTGGAAATCTTCAGGAAGAGCCCGCATCTGTCCGCCGATGCCCGGCAGTGTGGCTGTCAAAAACGGCATAGTCATGGTGCAACAGGCCCCTTCTTCATTCGCACGTGATCGCCCTCATCGCTGAGTCGATCTCGATAGGGGAGAGACGACTCGCATGGTATACTTTTCCCATGTTATTCCATTCAGTGATGGTCCAATGGCCTAAGGCCCGCCTATTCGCGGCAGGCCTGTCCTTCACCATGCTCATGTGCGCGCTGTTCCCAGGAGACTCGTTGGGTAGAGACAATGCGATCTTTCAACAGTTTACCCAGCACATCGGCCGGCAGATCCACAAAGACAAACAGGCCTTTGCGCAAGCCAACACCTGCGTCTTATGGTTTTATAAGGCGGGAAAGGCGCCTCCCCCAACCGTGCAGGGAATCGGCTGGAGCCCTACTCCCTTATCCCAGGTCGAAATGGATTGCCTTCGCCACTATCCAAGGGGGATGGATGATGCGCGAGATGATCTTGCCAAGACCCAGGCATTGCTCTCAGTCAGCCTGACCTTCTATCAATTTGCACTGGTCGCCGACCGGAATGACGATGCGACCTACAGTCCCGTCGAACTTCAAGACTTGCTCCGCTCCCTCACCCTCTCATACCAAGACGAGGAGCCCACCCCGACGCAGGTTACCGCACTCATGGAACGGTTCGATAGCTGGTACCGCAGCCGCAATATGGACGCCTTGATGCAAGGCATGAGCGATCTGTATGAACGAGGCTATCGCGTCACACCCTCCGATCGTGTCGAGCTGGATCGAGTGATGGGATGACACAACGCACCATGTCCTGGCCCGATCGAGCCCGTTCGTTCATCGGATATTGCCTGAGCGAACCCTTCTACCGAATCTTCAGTCGCATTCCCAGTTGGGAAGTCGGACTCTCCACACACGAGATTTCACGACTCACCTATCCGCACAGCCCCTTGGCTGGCCGGCGGGCGGTTCATCTGAGCGACCTGCATCTCGACCGTTATCAGCCACGGCACGATCGCATCGTCGCCACCATCGGCGAACTCCACCCTGATTGGATCTTCGTCACCGGCGACCTGCTCAACGTGCCGGAGGGGCTGCCGCATGTCTTTCGATTTCTCTCGGGCTTGCGCACGATTGCGCCGGTCTTCATCACGTTGGGCAATCACGATCACTACAGTGGAGTGCCGATCGATCAGTATTGCGAGCTTGCCGATCGCAACAAAATTACCCTCTTAATCAATCAAGCCACGTTCATTTCTACGAACGATGGCGAGATCGCCATTGTCGGAGTCGACGATCCCTCACTGCATCGAGCCGACTTAAGCTGCCTGCCGCCACGCGCACAAGACCGCTACACCATCTTGCTCGCCCATGCACCGAACATCCTCGATCAACTGGAAGACCACCACGCTGTCGATCTCATCCTCTGCGGCCATAGCCACGGAGGCCAATGGCGCATACCAGGCGTGCCGACATTCTGGCTCCCGCCAGGCTGTAACGGCCGAGTCGATGGCCATCACGGAGAACCTGGTCGCCGGCTCTATATCAATCGTGGGCTAGGGTGGTCGTTTATTCCCCTGCGATGGAACTGCGCGCCGGAAATCGCCTGCATCGAATGGGTCAACGAAGAGGCTTGACCCGCATCACTCACGACTGCTTGATCCGCTCCAGCGCCTCCTTCGATCGGCTCCTGACCGTTTGGTCCCAATCTTCCTCCATGGCAGTCGTCAGTTTCTCCTTCGCCTCGCTGGCGCGCAACCGGCCCAATCCCAACGCCGCACTGGAACGTACATACGCGTGATCGTCTTCCATCGCTTTCAGCAGCAAAGGAACGACTGTCGCATCGTTCAAGACGCCCAGGTGACTGGCCGCCATCCCTCGAATCCGGTGCTGTTTGTCACCCAACGCCCGCTCCAACGTCGTCGCGAAGAGGTCTCGTAACGCAGGCGTCACGGATTCCAAGCCTTTGGCGCGATATCCATTCACTTCAATCAGGGCAAAGGCGATTTCCAACTTCTTCTCTTGTACCGTAGCCTGATTGAACGCGGCTATTAACTTTGCACGTTCACGCCGTTGCCCCCTGCGGCGGTTGAATGCCCGAACCAACAGAAACAGCCCCGCCGCGATCACCAATCCCGCAAACGCCACGGGAATGGCTTGATCGATCACATAGTCCTGGGTGTCGAACGACAGACGCTTCCACACCCAGACGCCGGTAATGACGAGGCCGACGAGGACTGCAATGGCGACCAGATTGGTCTGGCCCGATTCAGAACGAGTGCTCATGGGGATAGCATCTTAGCAGG
>JACMLT010000157.1 GCA_014379455.1 Nitrospiraceae bacterium
ACCAAACCGAGGAGAAGCCGGCGCATCTGCACTTGGCGTTCACGGCCGAGAATCGCCAGCAAGTCAAAGCTTTCTATCGCGCGGCTCTGGAGGCGGGTGGCAAAGACAATGGTGCGCCTGGTCTGCGCCCACGCTACCACGCGAACTACTATGCGGCTTTCGTCATTGGTCCGGACGGGCACAACATCGAAGTGGTTTGCCACGAACCCGAGGCCTAATCCTTCCATCGAAGGACGTGCACAAGCGCGCTTCGCCCACTTGCGGCCGCCCCTCATGTCAAACGTTGGACCGCGATCATAGGATTTCGGCATGCAAAACACGCATAAAGGCTCATGTCATTGCAGCCGGGTCAAGTTCGAGCTTCGCGCGGAGCTTGGCGCCATCATTGAGTGCAATTGCTCTCTCTGCAGTCGAAAGGGAGCGCTTTGGCATGGCACCGATGATGCGCATCTCAAGATCCTTACCGGCGAGGATGATCTGGCTCTGTATCAATTCGGCACCATGACTGCAAAGCATTACTCATGCCGTCATTGCGGCGTCAGCACTTTTAGTCGTCCTCGGATTGCTCCCACAGCCTGGGTTGTCAATGTTCGCTGCTTGGTCGGAGTTGACATTTCGTCGTTCGCGATTCATGCATTCGACGGAAAGAATTGGGAACAATCTGCGCAACGCTTTATGCAAAACCGTGCGCGGGACGCGGTCTAATGGAGCTGTCCGAAGTAATCGCGCTTTACATGGATGCGTGGCGTGAATCGGACCGCGCCCTCAGACAGCAACTGCTCGAACGCGTATGGGCTGAGGACGCTACTTACACTGACCCCACCGCACACGTTATAGGCAGACAGGAGTTCGTCGATCACATCGGCCGGTTCTTTGAGCAGTTTCCAGGTGCCAGCTTTGAACTTACCAGCGGGATCGACGCGCATCACGGCAAGCTTCGATTCACTTGGCGCATGCTGCTTGCGGATAGGACGGTGTTTGTGGAGGGAATTGATTTCGGTGAGTTGTCCCCCGATGGCAGGTTGCATCGCATCGTGGGGTTCTTTGGGCCGCCTGCGCCCAAGCCGTAGAGCAAGGCACAGCCCTTCCATTGTGTGGCACTCAATCCCCTGGCGCGCCTCTCTAGTTCTCGCTGTAGTGTTAGCGGGATGCGCCCGCCACCATCTGGAGCCCACACGAATGCAGACGGCAATTTCCAACGACGCTGTGATCCAGTTCCTGCACCGATTTGAAGAGATTGCAGAAAAGGAAGACTTCGCGCTACTGAGAGACATGATCCACGAGCGAGCCTATTTTCGCTTCAATGACGGTGACTTCCGCGGTAGAGAGGCGATTCAAGCGATCTTCGAGAAGACGTGGCGTGGAGACCCGACCGTGAAGAAGTCCCGTTTCTATTTGTCCGACATCGTTGTTCTGACCACTGATAACTCGACAGCGACCGCGACCTACACGTACAACTGGGAAGGATCACAGGGCGGCCGCGAGTTCCGAATCCAAGGTCGCGGAACGAGAGTGCTGCTCAGCGACAATGGTCAATTCCGAATCATTCATGAGCATTTGAGCCGCTTCCCGAGGTCGCATTGACCTTGTTATGCCCGACCTCATGCTTGAAGCGACCCCGGACCTGAACGCGTTCCTTCGCCCGCTCGTTCCGTACACCGAAGCGTTCGCTGCACGCGATCACGCACATCGCCTTGAGCTGCTTGCTGCTTCGATGACTCCAGATGCTCAAATCTGGGGCCCAAAGCGCGTCTTCGCGGGTTACCAGGAGATTTCCGGGAAGATCGACGGCTTTCAAGTGAATTGGCCCGAGTGCCGGCTCGTGCTCGCAACGGGCCTCAACACATTTCTGAATGTGGCTCGTCTGGGCTCAGCGATTATCGGAGCCGATGGTGCAATACTGGCATCTGGACACGCCGTCATCGAGCTCGC
>JACMLT010000158.1 GCA_014379455.1 Nitrospiraceae bacterium
CGAATGGAAAATCCCCTCTAGCGCTTCCGGCCTTCGAAAAACTCTCTTCAACGTTAAGCCTCTGAGCGATGCGAGAACGCCGCTGGAGGACTTTTTCAGCATACTGATAGTCTGGCTAGATGATTCCCTCCAGAGGAATGCCTTCTTCAATGAGCATGACAGGAATATCTTCTCGGATTGGATACAGTATCTTTCGGTCGGCTCTTATCAACCCTCCATCGAGGGGCTCCGTAATCAGCTTATTGGCTCTATTTTTTAATTGCCCATCACTCACGGCCCCGTTTAACTTGGCAATAAGCGCCTCCTCGGCCAGACTCACGTCCTGCTTCGTGTCGGGGCAACAGAGAATGGCAAGAAGATCCTTGTCGATGTTAACCGGACGCCTTGTTTCAGTACGTTCTGCCATAATGCTTCCCGTGTGAACCCAACCGATATGACAGTGGCAGAATAGATCATCGAGCTCGTTGAGATCAACCCCGGATGCAGACTCCTAGTTAGGCAGGCGGTTTCTGCTATACTACGCACGCTCGCTGGAGTGTATTCAAAGGCACGCGCCGTCATGTCAAACACCTTGTGGAAATACTCCCTGGCCGGTTTATTGGTCCTTGTGCCTGCCTGGGTCACCTTCTTCATCCTTTCCGCACTATTTCACGCACTCAATGAACTCATCCACGATCTCCCTTGGAACATGGGAGATCGACAGTGGCCTGGACTCAGCCTCATCGCGTTTCTGCTCCTTGTCGTGGTTATCGGCGCCATCGCGACCCATGTAGTTGGGCAACGCATCATCACTCAGGCCGAGCAGTGGATCGAGCGCGTTCCATTGGTCCGCAGTCTCTACATCACCCTCAAAGGCATGGCCGATCTTCTGAATTTCCGTGCTCGCTTCGGCCACAGCAAAGTGGTGGCCTTTCCGTTCCCTCGAGACGGTCTCTGGGCGATCGGGTTTGTGATGGGAGCCGCACCGTCTGTGCTACAAGTTTCACCGACAACCAATTTGCTCATGGTCTTTGTGCCCACGGCTCTCCATCCGTTCAGCGGTTTGCTTGCCTTTGTCCCTCAGACACA
The DNA here is from genome assembly GCA_014379455.1 of Nitrospiraceae bacterium. Classification (GTDB taxonomy): domain Bacteria; phylum Nitrospirota; class Nitrospiria; order Nitrospirales; family Nitrospiraceae; genus Palsa-1315. The sequence goes on from JACMLT010000158.1 coordinate 1,069, forward strand.
GTTGCGTCCGATCAATCTGGCACCGGAAGAGGCTATTAAGATGGAGTGTACCGCCGGTTTGTACAAGCCGGAATCTGGATGGCTTCAAGCCCCGAAAACAACAACTTGATCTCCATGTCAATCCTCGACCAATTGAACGTCCGACTCGCCAAGCCACAAGATGCAGCGACGATCGCGTCATTCAGCGCAGCCATGGCTCTTGAAACGGAAGGTCGCCACCTCGACCGCGACCGCCTGCATGACGGAACAATTGCGCTCCTGAATTCTCCCGATCGTGGATTTTTTATGGTCGCCGAACTGGAGCAGGCCGACGATCGTCAGCTGGTAGGGCAGCTCATGATTACGTTTGAATGGAGCGATTGGCGTAACGGCGCATTTTGGTGGATTCAGAGTGTGTATGTCGCCCCTGCTTGGCGTAGACAGAGCGTCTTTCGCCGAATGCATCAAACCGTGATGGCTACCGCCAAGACAAACCCGAATGTCTGTGGGATCCGACTGTACGTCGAAGAGAACAACAGCGTCGCGCAAGCAGTGTACCGTAACGTGGGGCTCACTCCGTCCTCCTATGCCATATTTGAAACCGATTTTGTTCTGGCACGCCAAAATGGTTTAATGGATTGTCCAACCGAAGCTTAGCAAAAGGAGTCATCATGTTATTCTTCAAGCCGCTGGCCGGCATTATCATTGTCTTGACCTTAGCCCTGCTTCAGGGCTGTGTGGTGACCAGGGGAACGGTCGGCGAGCCTATTCAAGAAGAAGCCGTCTCGGCTATCAAGAAAGGCAAAACGACTATGGCAGAAGTTGTCTCCTCGATCGGTGCGCCGGATCGGATTGTCAGAGGCAACGATCGAGAGATCTTTCACTACTATTACTATGACGGGAAATCGCCGGCGATGATGCTCATATTGCTGAACTTCATCCGCATGGATGTCAGGAGCGATAATCTCTATGTATTTTTCAACAGGGAAGGGATCGCTGAAGAAGTGGTCTATGGCAAACGCACCGGTCGCACACAATTCCGGCTGTGGCCATTTGGTGACTAACGTGGCGTCGCATTTTCACTCGATCAAATTGGTCGTTGGTGCGCTCTGCATCCTTCTTCTCTGTGCTGGATGTAGCGTCCGCCGAGCCACGCTCAACGACGTCCTGACTCCGGAACAGGTCAGCTTTATTCGCGTCGGACAGACGACAATACGCGAATTAGCCGATCACATCGGAGCTCCAGATGAGGTGACTGAATCTGATTTCGGGGTTGTGGCCCTCTATTATTGGAGCGATACCAAATCCGCAGGTCTGGACTTCGGTGCCATCGGTCGCCTGTTCTTACCCTACTCCCCGACGATAAGGCTGAACAAGATCGGAATTACACCTGAACAACTCCAAGTGGTGTTCGATCCCCAGTGGATCGTGCGCGCCTACGGATTTTCTCGAAAATCCACAGATGAGCCGATCATTTGGTTTTGGCCATTCTAGGCCCTACGGACCCCCTCGCGAATTGCTGGATGACCGTGCACCC
>JACMLT010000159.1 GCA_014379455.1 Nitrospiraceae bacterium
CAAAACCACCATGAGATACCCGTTGTCGTCCTCCAGCACGACCGGCTTCACCAGCCGGTCACCCGGAACATGTGCGGCCTCCGCGGACTCCTGGCTGCATCGCGTCTGCGGGTGCACGATCAGACCGTAAGTCACTCCGCGCTGGTTTAGGTAATCCCGGACTCGATCTGCGATATGCATAGTGCGCCTCTTTGCCGTCATTGCCGGTTCGCTTGCGTTCTTCACCCTCGCGCTTGCGGCCATCTCCCTATTGAAGTGTAGCCCAGCAGACCGCCATTTTCAGGGGGGTTGCCTGACGGGCGATTCGCCGATTCCGCAGGCGTTCCTTGCGTAGGGCTTTCGTCGCTAGGTGCGCGGCCCCTGCGGGGAGATATCGTTCGAACGCCTCGCCGGACTGGCGTGAATGAACCGTCCACGAGCCCCAGTACAGACCAAATGCCTTCCGCGCTAGGCTGCCAGCGGATCACCCGGCAAGCATCTGGACTATAATTTAGCGTGTACGAGATTCCCTCTTCGCAGAGGGACGCTTCTCTCCCGTGCGGCCAGTCCTCAATGGGTAATTAAATGTACGGAGGTATCCTATGGCGACATACGTTATTCTCAGCCGTTTTTCCCCTGAAGCATTCAAGGATCCAAAAGACTTCAAGCAGCTAGCCGCGACAGTGGCGGAAAAAATCAAGAGCGAATGTCGTGGCGTCACCTGGAAGGACAGCTACGCAACGCTTGGGCGGTTCGATGTTGTCGACATCGTTGAGGCGAGTGACGTGAAGCAGGTAGAGAAAGCAGCCATGATCATTCGCGCTTATGGCCACTCAACAACCGAGACCATGGAAGGCACGCCGTGGAAGGAATTCCTTGCAACGCTGTAGCGACGGTGATCGATTGTCCGATTTTTCTTTAGGAGATCAGGCAATTAACGGGAACGACTCGGACCATCTGCCATACGGTACCCCCATAGCGCGCCACTCACGAAGGTGTGCGGGTGTGAATTTAGAGCCTATACCACGAATCCAATAACTTTCCTCCGCGGGATAACGCCGACTGACTATCGCGGTCCTCTATTGAAAACAAGTGAAGTCCGCAGAGGTCCACAGAATGGAGGGACATACTTTGAAAATCGAAAGCACAGAATTCGGCAGTATTACGATCGAAGGAAAGACATACCAGTTCGACGTGGTCATCCGTCTGTCGGGTGAGGTCATCAAGCGCAAGAAGAAGCTTTCCAAGATGTACTACGGAACCTCCCACAAGGTATCAAAAGACGAGGCGAAGTTCGTCTACGAGAAAGGGTGCAACAAACTCATTCTGGGTACCGGGCAGTACGACAACGTCAGGCTGTCGCAGGAGGCGGCCGACTTCCTTGAAAGAAAGGGCTGCAAGGTCCTCGCGGGGCCGACTCCCGACGCCATTGCTTCGTACAACACGTCCCAGGCAAAGAAGAAAATTGGCCTGTTCCATGTGACGTGTTGAGAGCGTACACCGGCCAAGCACTTGCCCTTGTAAGCTCACATCTTCTCAAGTTCCGCAATGACGCGCTCCACGAATTACTCGCGCTCATAGCACGGGAATCAGGTGACTATAATAGGTTTAATCAAGCGCTCTTACGCTTGACACAGGGATCACGCGTCAAAGACCGCGAACAAAGGCGCACAGCAGGAGCGTAGCAAAATGGCAGGCATCCTCGAAGGAAAGGTAGCGCTGGTAACCGGTGTCAGTGCCGATGGACAGGTCGGGCAGGCGGTCGCCAAAGCGTTGGGAGAGCAGGGAGCGGCTCTTATCATCGTCGCCCGCAACGAGAAGAATGTCGAGGCGCGGGCCG
>JACMLT010000018.1 GCA_014379455.1 Nitrospiraceae bacterium
CGCGCTCGAATGATCAGGGTCTCGTGCGTCTTCGCGGTGGTATAGAAGCCCCCTTGATCCTCATCTCGAAACGAATGAACTATCCGCTCTCCCAATTGAAGCGCGGCTGTGAGATATCGTTCTTGCCCACAGGCTTCATACAGGTCGATCAACCCTTCTGCAAGATAGGCATAATCCTCCAAGACTCCATCGAGATGGGCTCGCCCTTGCCGAGAGGTACGGAGCAGGGCCCCTTCGGCAGTCCGGTGTACGGATAGAAGAAAGTCAGCGGCCTTCATCGCTCCGTCAATGTAGCGCGCGATTCCTAACACACGGCCCGCTTCAGCCATGGCCGAAATCATCATCCCGTTCCAGGCTGTGATGATTTTGTCGTCGAGTCCTGGCGGGATTCGTTGTTGGCGGGCTCGATAGAGGAGGGGACGGACACGTTGAACCGTTTCGTACAGTTCATCGATGGTGAGGTTTAATTCTTTGAGCACGGCCTCGATAGGGCGCAGCCGATTCGGGATACTCCGATGTTCCCAATTCCCCTGCTCGGTAATATCGTAGCAAGCACAGAACCGACGGGCATCGTCGGAGTTCTGCAGTACCTCCAGGACCTCCGCCGGTGTCCAGACGAAAAACTTTCCTTCGACCCCTTCTGAGTCCGCATCTGTCGAGGAATAAAACCCTCCAGCCGGGTCTGTCATCTCACGGAGAATATAATCGAGCACGTCTATGGTCACCTGACGATAGGAGGTCTGCTTGGTGACTTGATAGGCCTCTAAGTAGGTCGTGCATAAGAGTGCATTATCGTAGAGCATCTTTTCGAAATGGGGAACCAGCCAGCGCTCGTCAGTGGAGTACCGGGCGAATCCTCCCCCGATATGATCATAGATCCCTCCGGCCGCCATCGCATCCAATGTGCGGGTGACCATCTGCAAGGTTAGACTCTCTCCAGTGCGACGATAACAACGGAGGAGCAATGAGAGCCCGGCGGACGGGGGAAATTTCGGCGCACTGCCGAATCCGCCGTGGCGCTCATCGAAATGTTCGCGGAACTGGATGACAGCCTCATCAAGCACGGAAGCACTGACTGAAACGGGAGACACCGCCTTGAGCTCATTTTTCAACCGTTCAGTCAACTGCTGCGCTTGATTTGTGAGCCCGGCAGAATCTGTTTTCCATGCGTCGGAAATTTTCTTAAGCAGGCTCGGGAATCCGGGACGGCCCCATCGATCGTCAGGGGGGAAATAGGTGCCTGCAAAAAATGGTTTCTGGTCAGGCGTGAGAAACACCGTCATCGGCCATCCACCTTGACCATGATTGAGGGTGACCGTGGCCTGCATATAGATCTCGTCAAGATCTGGCCGTTCTTCCCGATCGACCTTGATACAGACAAAGTGCTGGTTCATGAGTGACGCAATGCCTTCATTCTCAAACGACTCTCGCTCCATGACATGACACCAGTGGCAGGCGGAGTAGCCGATTGAGAGGAGGATGGGGCGGTTCTGTGCTTTTGCCGCCTGCAACGCTTCTGGCCCCCAGGGATACCAGTCAACCGGATTCGCGGCATGCTGGAGGAGATAGGGGCTGGTTTCGTGAATGAGCCGATTAGGTTTTGCTGTGCCTGGTGGAGTATGCATGGCCCACGGTAACATCGAGGCCGGAGAGGGGTCAATGAGCGAAGACAGGGAGAGGCCTGTGATCGTCACATCACAGGCCTCTTCAGAATCGGTTATGTACGGTGTATCTGATCGGACAAGGGACGTCTGCCGCGCTTACTTACCGCCCTTCTTCTCATCCTTCTTCTTTTCCTCACCGTATACGACGACGTAGCCGCCCTGACGGACGACAAACTGACAATACAATACGCTAGAGAAAATAGCGCCCGGCTGTCAACCGTACATTCTTCATCCTTCCTCGAATAGCATTGAAATGCACATTCAATTCTGACCTAGGGCCGGCCATATGATAGTCTTAGATCAGATGAAGGGCCTGCCATGACTGATATTGAACCCTACTCCAATTACCGCTTGACCGTTCGCCTTGAACTTGCCAACACACCGGGCATGTTTGCCAAGGTGGCTGCCGTATTGGCTGAGGAAGGCGCTAACTTGGGCGCGGTCGATATCGTCTCTGCAACGGCCGAACGGATGGTGCCAGACGTGACGATCGACGTCCAGAGTGAAGCGCATGGAGAGAAGGTGCTTGCCCGGGTCAGGGCGTTGCCGGATGTGAAGGTTCTCTCGGCGTCCGACCGGGTTTTCCTTCTGCATCTCGGTGGAAAGATTCAGGTCCAAAGCAAGTTCCCCATTACAACAAGAAACGTGTTGTCGATGGTCTATACGCCGGGAGTCGGTCGGGTATCCCAAGCGATCGCGAAGGATAAGACCAAAGCCTATGCCTTTACCGGCAAGGGCAATACGGTCGCGGTGGTCACCGACGGATCTGCGGTGCTGGGCCTCGGCAATCTTGGCCCGGAAGCTGCCTTACCTGTGATGGAAGGCAAAGCCATGCTGTTCAAAGAATTAGCAGGAATCGATGCATGGCCGATCTGCCTCAATACGCAAGATCCTGACGAAATTGTTCGCACGGTTCAGGCCATTGCTCCGGGATTCGGCGCCATTAACTTGGAGGACATCAGTTCGCCGCGGTGTTTCGACATCGAACGCCGCTTAAAAGCCACGCTGGATATTCCGGTCATGCATGACGATCAGCATGGCACGGCTGTGGTCATTCTCGCGGCCTTGACGAATGCGCTCACCGTCACAGGGAAACGGATGGAGGACATCCGCGTGGTCGTCAATGGTCTCGGCGCCGCTGGAACCGCCTGCTGTAGGATGCTGCTGGCCGCCGGCCTCTCTCACCTAGTCGGGTGTGAGCCTTGCGGTATCGTGTTACGAGGGGATGCCCAGCAGCTACGGGCCTGCCGGACGGATCTTGCCGCCTGTATGACTCCAGACCGCCCTCAAGGAACACTCCGAGATGCGCTGAAGGGGGCCGATGTCTTCATCGGATTATCCGTCGGTAATATCCTCACGGCGGAAGATCTGGATCTGATGGCGGTTGATCGCATCGTCTTTGCCATGGCCAATCCCGACCCTGAAGTCCCTCGTGAATTGGCCGCCTCCCACTGCCGGATCTTTGCCACCGGGCGCTCGGACTATCCGAATCAAATCAACAACGCGCTGGCCTTTCCCGGCATCTTTCGGGGTGCGCTGGACGTGCAGGCGCGCGACATCAATGAAGCAATGAAACTGGCTGCAGCCAAGGCTCTGGCTGAGACCATTCCTCCTGCGGCTCTCAGCGAAGACTACATTATCCCGAGCGTGTTCGATAAGGAAGTCGTCCCACGTGTGGCCAAAGCCGTGGCGGCAGCTGCACGTGAGTCGGGCGTGGCCCGACGTCGTACGAAGCTCAGCGATGACTTCGCATCACGCTGACCATTGAATTCCCATACATTCAGCTGATTTCAGGACTCTTCTGGCATGAGACCAGGCTGTGCTACAATGCGCGCCCTGGGAGAGATGCTGGTTCAGATGGCGTTTTCACAAAGCAAACACATTAAGTTTCAGAACGGGATGAGACGTCGGATCGACTCGTTGCGTCCGAAGGCCGAAGAGAGTCTGGAGCTTGCCGTCGATACGATGATGCAAGACCGGGTCGACAGCTTTTTCCGTGTGGAAGAAGGGCTGGAGGAAATCATCAAGTCCCTGATCCAGATTGAAGAGGAGCTTCTCGAGATCCGTGATCTCTCCGGTGCCATGCGCCTGGAATCTCGCCTGGAATTTGTCGAAGACCGATGGGATCAATTCGACAGTGAGGTTCGAGAGCGTCCCCGACGCCGGCGCAAGAAAATCAGCCTGGCCGATATGTTGAAAGCTGCGGGTGGGGGAGGCGGCGGCGATCCGTCACAAGGATCGAGCGGTATCAACAACGCGATGGACGCCTATGCCGCGATGGGCATGGAATTCGGCAGCTCGCTCGCCGAAGTCACCGCGTCATTTCGTCACAAGGCCAAGCAGCTCCATCCCGACTCGAATAACGGCGATCGCAGCGCGGAGCCGGAATTGCGCCGTATGTTGGAGGCCTACCAGTTCTTGAAAGAATATTTGAGCCTCAGCAATGTCGAACCTCCACGGTCACCAGACGCCACCTATCGCCCCACAGAATGAAAGACCTATGACACCCAATCTACCTCCGCCGTATGTGACGGATCAATCTGCGCTTGAATTACTCTGCCACACATTGCGGCAGAGCTCGCGACTGGCGTTGGATACAGAATTCGTCGGGGAAGACACCTTCATTCCACGGCTCGAATTGATACAGGTTGCCACTGCCACCACGGCAGCGGTCATCGACTTTCCTGCCGTGCAAGCCAACGGATCGCTCGATGTTTTTTGGGAACTCATTTGCGACGCCAAGATTGAGAAAGTCTTTCATGCCGGGCGGCAAGATCTCGATCTGTTTGCCCTCCATGCCGGGCAGATCCCGAAACCATTTTTCGATACTCAGATCGCCGCCGCCATGGTCGGGTATGGCGCCCAAGTTGCCTACGCGAACTTGGTCCAGCGACTCCACGGCACGAAGCTGGCGAAAGCCCATACCTTTACCAACTGGAGTGCGCGACCGCTTTCGGATGACCAAATCGCCTACGCCTTAGAAGATGTCGAGTTCCTCCTCTCGATTCATACACATTTACAGGATCGCCTGAAGACACTTGGCCGTTCGGAGTGGGTGAACGAGGAATTTGCACGACTCGAATCGGTGGTGGGAGAAAAAAGTCGAGAGCCGCAGGAACGGTATCAACGAATTCGGGGGTGGGATACACTCAAGCCCAAAGGGGCTGCGGTACTTCGAGAATTGGCTGTCTGGCGAGAAGCGGAAGCTCGCCGCAGGAACGTACCGCGTGGACGTGTGATGCGAGATGAGGTGTTGCTTCAACTCGCACGCCACCCTCCCAAATCGGTCAACGATCTCCGTGGTCTCCGCGGCGTCCATTCTTCCGAGGTCGATCGACACGGCGGACAGCTCTTGGCCGCCATCACATCGGCACTGGCGCTTCCACCGTCGGCATGGCCGGAAGTTCCTTCCGAGCGAAAGCCGGACCCTGAGTCGACCGGCATTGTCGAACTTCTGCAAGCGGTCCTGAAGGCGCGTGCAGCAGAGGAGGGGATTGCCCCGACCATGCTCGCCACCAGCGCTGACTTACAAACGCTCGTGGAGGCGAAGCAGAATCGAACAACCCTCAATATACCCATCCTTCATGGCTGGCGGCGACAATTGGCTGGTGATTTACTGTTGCACGTATTAGATGGGGCAGTCACCGTCAGCGTAGACAGAATGTCCGGCGCCCTGCGGATGACCTCGGGATATCCCCCAATCACTCCAAGTTGATGCCCAGCTTCATTGGAGGGGTTTGCTAGAGAAGCTCCTTCACAGACTCCGCCGGTCTGGCCAAGATCGCCTTCTCACCCTTCTCGACAATTGGACGCTGGATGAGATCAGGATGGGCCACGAGCAGATCGAGCCATTCATCGTCTGATAGATTCTTTTTTCCCAAACCGAGTTCTTTGTAGATGTCCTCTTTGGTTCTCAGTATATCTTTTGGCGACAGCCCAGCTTTCTTCAACAGGCCTTTGAGTTGCGCCTTGGTGAAAGGCTTCTCATAGTAATTGACGGCCTTATAGGGTTTGCCGCTCTCTTGTAACAACTGCACTGCCTGACGACAGGTACTGCAAGTCGGTTTCTGGTAGATCGTGATCTCAGCCATGTTCGAACTCCTTGTGTTAGTGTCTTGGCTGCCTTGACGCCATTTTTACCCCTGTGATACATGGGTCTCATTCTACTGGTATAAATGTCCATGATGCCAACGCCAATTTTCGGAACGAGCTCAACCGGTCAGTTTTCTTGCGCCACGGATACCCAGCACACCCTGCGAGACCTCCGCACAAAGCGTAAGGGACAGCCGGTGTGTGTGCTCGGGCATGTCTTGTCCCGCAAAGGGCAGGAAGGCACCTTCGAAGTCTTTAACGAACGTTTGGCCATCGTCAAATTTTCTGACGGCGCCGCGATCGGGTATGACCCTCTCGAATTGCTCTTACCCACCGACATCGATGACAAGGCTATCGCCTACTTCGAAATTCGCCCCTGCAGACAGTGCGAGCAACTCTTTCCCTTAACTGCGGAAGAGTGTGAGGCAGCAGAAGAGCCCATTGCGTGCCAGGAATGCCGCATCGCCTAACCATTCAGGCTAACTGACTGCAGAACACTCTCTCTACCATTGGGTTTCCCTGATCGACTGCATGGGACAACAGAAGGCTACGCACAGGATGCTCAAAAAGGCCGTTCAGCAAGGCCGCAGCAAGCGAAGAGGCGAGGCGTACGTTTCGGTACGTTGAGCCTCTGAGCGAAGCGAGAACGAAGCTGGCGGGCTTTTTCAGCATCCTGTTAGTCGACCAACGGTGCAATCTCCAGGGCTTTCTTAATCATACAATCGCCCGCAAAGGACTGTAGCGACATCGGCAACATGCCTGCGTCGATCACATGTACCGTGACAATCTGAAATCCCTCAGCGACTTTGTACCCTTCCATTTTCAGGGCATGACAAATTTCGAGCTTTTTCCAAATAAGATTGTTCAGAATCGTCTCTGACGCAAGCAGCTTCATATCTGACACGACGTCATTCATCGAGACCCTCGCCGACACCCGCGCTTTATCTTTTGGGGCCTCACTCACGACGGCAAACACCGGGGTCTCGCCGTCTGCTTGGACGAAGGAGGCCGTCCACAACGGGATCGGGCTGAACAGGATCAACAGGAGGGAGAAGCGAAATGTCACCGCGTACCTCCACGGTCTGTTCAAGTCCTCACCCTGAAGTCTGGAACAAGACATCCAAGGAGGGCCAGTGAGGGCCAGCCACAACACGGGTGTCGAGTGTTCTCCGTCTACACTTGCCCACACGGTCAGTATGCCAACCGATACGGGTCAATTCAAGATCCTGCCACACCGTTCATGATAGACTATCTTCATGCGTCATAGATGTTTTCATCTGAGGGGGCAGGATCATGCCACATGATTTTATGCCGGGGCTCGCTGGGGTCCCTGCAGCCAAATCTGCAATCAGTGATGTGGATGGGCAGCGCGGTGTGCTGGAATACCGAGGGATCCGCGTCGAAGAACTCTGCCAGAGGTCGTCTTACCTTGAAACCACCTATTTGTTGCTGTTCGGACATCTTCCCACTCAACTGCAATTTGCGCGTTGGAATGAGGATATCGTCCATCACCGACGGATCAAGTTCAGGATTGTCGATTTATTGAAATGCCTTCCGGAGCAAGGGCACCCCATGGACGCCTTGCAGGCTGCGGTCGCCGCGTTAGGTATGTTTTATCCAGGTCGGAATGTTCAGGACGTCGACAACAACTATTGGTCTGCCGTCCGTCTTGTTGCCAAACTGCCGACGATCGTCGCAGCGTGGGCTCGTCTGCGGCATGGGAATGAGTGCATCCCACCGCGCGATGATCTAGGGTTTTCGGAAAACTTTCTCTACATGTTGACTGATACGGAGCCGCTTCCCTTGTGGGCCAGCATTTTCGACGACTGTCTGATTCTCCATGCCGAGCATACGATGAATGCCTCAACCTTCACCGGCATGGTGACCGCCTCGACGTTGGCCGATCCCTATACCGTTGTCGCATCCTCAATCGGAGCACTGAAAGGGCCGCTACATGGCGGAGCCAATGAAGAAGTGGTGCAGATGCTGAAAGAGATTGGCGAGCCAGGGCGGGTTCGATCGTATCTTGAAGGTCAGGTCGGTGAGAAACAGAAGCTGATGGGTTTCGGTCACCGGGTGTACAAGGTCAAAGATCCTCGTGCGACGATCCTACAAGGTCTGTGTGAGCGGCTCTTCAAGGAACATGGCAGTTCGCCGTTGTATGAGGTTGCCGTAGAAGTCGAGCGAATCGCAGCTGAATTAATGAAGGGGAAGGGGATTTATCCCAACGTCGATTTCTACTCCGGGATCGTCTACGACAAGATGGGCATTGAGACTGATCTGTTCACACCGTTATTCGCGATGGCTCGGGTGTCGGGATGGCTCGCTCACTGGCTTGAACAGCTTCGCGAGAATAAACTGTTCCGTCCGGACCAGATTTATTCCGGTGAGCATGGGCGATTGTATGTGCCCATCGAGGAGCGCTAAGTCTTTTCCGGCACCGGCCATCTCTGAAAGTACGCCAGCTCCCTCTTGACTCCGCAGCAGTCCGAGTTATCTCTTATCTCAGACAGACAGCACAGCGCGCGCTGCTAGCAGATACGTTCCTGAAACATATAAGAATGAGAAGGAGGTCTAGTATGACACTCGTACGGTGGAATCCATCTCGTGAACTCGAAGAGATGTCGGATCGCTTAAATCGGATGTTTAACCGTCAAGCTCTACCTCCGGCGAACGCTAAGGAGACGATGGTCGTCGCCGACTGGGCGCCGTCCGTGGATATTAGCGAAACGGACGGGGAGTACCAGATCAAGGCAGAGATCCCTGATGTGAAGAAAGAGGATGTCAAGGTCACGTTAGAAGACGGCGTCCTTACGATTCAGGGCGAGCGTAAGCATGAGAAGGAAGAGAAGGGCAAGAAGTACCATAGGGTGGAACGCTCCTATGGCAGCTTCGCCCGGAGCTTCACATTGCCCGATCTTGTCGATGAGGAGAAGGTGAAGGCGGAATTCAAGGATGGCGTGCTGAATCTCCAACTGCCTAAGTCCGAGAAGGCAAAGCCGAAAGCGATTGAAGTGAAAGTCGGTTAATTCATTAACCTTCCGTTCTACACAGGGGCCCGCTCCGGCGGGCCTCTTCTTTTTTCAGGCTTCTTGCGCAATACGCCGAAACCCATAACAATGCCATCGCGCACTACTCTTGTGCCGGCCCGGTGCGGCGTTTATCATGACGCCCGCCCGTGCACCACACCCATCCACCAGGAGTCCGAC
>JACMLT010000160.1 GCA_014379455.1 Nitrospiraceae bacterium
AGGAAGCGGATCATAAGGCGGTGGTGGAGCAGGCCTATACGGTGGATGTGTTCGATCTGGCCGATCGGGCTGAAGATGCGAAGCTGATCGTGCGTGGCGAGCGCTTCTACCAGGCCGAGATACTGGAGGGCGCGTTGAACACCTTCCGTGAAGCGATGGCCTACATTTCCACAGCCTATTATCCCGCGTCGCTCGTCTTCTATCCGATGGAAAGCAATCTGGGCTATCGCCCCGGCGTATCCAAAGAAGTGCTGGCCTGTTTGGACGATGAGCAGGTCAATGTCTATCGGGATCTCTGCAATCAGCTGGTCATGCCGGCGGTGGCGAAGGAGAAGCCGGATGTCGTCGGGATCTCCATCGGCACGCAGATGCAGCTGCTTGCAGGCCTGACCTTTTGCAAAATGATCAAAGAGACCTTCCCGCAAATTCATGTGGTGGTGGGTGGTAACGTCATTACGCGGTTGCAGGAAGACCTTGCGAAGCACGAGCAGTTCTTCACGGACGTGTTCGACTCGGCGATCCTCTACGAGGGCGAGCACGCTCTGCTCTGGCTCATCGAGGCATTGAATGGCGAACGGACCATTGCATCTGTGCCCAACTTGATCTATCGCGATGCCTCAGGCATTCACCGGAATCCCGAAGTCTACACCGAAAAGACGACCGCGCTGCCCTTGCCGGACTTCGACGGGCTGCCGCTGGACCGCTACTTCGTGCCGGAGCTGATCATTCCCTACCTGGCGACGCGCGGCTGCTATTGGGGCCGCTGCACGTTCTGCGACCATGGCCAGGGCTACTTCGATCAGTATCGGGGCGTGCCGGTGCAACAAGTCGTCGAACAGATTAAGGCGCTGCGGGACAAGTATCAGTGCCGCCATTTTCTCTTCTCCGACGAATCCTATCCGCCGGCTTTGTTCAAGAAGGTATCGCAGCTTCTGGTCGATCAGCAGGTCGGGATCAAGTGGACGACGTTGATCCGGTTTGAAGAAACGCTCCAAGACCAGGAGACCTGGGATCTCGCGGCGAAGGCCGGCTGTTGCACCCTCTATTATGGGATGGAGTCGGCGAGCGAGCGAGTGCTGAACCTCATGGACAAGCATGCCAAGAAGAGCGTGATCCAACGCAACCTCCATATGGCGGCGAAGTCGGGGATTTGGAACCATGTGATGGCCTTCTATGGATTCCCCGGCGAAACGCTCGATGAAGCGTTGGAAACCCGCCAGTTCGTCCTCGAGAACCAGCCAGTGATTCACTCGATGGAGCTGTTCTACTTCGTGGCCTATCGCCATACGCCGATGGTGCGCAACCCGGAGAAGTTCGGCATTACGATCCACAAGCAACCGGACTACGATCTGCCGCTGGACTATTACTACACGTTGAACGATCCGAGCACGCTCTCATGCATGGAGGCGATGCAGATGTGCGAAGAATTCTATAAGAACGATTTTCATCCCTGGGCCGTGCGGGTGAACTCGCGCGAACATGTCTTCCTCTATATCTCGAAATTCGGGACGAACCAGTTGCCGCAGATCTACGCGCAGCAGACGCAGGCCGTCGGATCGCCGGAAGGCGTGTCAGGATTGATCACCTGGCCGGTTGCGAAGAATGGAAGCGAAGATGGGGCAGAGGGGATGTCTCGCGTGGTCAGCCACGGCATGGGATAGGGCGTGAGACGTAAAAAGTGAAACGTGAAAGGTAAGACGTAAGACAGGGGAAGGGCAAGGGGTTAAACATCAAACATGAGACGAGAACAGGGCTAAGCTCAGTTCGTACTGTGTTTTACGTTTCACCTTTCACTTCTCACTTTTCACGTCTGGAGCTTCGTCGGGAACTAGCACGGCGGAGAGTAGTGCATAGGCGGCTTCGATGAGTGTGGTCATCTCTTCGGCCTTCTTGTAGGCCTGCATGTATTGCTTGGGGTTGTTGGTGAGATTCGCGTAGCGGGTTGGGTTCCAGGTATGTAGCAGCGCTCGTCTGGTCTCGGTGAGGGTTTCTGGAGTGACAGGGAGGGTGAGCCCCAGGATCTCCAGCGCGTGATTGACGTCTTCTTGGTTCACATCGGTCATGGGGCGAGTCTGGCAAAGCGGATGGACGCCTGTCAATCAGTGCACGGCATGCTGAAAAGACCTGTCAGCGTTGTTCGTAGATCGTGTAGATACCCCGCGGGCCACGCATCGAGAGGCCTGAATGTCTGACCGACTGTCTCTGAAGTTTTATCAAGCCGACGTCTTTACCGGGCAGCCGTTCGGCGGCAATCCGGTTGCCGTGTTTCCCGACGCGCATGGTCTTGCCGACTATCAATTGCAACGGATTGCCCGTGAGATGAACCTCTCCGAGACCGTGTTCGTGCTACCTCCGACGGACCAGGCGGCAGTCGTGCGCCTCCGGATTTTTACTCCCACACAGGAGATTCCATTTGCAGGCCATCCGGTGCTGGGAACATTTTTCGTGTTGGCCCAGCTCGGGTTGATCGCTGTGACCGATGGGGTTACCCGTGTGATGCAGGAATGCAACATCGGCCTCTTTCCCGTCGAACTCCATGCGCAAGAAGGGGAGCTGACCCGTGTGGTCATGACGCAGCCGAAGCCGGAATTCCTCGGGCCTGTGGACGCGATTGAAGATGTGTATAAGATTGCCAGCGCACTGGGGTTGCCAAAATATGCGATCACCGACATGAGGTGGCCGATCGAGGTGGTGTCCACCGGACTACCGGTATTGATTGTGCCGTTGCGCACGCTTACGGCTGTCCGCTCGATCCAGCCGAATGCACCTGCCATTATGGATGTCTGCAGTCAGTTTGGCGCGAATGGTGTTATGGCGTTCACGCCGGTGACCGTCGAACCCTCTGCGACGGTCCATGCGCGTATGTTCGCCCCCTCGATCGGGATCCTTGAAGATCCTGCGACCGGGAGTGCGAGCGGCGCGTTAGGAGCGTATCTGGTGCAGAACGGCGCAGTAGACGTGGCCCCCACGACAGAGATCGTGGTTGAGCAGGGCTATGAGATCGAGCGCCCGTCGCAAATTTTTGTGCGGGTCGAATCGGATGACGATATCATCCAAACGGTCAAGGTGGGGGGGCAGTGCGTCATGGTGGTGGAAGGGACGTTGACCTTTTAGCACAGGGTGATGAAAACGCCATCTCACTGCGTTCTCGGTCACATGCCTCCCTGCGACGACCCCAGAGGGTACGCCCCAGTCTCCATGCTCCCTGCGGCCTTGTGCCATGACGTTTTGATCACCCGTGTGGCAGCTCCTGTCATCTGCAAATAACGGCTGATCGCTGCAAACTAGGAGCTTGATGAAAGCTGTACTCTTTCGGGCGCATGGTGGGCCGGACACACTGTCCTATGAGGATCTACCTGTCCCGACCATCGGGCCAGAGGAGGTGCTGGTTCGTGTCAAGGCCTGTGCCCTGAACCACCTCGACATCTGGATACGACAGGGTAATCCCGCCTATCCGATGCCGCTTCCTCATGTGTCAGGGTCGGATGTGGCGGGGATTGTCGAGCAAGTCGGCACTCAGGCCGAAGGTGTCACCGTGGGGCAACGTGTATTTGTGTCGCCGGGGCTTAGCTGCTGGAAATGTGAGCGATGTCTGGCAGGGCGAGATAATCTGTGCCGTTCATATGGACTGGTCGGCGCCAAGACGCACGGCGGCTATGCCGAGTATGTAAAAGTGCCGTTTCGCAATGTGTTGCCGATTCCAGAGAACCTCCCGTTTGAGCAGGCCGCCGCGTTCCCGCTCGTGTCGGTGACTGCGGCGCATATGTTGTTTGCCCTGGCGGGACTTCAACATGGCGAAACTGTATTGATCATGGGCGCGGGGAGCGGAGTCGGGATGATGGCGGTTCAGATGGCAAAGCTCGCCGGGGCCCGTGTGATGACCACCGTCGGGTCCGACGACAAGATCCCCAAAGCCGTGACCTTGGGGGCCGATGCGGTCATCAACCACACAAGGGAGAAGGTTGATGACCGTGTGAACCTACTGACCGAGGGCCGCGGCGTCGATGTCGTCATTGAGCATATCGGTCCAGAGGTATGGGATACCTGCCTCCATTCATTGGTGAAAGGAGGGCGCCTGGTGACCTGTGGTGCAACGACTGGGGGCGAGGTGAAACTGAATCTTCGGTATGTGTTTTTGCACCAGCTGACGATCAAAGGGTCGTATATGGGTACGCGTGCAGAATTGGTGAAGGCAGCGGAGCTGATGGGGCAGGGGCGACTGATCTCGGTAATCGATCGGACGTTTCCACTTCAAGAGGCTCGTACGGCACAGGAACTTATGTTAAGTCGCAAGTTTTTCGGTAAAATAGTCCTCACAGTGAACGGATGCTGAAAACGGTCCCCAACTTCGTTCTCAGTCGCACGTCTCCCTGCGACGTACCCCAGAGGGTACGCCTCAGTCGCCGTGCTCCCTGCGGCCTTGTTGGCTGACCGTTTTGAGCATCCGTATTCTTAATGATTGAGCGCGACCGGTTTTTATCCAGTAAATAACCAAATAGAAGGGGAGGTGAATGATGTCCACTGTGGCGAAGATCATGAACAAACAGCCAAAGACCGTGGGGCCTGCCGTATCGATTGTGAGCGCGGCCAAGAAAATGAAGACGGCACGGGTGGGGTCGCTGTTTGTGAAAAAGGGGAAGAAGCTGATCGGGATCGTCACCGATACGGATATTGTTCGACGTGCCGTCTCGACCAATAAGAGTCTTGGCAAGATGACCGTCGAAAAGATTATGACGGCCCCCATTTGCACAATTGAAGGCAGTCAGACGGTCGATGACGCGCAGGACATGATGGCTGACTTAGGCGTGCGCCATCTCGCTGTGACCCAAGCAGGTGAAATTGTCGGGGTGGTGTCGGTACGGGATGTGCTGATGTTTTATAAACGGTATGCGCAATCGAAGATTCCGGCGGAGGCGCCGTATTCTGAACCCAAGATTTTCCAGGATTGACGGGACGTGAGGTGGAAAACGTAAGATGTGGGAAGGTGAGTCTTTGGTATTCGCGCCTCAGCTCTGAGAGGAACGTTTCACTTTTTACGTCTAACTTTTCACGCCTACTTGGTGAGTTCCTTCACGAGATGGCCGAGCTCGGGCAGAATCAGCTTTTCCATCGCCAGCCTGACGGCGTTTTCTGAGCCCGGGGTGGAGAAGAGGACTCGGCCTTTGATGATGCCGGCAGTGGCGCGGCTCATGATGGCCGGGGAGCCGATGTCTTGATAGGTTAAATAGCGGAAGATCTCGCCGAATCCCACCAGCCGTTTTTCCAACATTGCGTCGACCGCTTCAAAGGTTGAATCACGTTTTGAGATGCCGGTGCCGCCATTGATGATGATGGCGTGGACTGCTTCGTTCACCAGGCCTTCGGCAATCCGGTCTTTGATCTGGGCCGGTTCATCTTTCACCACATGGTAGGCAACGACTGTGTGTCCCTGCCCCTTGAGGAGTGTATGGATGAGTTGGCCGCTCGTATCGGTGTCGGGGGTTCGCGTGTCGCTACAGGTAATCACCATGCACCCAATTGACTTGGGTACGTGGGATTTGTGTTCGTCAGCGGTGTGGCTTCCCATACTTTTTACAGGATGCTGGAAAAGGCCGCCAGCTGCGTTCTCGCATCGCTCAGACCCTCAACGTACTCCAGGGAGTACGTTGAGGGTCTGAGCTCGCTGTGGCCTTGCTGGACGATCTTTTTGATCATCCTCTCGTTGAGTTTTAAAGGGCTATTTCCAGACCGAGTCTGGGTTCAGCTTGGCTGCCGGCTTGCCGCCCTTGATGTGTTCGTCCAAGATTGTCGCCACGTCCGCTTCCGTCACTTTGGAGTACCAGGTGGCGTCCGGATAGACAACCACGGTTGGTCCCTGCTCGCAAGGGCCAAGGCAGGAAGACCCGCTGACAAGGACTTCACCAGGCGTCACACCCTTCTGCATGAGGCCCATATTAAAGGCCATGAGAAGGGAGGCTGATCCGGCGCTGCCGCAGGAGGGTTTTGGATGGCCTGGGGGACGGGCATTGGTGCAGACGACGATGTGATATTTGGGCTTCGGCATGAGTTCTCCTTTGATGGTCGATGAGGCGATCAGCGGACGGTTGTTTCACTGCGGTGCATACGACTTCCATGTTTCGATGGCCTCCTCGGGCAGTTTCCAATGCTTGAGGCCTTTCATCACCCAATCGAGATAATGTGCTTTGGGTTTGAACTTACCGATGGGGTTGGCGGCATAGGTGGTGACGAGTATTTTCTCTCCGGCTTCCGTCAACACGCTGACTTGGACCTGGCGAAATGTGTTGGGAGGGACATCCTCTTCGAAACAGTCCATCAGCTTGAGGTCTTCGTCGGTGACGTCGAAGATCGCTCCCCAGACCTGTTCGCCTGGTGACGGGGTGACGCTGGCGAGACCGCATCGCCATTGCGAGGACCATCGGCAGAATTGAATGGTGTGTTCGTGAAGAGAGGCCAGCATCAGAAACTGATGTTCCGGAGCGCGACGTTTCAGCTGTGTCGGGTTGAGATGGTCCCCGTAGAGGAAGAACTTCATTGATGAATTGTACCCAAGACACCCTATTTACCGACCATTCTCTTGTTTGTAACATAACGCCTTTCACACGCACAAGCTACGCGTCGCACGGTGTGTTGGGCTAGCTGACGTTGGATTGACATCGCGCCGATGCTCTTCCTAAGATGCTGTGCGATCGTGTATAGGATTGCCTTGTCCCATCGAAACCTTGGCCTTAGGATATCCATGCCGGAAAATTATTTCTCTGCCAGGGCGCCACAGTTCTCGTTCTCATTGTGAAGGTTATTCACTATGTCGTGGTGGCTGTGCTCGTGTTGGGTGCATGCTATTACCTCTGGATGAGACCCCCTTCGCTCAATCCTATAGCCGACAGTCGGGCCGCTGAGGCTCTCACACTGGTCCAAAACCATCGGGCCCAGGGTTATCCCACTATTCTTCAGGCCATGACTGAGCATGTGCGTTCAATGGCCGATCGTAATCAGGTCGCTCGGTTGGGAGAGTGGCGGGTGAAGCAAGTGGAGGGGGATCAGTATGAGATACGCGTGTGGATGCGAGATCAGGGGTCGACAGGCCAATGGTTTGAACGTGAATTCATCTGGCATGCCGATCTTGCATTGAAAAAGGTCAATGCTGCGTCGCTTCCTGCTGATGGAATTACACCCAAAGAACCGGACTTAGTGCCTTAGCAGGATGCTGAAAAATACCGCCAGCTGCGTTCTCGCCTCGAAAGCATCCTCAACGAGCCCAGAGGCTACGTCTCCGGTGCTTCCATCGACTGCGGCCTTGCTGGACGGTTTTTTTGAGCACCCTTCGCGTTACCCGCAAAAGCCATGGAGCGATGATTATAGCAAAAGCATTCATGAACAATGCAGGCTACTTGAAGCCTTCCGGCAGTGCCACCTGAACCTGATTGTTTTCGATCCGCACAGGACAGCAGGTGACGGTGATAGCTGGATTCTCAGATCGTTTGCCGGTCTGCACGTTGAATCGCCATCCGTGCCATGGACACTCGACCATGCAGCCATCGAGATGGCCTTCTCCGAGCGGTCCCCCCGCATGAGGGCAGGTGTTGTCGATGGCATAGAAGGACCCGTCGACATTAAAGAGGGCAATCCAGATTCCGCGGACTTCGACGGTGTGTCCGGTCCCCGGAGGAATATCCTCAACCTTCGCAACCGTGACAAAGTCAGTCATAGCGCTGATCCTTCTCCTTGGAGGAGCGGTTGACGGAACCAGGCCGCTCCACAGACCTGTTAGTAACTTGATTTCAACCAAGGCTTATGGCATAGAAATAGGTACGCCTTCCAATACTACACTGGGTTCTCTTATACAAGGAGCCTGGTTGGGATGAGGATGCAGCATGGAAATGACCCTTCTGCTCAACGCGACGTATGAACCCCTGCGGGTCGTCAATTGGCAAAAGGCGGTTGCCCTTCTCTGGCAGGGTAAAGTTGAAGTCCTCGAGGTCTACGACCGAGAGGTCCACGCGGTATCGATCTCCATTAAACTTCCCTCCGTCATGCGGTTGCTCAAACTCGTTCGGCTCAAGGACGTTCATCGTGCGGTCAAATTCTCCCGCATCAACATCTTTACACGAGATGCCTATGCGTGCCAGTACTGTCGCCACAAGTTCCGAACCGAGGAGCTGACGTTCGACCATGTCGTCCCCATTGCCAAGGGTGGGCGAAAGACCTGGGAAAATATTGTGACGGCCTGTTGGCGTTGCAACAACAAGAAAAGCGGTCGCACGCCAGAAGAAGCCGGTATGAAGCTGATGAAGAAGCCGGTGAAACCGCGCTGGAATCCAATTGTGACCATTACCATTGGAATTCGGAACACACCCGACAACTGGCGTGACTATTTCTATTGGAATATGGAGCTCGACACCGACCCTGCCAACACCTAACTGTGATTGTGTGTGATGTTTGCTCATATTCTCGTAGCCCCTCACTGCCTGCCCCTTCTTCTTAAGTAAACATTCATCATGTATCATTCAACATTACGTCACATTGGCGATAGGCCATCTGCTATGTTCTTCGGACGAAAGACGAACGACGGACAAATCTGAGTGTGTGTCATATCTGGAATTGGCAGAAAGAGGAGAGGGCGTGGTTTACGCCAGAAAACAGGGTGTTGTATGATACGCCCCGCTCTTGAATAGGGAGGAACCTTCATGGCTGCAAATTCTGGATTTCCTATGTCACTCGATGTGAAAGGGTACCCGGTGCTTGTGCTCGGGGGAGACGAGGAGGCCGCGGAAAAGACCCAGCGGTTGTTGGAGGCTGGGGCGAAAGTGACCGTGGTGGCGCCGACGTTACACGACTTACTCAAAGACATGGCCGCGTCAGCGAAAGTCGTGCACCGCGGGCGACATTTTCGCGAGGCCGATTTGGAACATGCGATTTTGGTGCTCAACATGGTTCGGGGGGACCGTGATTTTTCCCGATCGCTGTTCGAGAAGGCGCGTGAGAAGAAGTGCGTAGTCTGGTCGGTCGATCAGCCGGAATTCTCCACAGCGACGATGCCCGCGGTCGTCGCCAGCGGGCATCTGCGTGTAGCCATCAGCACGAGCGGGGTCGCTCCAGCGTTGTCAGGCTTTATGAAGGAAGACATGGAGAAGATTTTCGGTGAAGAATTTGCCGCGTTTGTGGAGTGGCTGGGAGACCTTCGTGCGCAGACCAAAGCGACTGAGCCGGACTTTGAAAAGCGTCGGGCCGTGCTGCGTGAGGCGCTGGATGGATTTCGTTTATTGGGAAAGGTCCAGTATCCAAAGGTCTGGCTGGATGAACGAGCGAAGCTGACGGTGTCTCCAGGCGTCGCGGGCCAGGCGTAAGGGGTAAAGACGTAACACGTTAGGCGAAAAGCAGAGAGGGGAGCGCTATGGTGTTATTGGAATTCAGTATGTCGCCGTTAGGCAAGGGAGAGAGCGTGGGCAAGTATGTGGCCCGCTCGCTCGACATTATTGATACGAGCGGAGTGGACTACCGGCTGAATCCGATGGGGACGGTCCTCGAAGGGGAGTGGGATGAGGTATTGGCCGTCGTCAAACAATGCTATGAGCGGATGAAGAAAGATTGCGGCCGCATTTCTTGCACGATCAAAGTCGACTATCGGAAAGGCCACGCCGGGCGTTTGCAGAGTAAAGTGGCGAGCGTCGAGAAGAAGCTCAAGCGATCGATCAAGCAGTAGGGCACGTCGCCGAGCACGGCCGGCCCTCTTTTCTCAGGCGTGATTTTGTACGGTGTCCTACCTAAACCAGTTCGGATAGGGTTGCTACGTGGTATCCTCCCAGCGCCCACCCCACTTTCCCCTATCGTGACGAGTCACACATGAAGATCGGCATAAGGGAGAGAGTGTGAATCGCCTTCACGAGGAAATCCAACTCTTGCCGAAGGACTGCACGATTCTTGAGCGGGAGGTGATGGAATTCCGTCCGTTCGGATTGGATGAGCAGGGGCACAGGATCAGAGATCTGAGCGGGATGAGTATTAAAGCTGCCGTCGTCTATCTGGAGCAGTCTATCGCTCGTGAGCGGGGATCCTCAGCCGGCAGTCAGGCAGTCGAGGACCTCTGTCGTCTTCTGAATCAGCGCATAAAAGATTCGGCTTACCATGTGACGCCGGAGTTTCTAAAGAATGCCTGGAATAGCTACTCGTATGAATTCACCGCCTATTTGTATGAGTTTTGTGAACGCATATCCGGCGATCCGCAATTTGTGTTTCGAGCGGGCATGGAGAAGGCGTCTTCGATCATGCAGGTACTGGCCCGCCCGTTTTCGCTGGCGCAGATTTACGGCATGTTTCCATATTTCGGGAATAAGTTCGCGTCCGGTTCGGTCGAGTTTCGAGTCGTCGAGGTGACGCCGATCTCCGCGACCCTGGCGATGAAGTTTTCCACTCGCACGCTGTGTCAGTTTGGCCCGTACCGAAGGCGGTGCGCACAGCTGATGTGTCAGGCTGCTCAAGGCATTATGGCTGCGGTGCCGGTTCGCGTTCATCGACTGCCACCCGCCACTCTGACCGACCTTTCCTGTATTGCGAATGACGAAGAATGGTGCCAATGGGCCATTCGATGGCCAGTCAAGGGACAAGGCCTATGGCGCCATACGGTTCGGCAGGTGGTGGAAGGGCCGAGAGGGCAGCCGCTGCCGCAGGGTGGGTCGGATGGAGTGCCTTTGCATGCGGAGGTTGAGGATAGTTCACTCAAGCAGAACGCCGACACCCTACCGTCGCGGCGAAATGTGAGGTGGCTATTTTTCGGCGCGCTCACCGGCCTGACGTTGGCCGCTGGATTCCGCGTGATGAATCCATCGGCCAGCTGGGGTGAAATCATTCTTCTTGGACTGATCCCGATACTTGTGGCAAGCATCTTGACCAATCGACATCTTCGCGTGGAAAGCCAGCAACGCGAGGCATTGATTCAGGAGCAGATTACCTTCGTGGAGTCGCGGCATGAGGAATTGCGAGAAGCGTATCTGGAGCAGGAGTTGACGCGCGTTGAGCTGCGACAAAAAGTGGCCCAGCTGACCGCCCTTCACCGAGCCGGATTGTTGTTCAGCTCGACGCTGGATCGAGAGGGATTGTTGCAGAAAGTGTTAGAAGCTCTGACCAGCGATCTCCAGTACGACCGGGCGATGATTTCGTTCTACGATCCGTCCCGTCAGGTCATTAAGGATGCGCGGATCCTCGGCGTATCACCTGAAATTCAGGCATTTGTGCGAACTCGTGAGATTCCTGTGACCGATCCTCTAAGTCCGGAAGGACTAGTGTTGATGCAGGGCCAGCCATTGTTAGTGGGGGATGTGCAGACGGTGTGGGATCGTATTCATCCGCTGAACCAACAGCTCGCCTTGCTGACGCAGGCCAAGGCATGGATCGCCGTTCCGTTAAAAATTAAAGACCGGATTCTTGGAAGCCTGACGGTAGATCGGCTGCAGGCACATAGTATGACGCAGGACGATCTTGATTTGATGATGACGGTCGCCCATCAAGTTGCGATCGCTCTGGATAACGCCTCCGCATATGAGCAAATTGAAGGGCTGAATGTGGGACTCGAAGCCAAAGTACGTGAACGTACGGCTGAGCTGGAGCAGGCGGATCGCTTGCGGTCGCAGTTTCTTTCGCATGTGTCCCACGAGCTCAAGACACCGTTGACTTCGATTAAGGGGTTTTTGCAGAACTTGCTCGATGGACTCACCGGCCCGCTCAATCCAAAACAGCAGCGCTATTTGGCGCGGATGCTCGATAATTCAAACCGACTGATCCATATGATTGAAGACTTGTTGGATCGCACAAAAATTCAGTCCGGGCGGCTGGACCTTGTTCCTGGCGAGATCGACCTGGGGGACTGTGTGGTGGACGCGGTAGAGCAATTACGTCTGCTGGCCCAGGCCAAGCGGCAGACATTGGAGGCAACCGGTCCTCCTATGCTCCTGGTGGTCTGGGCGGATCGCGATCGCCTGATCCAGATCATCATAAATCTGGTCCAAAATGCAGTGAAGTTTACCCCGGAGGGTGGCAGCATTACGGTGACGGTGAGGCAGGAGAGCCAGACATTTGCCGGGGTCTCCGTGCGCGATACCGGGCCTGGTATCGCGCCAGAGTTCCTCGATCAAATATTCGACCCATTCTTTCGAGTCAAGCAGGTCCGTAGCGGAATAAAAGGGCTGGGGTTAGGTCTATCAATTGTGCGGACGTTGGTTGAGTTACAAGGTGGGACGATCGCCGCGCGAAGTGAGCCGGGGCGGGGGGCGGAACTGTATTTCACGATTCCATTGTTTTCCACGATGGAGTTGCTGCCTAGCCTCGCATCGGCTGACGCACCCTGCATTCTGGTGGTCGAGAACGATCAGGATAGTCGTCAACTCGTACAAGATCGTTTGCGGGCTATGGGGTATCGAGTCCAGTTGGAGGTTGATGGAGTTCGAGTGTTGGAAGCCGTGCAGACCGGGATGTTCGGAGGTCTGATTTTGAGTAGTGGCGTTTCCTCCATGGATGGACTGGCCGTGCTGCTCCAAATTCGGAAGTCAGATCAGCACATCCCGATTGTGATGGTTGCGAGGTCGGACGCTAAAGAGTCGGCAGTTCGCGCGATCGGCATGGGCGCGCAGGCCTATTTACTGAAGCCGTTCGATATTGACGAACTAGAGCGAGTCGCAGATTATTGGTTTCGACCGATAGATCCATTGTCATTGAGGTCTTCGGAGGAGTCGAGCAGGCCTGGGTGAATGAGAGAAGGAGGAATAGGATGACAAGCGAGTGGGATAGATGTTGGAACAGGACGGGATTGCTGCGAAGGATATGGATGCTATGGATATGCGCGGTTGGCCTTTGTGTGGCTGGCTTTCCTGAGGTGGCCTCATCGCAGGTGCCTCGTATTCAAGGACAGGGAGCCGCCGCGTCTGCGATGAGTAATGCTTTTTCAGCCCAAGCCGATGACCCGTCAGCTCTGCATTACAATCCAGCTGGGATAACGCAGTTGCAGGGTATTCAAGTGATGGCAGGGGCGCTCGCGTCAGGTGGGTCGACGAATTTTACGAGTGTGACAGGCGCAACGGCTCGTGGTGACCGAAACGGGAGTGCGGCATGGCCCCCTCCAGGGCATACATACATCACCGCGAACTTAAAGAGTCTTGGGGTGACGGCGCTGGGAGATCTTTCTGTGGGAGTTGGCCTGACTGTGCCCTTCGGTTCTATGACACGGTGGCCGAACGATGGGCCGTTTAGGACCGCAACGACGTTTAGTACGTTGCCGCTTTTGGATATCAAGCCGACCCTGGCCTACAAGGTGACGGAGGACCTTGCTCTTGGGCTGGGTGCGGATATCTATACGTTCAGCAATGTCATTGGCGAGGGCCAGGTTGAGCGACATGCGATTCCTGCTGCCGGGGTAAAAACCGAACTCAATGGAAAAGACACCGCGGCCGGTTTCAATGCCAGTCTGCTCTATACGGCCTTGCGCAATGCGCACGGGAAGCCGTTGGCGAACATCGGGATCGTCTACCGCAGTCAAGCGACGTTGCATCTGAGCGGCGCGTTATTGGCGAATGGCGCCAAAGTGTCCGACGCCAACGCGACACTCGTTTTGCCGCAAGTGATCACAGGCGCCATTGCGATTTGGCCTGTTCGAACGAAAGAGCGAGAATGGAAGTTGGAAATGGATGTCGACTATGTGGGGTGGAAGTCTGTTCGGAACCTCGATATCACGTTGGGCAATGGTGCGACGATTGCGCAGCCGCAGAATTGGAAGAGTACCTATGCGGTGATGATCGGCAGTGAGTACAAGTGGCTGGTACTGGAGTCTCTTCCTCATTGGGAAGTGGCGCTGCGAGCCGGCTATACCAACCAGCAAAATCAAATGCCTGATCTAACCTTTGATCCAGGTATCCCCTCGTGGGATCTGCATATCGTGGGAGGAGGAGTGGGATTGTTGTGCAAGGAGGAGGGATCGTTTCTTGGTTTGATGCGATGTGGAGATCTCGGCATTGGCTCGCTGAAACCCAAGGCCATAGGGCTCGATCTCTCGCTTCAGGCAGGGCTCTACGAGGATCGTACGGTGCTGGGTAATCGCAACCCGACGGTTGATGGAACCTACCAGACGACACTGTATCTTGGTAATGCGTCGATTCGAATGGTGTATTAGCAGGCTGTTGAAAAATGTCGCCAGCATCGTTCTCGCATCGCTCAGAGGCTCAGCGTACTGAAGCGTACGCCTCGCTTCTTTGCTCGCTGCGGCCTTGTTGAGCGGACTTTTTGAACAGCCTGTGGGCTACAGTGAGGCTATCCGTGGTTGCATTTTTCCTACTCGTCTCGTTCCTCTCGCGCAGCAGACTCATAAAGCCGCGGAACGCGGGAGCCGATCCCGCACAGGATTTCATACGGGATTGTGCCGATCCAGTCGGCCACTTCATCAGCCCAGATTGATTCCTCTCCCTGCTGGCCGATCAGCGTGACGGAATCACCGATTTGTACCGGCGCAAGGTCGGTGACATCCACCATGATCATATCCATGCAGACCAATCCAACGATCGGTGCGCGGCGGCCCTGAATCAAGACCAATCCGCGATGGGAGAGCCGCCGACTATAGCCGTCGGCGTAGCCGATCGGCAGCACGGCGATACGCGTCGGTCTTGTCGCGACGAATGTGCCGTTGTAGCTGACGGTTCCCCCTTGTGGAATGGTTCGTAGTTGCACCACCGTCGTGCGTAGTGAGAGCACAGGTCTGAGATCGGGAGCGGGGACTGTGTCCGGAAGCGTGTGATACCCGTAGAGCATGATGCCGGGGCGCACAAGTGAAAAATGCGCGTTGGGAAACCTGACGATGGCAGCAGTGTTTGCCGTATGTACCAATGGGAGCGTGACACCACGTTGTTGGATCTGTTCCAGTACCGCCCCAAATGCTTCAAGTTGTCGTTCCGTAACGCTGCTGTCTTTTCCGTCTGCATCGGCAAGATGGGTCATCAAGCCTTCGACTTGCAGGGGACTTCGCAAGAGCCGGCTGTCGAAAAGTGAGCGCAGCTCATCGGGTGAAAACCCTAGGCGTCCCATTCCGGTTTCGACCTTGAGATGAATCGGATAAGGGACTGGATGTGACTGAGCGGCCTTGGCTAATACGGGAAGGATGTGTGCATCGCTGACGACCGGTGTGAGTTGGTGAGCAACCAGGTCCAATGTCTGTTCCTCGAAGAGGGCTCCGAGAACGACGATAGAGGTTGAGAGACCGGCTTGGCGGAGCGCGATGCCTTCGTCGAGCGAAGCCACGGCAAACCGCTCGATCCCTTGGCGAGCCAGGGCCTGCGCGGTCTCCACCGCTCCATGTCCGTAGGCATTGGCTTTGACGATCGCCATGACCTGGCAGCCTGGAGATAGGTATCGCTTGATGCAAGAGAGGTTATGGGCAAGGGCCGTGAGATTGATGGTGGCGTAAGTGGGTAGCAAGGTCGAAATTGCGGTCACACTTCCATAATTTCTTGTTCTTTTTTCTTCACCACGTCGTCGATTTTTTGAATGTATTGGTCGGTGAGTTTCTGGGTATCGATTTCAGATTTCCGGAGCTCGTCCTCCGTTAACTTGGCATCCTTTTGCAGTTTCTTCAACTCTTCGTTGGCATCTCGCCGGAACCCACGTATCACGACTTTCGTATCTTCGCCATGTTTCTTGCAGATCTTGCTGAGTTCCTTGCGCCGTTCTTCGGTGAGCGGGGGAAGGGGTACGCGAATGATCTTTCCATCGTTAGAGGGTGTGATGCCAAGGCCGGACCCCGCCAGGGATTTTTCAATTTCCTTGATCAGAGACGGCTCCCAAGGCTGGATCGTGATGAGGCGAGCTTCTGGCGTAGAAATACTCGCCACCTGCTTTAGCGGGGTCATCGTGCCATAGTAATCGACCCGAACGCCGTCGAAGAGGGCGACCGATGCTCGCCCTGTCCGTAAGCCTGCCAAATCTCGCTTGAGATGTTCCAGGGCAGACTCCATCTTTTCCGTGTTTTTTTGGCCTATCGCAGCAGGGTTGGACATGAGAGACTCCCCAGAAAGTTAGCGGCGATCGGGGGTGACAACGGTTCCGATCGCTTCGCCGGTGGCGACGCGTTTGAAGTTACCTTGCTCCTTCAAGTTGAATACGATAAGCGGAAGGTTGTTGTCCATGCAGAGGCTGATGGCCGTGGCATCCATCACTTTTAAATCTTGATTCAAGATCGAGAGAAAGGAAATCGTCTGGTATTTCTTGGCAGAAGGGTTTTTGACAGGGTCGGCGTCGTAGATGCCGTCGACCTTTGTCCCTTTCATGATGACCTGCGCTCCAATCTCCATCGCTCTGAGCGCCGCTGCGGTATCGGTCGAGAAGTAGGGGTTCCCTGTGCCGCCGGCGAAAATGACCACGCGTTTTTTCTCAAGATGGCGAATGGCTCGTCGACGGATATATCCCTCCGCCAGTTGGCGCATTTCAATTGCGGACTGGACTCGCGTCATAGTGCCGGTGCGCTCGAGTGCATTTTGCAGGGCTAAGGCATTAAGGACGGTCGCGAGCATCCCCATATAGTCGGCGGAGGCGCGTTCCATACCGGACGCACTTGCGGCAATCCCGCGGAAAATATTGCCGCCGCCAATGACCACAGCCACTTCGATGTCTAGGGCCACGACGGAGGCGATTTCCGAAGCAAGGCCTTCAAGGATGGAGGGTTGAATGCCGTAGCCCTGCTCACCAGCTAACATCTCTCCGCTGACTTTGAGGAGGATGCGCCGATAGTTGGCAGAGCTCATGCTTCGCCTAATTGATACCGGGTGAAGCGGCGGATGTTCATGTTTTCGCCGATTTTTGAAATCTTCAACGCCAGAAGATCTTTGATCGTGACGGCGGTGTCTTTGACGAAGGTTTGTTCGATGAGGCAGCTCTCCTGGAAGAACTTCTCCAGCTTGCCTTCGACGATCTTTGGCCAAGCCGCTGGGGGCTTACCCATTTCTTTGGCCTGTCCCTCATAAATCGATCGCTCTTTTGCGATAAGCTCGGCGGGAATCTCTTCCCGTTTAACGTAAGAGGGTTTTCCAGCCGCAACTTGGAGGGCCAAGTCATTGACGAAGGATTTAAACTCTTCGTTCCGGGCGACGAAGTCGGTTTCACAGTTGACCTCGATCAGCACACCGATTTTCCCGCCCATGTGGATATAGGCGTGCACGAGGCCTTGGTTGGTCTCGCGGCCTGATTTTTTGAGCGCAGCGGCCAAGCCCTTTTGGCGCAGGTAATCGAAGGCCTTCTCCATATCGTCGCCATTCTCGGTGAGCGCTTTCTGGCAATCGAGGATGCCGGCGCCGGTTTTCTCCCTCAGTTCTTTGACCAGCTGACTTGATCCAGCCATACGTGACGATCCTTTTGGGTAAACAGTGAATGTGCTAACTGACGCATGCAACGACGGGCGTTATGAAGCCGGCGTGCTGGCGAAGCTGATGCCCGCGACCTTGTCTCCCGCTGCGGGAACGGGTTTGAAATCTGCTTCTTCTCGTTGTGTCCGTAAATGGGCGCCTTCAATGCAGGCGTCGGCAATGCGAGACGTGATGAGCTTGATGGAACGAATGGCGTCGTCGTTTCCAGGGATCGGGTAGGTGATATGGTCCGGGTCGCAGTTCGAGTCCAGGATCGCGATCATCGGAATCTCCAACCGCTTCGCTTCCTGTACGGCAAGGTGTTCGATGCGGGTGTCGAGGACGAAGACGGCTCCTGGTACGCCTCGCATGTCCTTGATGCCGCTCAGATACTTCTGAAGTTTGACGATCTCTTTCTGCATTTTCATAATTTCTTTTTTCTTCAGACCGTATTGGCTGGGGTCCGCCAGCTTGGTCTCCATCTTCTTCATCTTATCGATGCTCTTCCGGATGGTCTGGAAGTTCGTGAGCATCCCACCGAGCCAGCGTTGATTCACGAAGAACATATTGGCGCGCACGGCTTCCTCTTGAAGAATTTCGGCGGCCTGTCGTTTGGTTCCGACAAACAGCACCGTTTGGCCGGCGGCGACGGTGTCGCGGACGAAGGCATAGGCCTGCTCCATGCGAGCCAATGTTTGCTGAAGGTCGATGATGTAGATGCCGTTACGTTCTCCAAAGAGGAACTTCTTCATCTTTGGGTTCCAGCGGTTCGTCTGGTGTCCGAAATGGACACCCGCCTCTAACAATTCCTTGATCGAAACCACTCCCATGCCTTCACCTCCCCTCAAGACTTGCAGAGCGCCTGCCCAGGGCAGACGAGGGGGTTGGCCCCCTTATTCTCAAGTCGAGCGACGTCCGTGACGTCGATATGAATTTGATACTGTCCTTTCACGCACAAAATTATACGAGAAAGGGATTGCCCCTAGCGTTAGAATCTTGGCACGGTATCATGCTGGCAGTCAGCTTGCAAGACCATCTGCAGGCCATCACCCCCACGTCCCTTCGCTTGCCGCCCCAATCAAGCGGGTGTTAAGATCGCACAGCTAATGGAGGGAGTCGGTGCCAAACATTTTGCTGTTAGTTTCGCCGAGCTGTGGGGCCTGTCCGTCGGCGAAGAGTCTGTGGAAACAATTGCGGGTGAAGTACAGCTTCAGCTATCGCGAGGTGGATATCACCACGGAAGATGGACGGAGCCTCGCCGATCGGCATTCGGTGAGGGCAGTGCCGGCGACTATTATCGATGGGCGGCTGACGTTCGTCGGTGTGCCGAGCAGAGAGAGTGCCGAGAAGGCCCTGTTGCTCAAAATGAAACCGCGTGAGTAGAAAAGAAGGGGTGCTCCATGGCCGATGACGACGGTTTCGAACTACCCGAGCTTCTTATCATCGACAAGGGGCCTCCGCCCGAGTGCCCGATGTGCGGCGACCCGATGGGATTCATCGATGGTGACTGGGGCTGTATGGATTGTAACGGCGAGCTGATGGGGCCGGAAACAGGCTAGGCTCTGCAATGTTGAATTATGAATGTTGAAGGGTGAATTGTCTGTCGTTCAACATTCGAAATTAGATGCTTCGCATCGTCACCGGGCCTTTTCATCGAGCTCTTGATCGTGCCCTGATCGAGGACATTCGGTCCTCTAAGATCGGCGATCCCTTTACTCCGCTCGCCGTCATTGTTCCCTCGGCTTCCCTGGTCGAGCATCTCAAACAAGTACTCACCCGGCACGAGCCGAGGGCCTTCCTCAATATCCACTTCCTGACATTCCACCAACTGGCCCTTCGTCTGCGGGGTGATCTTGCATCGATTTCTGAGGCTGGTCCCGAATCAACCCTGACACTGGTCGACGATTTCTTCTTCGAGCAATTGGTGCGGCAGATCATCCGGCGTAAGCTTTCAGGGCTCGAACCTCTCACGCGCCTCCCTGCTTCACCAGGGACCTGGAAGGGCTTGTGGGCGACTGTACGCGATTTAAAAGATGCGGTCGTCGCACCAACGACGGCATTGAAGGCCCTGACGGAAGGAGTGTTCGAGGAGGAAGATCGAACCTGGCTCCGTTCCCTATTCACCCTGCATGCGGCTGCCTTAGAAGCCGGTCGCTCGCTCGGCGTCGGTTCTCCGGATGATTTGGCTTCCACACTTGGTCAAGATCTCTCTGTCTCCCCATTCCTCAAGGGGCTGCACCACGTGTTTTACTATGGGTTCTACGATCTCTCACAGGTTCAACTTTCATTCTTCGAATCGGTGACCCACATCGCGCCGACTACATTATACTTTCCTCTGCAAGACCGCCCGGCCTTCTTCTTTGCCCGCCAATTCTTCGAACGTCATCTCCTTCCGCTGGCAAGCACCCATGAGGATTTGAGCGGGGAGGGGGACCGCACCGCAACATCGGAACTGGTCGAACTCTCAGTCAAGAACGTGATCGGGGTCGAAGAGGAATTGGCGACGGTCTGCCGTGAAATCCTGACCCTGGTCGAGGTGAATGGCTATCGAGTTGACGAGATCGGAGTAGTGGCCCGTACGTTGGAGCCCTACCAGGCTCGGTTGCAATCGGTGTTCGATCATCATCTAGTGCCCTTCACGTCAACGGCTGGACGGCCGCTGGCGCGCGAACCCCTGGTCAAAACCCTCTTGCGCCTCGCCGCACTCCCACTGAATGACTTCGATCGTGTCGCCATGCTGGATGTGGTCACGTCGCCCTTCTATCGCGCCCAAGGTGTCGGCTCAGCCGGGGCGAATCTTCGGTCTGATATCTGGCGCTCCCTGGTCTACACCTTGGGTATTACGAAAGGGGAGGCGGAATGGAAACGTGTCGCAGCGCCTGCGAGTTCGTCGATTCTACGGGATGCAGAAATGGAACTTGGCAAAGGTAACGAAAGACGGGTCGGGTCGTATGACACCTCACAGCTGACATACTTGTGGGCGGTGGTGTCACGGTTGATTCATGATTGCCGGGCTCTCCCTGCGCAAGGATCGATCGGGGCCTTGACCGAAGCATTTCTCCAACTGGCACAATCCCATATTCATGCGCCTGGGCTGTCCGACCTATCATCGACTGGGTCGCCAGAATCGGCTGATCTTACCCAGGTCGGCTCACTGATTCGGTCTGCTCTGGCCCGGTTAGAACAGCTGGACCCGCTCGGCGGGGATATTCTTTGGGAGGAGTGGGCCGAGCTGTTCCGGCGTGTTTTGGAGGAAACCAGCATTCCCATCGAAGAGAGTCGGCATCAGGGTGTTCAGGTGATGGACGCCATGACAGCCCGAGGCATGACCGTTCGAGCGCTTTTCCTGATCGGCATGAACGAAAAAGTTTTTCCACGATACGTGCGAGAAGATCCTTTTCTGCGCGACCGTCAACGCGTCGTATTGGAATCGACTCTGGGCTACAAGATCGATGAGAAGTTAGCCGGGCATGAAGAGGAGTTGCTATTGTTTGAACTCCTCAGCCGCTCGGCAAGCAATCGACTATATCTGTCGTACCAACGTGCCGATGAAGCAGGACGCGTCATGGCGCCGTCCAGCTTTATCGCTATGGCGATGCGTGATTCGCGATTCCTTGGGAAGCCGGAAGAGACAGTCCCTCGACGGCTGACCCAACGGATCAGCGAACAGCCCTCGATTCAAGATCTGTTACCGGCAGAGGAATTGGCCTTGGGTTGCCTGTTGCAGGGCTACGATACGCGACCTGTACTCGATGCGTTGGGACGGGACTGGCCACTGTTTGAACAGGGCCTCGCCACACTGAAAACCATTGAGCGAGAATCTCCCGAGCTTGGTCCGTTCGACGGCATGGTTGGCGCACAAACATCTGTGTCACCGGTGGCCGCGGAACGGAGCTTCTCGCCCACAGCATTAGAACGGTATGCGACCTGTCCCTTTCAGTATTTTGCAGGAAAAATTCTTCGGCTGGAGCCTGTGCGACGGCTCCAGCACAGGCATCTGCTTCCCTTAACGCTTGGGACACTTGTGCATGAATCGCTTCGGCTGAGCTACGAGCGGTTGGTGCTGCTCCAGTGGCCGGATGACTCGCTCACTGAGACCACGGTGCAATCCATGGTGCAGGAGGCAGTGACCGATACGTTTGCTGCCCATGCTGCAAGCCAGGGGACGGGGCACGTCCTGCTCTGGATCTTGGCTTGCGAACAGGTGACAGAGTTGGTCACGGCCGCCGTCGGTTCCGACCAGGCGGAGTATCTGGCAAGCGGATTCCGCCCGGTTGCGTTTGAGGCGGCCGCCCAAGGAATTGTCCCGCTGGAGTCCGATGCGTCATCGATGTCCCTGAAGATTCATGGCACCTTGGACCGTGTCGATTATCGCGCTGAGCCTCCAGCGCTCCGTATCGTAGACTATAAATTTAAGCAGGGGAATGAGATCACCGCCGTGGATCGCAACCTTGCACTGTCAGCCGTGCGCGGATTTCGACTGCAACCACCACTCTATGCCCGCATGACGCTGCCATCGCTGCCTGCCCCAACCGATGTCCAATTGCTCTTCCTCGCCCCACAGTGGAAGCAGCCGATCTCTCGCTCGACATTCGACGCGGGTCTCTGGACCGGCCACACCGGTGACATGATCCGACAGACGCTCTCCACGTTGCTCCAAGGCATCGCGCGCAGAGAGTTTTTCATTCTCCCCGATGGCTATTGCGACTACTGCGAGTTTTCCGGTGCCTGCCGGCGCCACGATGCGATGGCCTGGTGGCGCTCGTACCGATCTCCCCAGGCCCGAGCCTTACGCAAGTTGAGAAAACAGAAAGTACATGATGAGTGATGGACTGACACTCGCGGACTCCCAGGATCGGCTCCTGGCGGAGACCACCTGGGACCGCAATGTCGTGGTGGTTGCGGGAGCCGGGACCGGCAAGACCACGATCCTGGTCAATCGTATCCTCAACCTCCTGCTGAGAGAGCCAAACCCCTTGGCCATTACGGAGATCGTGGCCCTCACCTTCACAAATAAAGCCGCAACAGAAATGAAGCAGCGGCTCCGCGCGCAGCTCCTTCGCCTGACCGAACAGGCCGATGACCTGATCGCCACTTTCAGTACCCGTTACCATCTTTCAGCTGAACAAGTGAATGAACGGGCCAGGACGGCGCTTGAGCAGATGGAAAAATCCCAGATCGGCACCTTGCATAGTTTTGCTGCACACCTCTTGCGCCTCCATCCACTGGAGTCTGAACTTGATCCATCATTTCAAGAGGATGACGGGTCACGCTTCAAAGAACTATTTCACTCTCAGTGGGACCGTTGGCTGGACGATGAGCTTGGATCAGCCGGACCGCAACATGATCGATGGCGACGAGTCCTGGCTGGGACCACCCTTGAGGATCTCCAGAAGTTTACTGTTGCCCTCGCCGGGGATTTTGTAGACCTCGATGAGCTGGAGCGTCAGTGCCAATCCCTCTCCCTGGAGGGGGCCTTGCGTGACTGGATCACGGCCACGCATGGCCGTGCCACCACTCTCCTTGCTGCACAGGATCGACCGAAGCGGCGGAAGGCGGAACAGATGCTCGCCGCTGCAGTGCAGTCGCTGGCACTCTTGTTGGAGGAAGGGCCGCTGGGGCTCGCTCAGATTTCTCAGGATGAACGGACTGTCTTAGAAAAAGATCTGGGAAAGGCGCCTGTTGGATGGGATGAGGCTGCGTTCCAAGAGGCAGCCTCCATCATCGGACTCGCCCAACAACTCCTCACGGTCGACCAGTCATACTTTCAGGAAGTGGTGGCACTCGTACGACCCTTCCTCGATCAGGTCCATCATGGGTTTCTCACCTCCGGATGGATTGCATTCGATGGGTTGTTGGCAAGGGCTAAAGTGCTCTTGCGTGATCATCCTGCCGTCCGCGCTCGGATCAAACAGACCTATCGGGCGATCCTGGTCGATGAGTTTCAGGATACCGATCCGGTGCAGTACGAGATCATCCTCTACCTCGGTGAACGGGCGGGTAGCCATCAGACCGCGTGGCATGACGTGGACTTGGAACCGGGAAAATTGTTTATCGTGGGGGATCCCAAGCAATCGATCTATGCCTTTCGCCGAGCCGACATCGAAGCCTTCGAACGAGTGGTGGAGAAAATTCGAGCGGGTGGTGGAGGCGTCTATTCCCTGGTGACGAACTTTCGCAGCGCCGGGGCCGTGCTCGACGTCGTCAACAATGTCTTCGATCGCCTCTTCCAACCGATAGAGCATGTTCAGCCAGCCAATGAACGGCTGGTCGCCAGGCCCCAACGAAAGCCAGAGGTTTCGGTTTCCGGGGCGCAGCTTCGCCTTGTCACGCCGGGAGAGGACGACGAGGAGTTCGATGTGCAGACTGCGACCAGGGCGGAGGCGGAAGCTCTGGCGCGCTGGCTGAAGGAGGAGCTTCTTGCCGGTACGACGGTTACGGATCGCGATCGACGCGAAGGCCCCCTCCAACCGGGCCACATTGCCCTGATCTTCAGAAAGTTGACCCAGGCCCAGGTCTATCTCGATGCCCTTCGCCGCTACGACATCGCGTATATCACTGACGGGGAAAAGCATTTTTATCGGCGGCAGGAAATTATCGATTTGGTCAATCTCCTCCGGGTCGTCGACAACCCGTACGATACGATTGCGCTGGTCGGAATTTTGCGTTCACCCGTGGGCGGCATGACGGATCGGGACCTACTGGCCCTCCAGCAGATCGAGGGGTTGGACTACCAGCAACGGGAACGGCTGTCTGCCTGGAACCATCCACAGGCAGGAATGGTGAAGCGGCTCTATGAGCGCTTGGCCGAGCTGCACCAACTTGCTCCCTTGCGACCTGTGCCTGACGCCATCAATCTGATCTTTGAGCAATTGCCAGTTCTAGAGTTGGCAGCGGCATCGCTCCATGGCGAGCAAGCCGTGGCCAATCTGCGGAAGATAAGGGATATGGCCGAGACACTTGCCGATCGTCCTCATCTCACGTTACCCGGGTTCGTCGATCTCATGATGACCAGGGTATCGGAACAGCCGGATGAGGCAGAAAGCGCCTTAGCCGAAGAATCACTGGACGCCGTCCGCGTATTGACCATCCATAAGGCCAAAGGATTGGAATTTCCTGTGGTCATTCTTCCCGGCCTGCACCAGGGGTCCAAGAATCTTCGCAAGGGACCCTCCATCCATCATGATTGGTCGAGCCAGTGTTATAGCCTACAGATGGGAGGACGCTCGAACCTTGGAGCTGTGCGCGCGGATATGAAGATGGCGGCGCGGGAAGAAGCGGAGCAGCGGCGGCTCCTGTATGTCGGCATGACGCGCGCGCGCGATCTGCTGGTCCTGTCCGGTGGGCAGACCACCAAGCCTGGACATGACACGGCTCTTGCTCTGCTCGGAGAAGCGATTGTAGAGGAGGCGGCTTCTTCGACGTCCGACCAGATCTGCATCGGAACAAGCCGCCTCACTCGTGTCATCACGCCGGCCACGGTGGTAGCGAGACGGCGCCGACAAGAATCCCAATCCACGATGGCCCCGAGACCGGCCCTTGGTCCGATTCTCATTCGCCGCCACGCTCGGCAGATTGAGTGGGAGCAGCGTCGAACGACGCCGCGAGGGCTGACCCCTTCGAGCCTCGCAGGAATCAGGTCCGAGGCCGCTCTCCCGCGCATTGTGAAAGGGAGTAATGCCGATCTGGCTCGGCTTATCGGAGTCTGTGCCCATGCGGTGCTCGAACAGTGGGATTTTGCGAGGCCTGGTGTTGAAATTAATGCTGTCATCATGCAGACCATTCGCCATTCTGTGGCACAGGATCATTCTCAATTGATCCCTGATATTACGGAGAATCTCACGAGGCTCTTCGAGAGGTTTCTCTCCTCCGAGCCGTACAAAACGTTGCAGCGTGCGACGGTACTCGGGCGAGAGGTCCCGTTTGTCATGTCTGTGGGCGAGGAGCAGATGATGGAAGGGGTCATTGACCTGATTTACCGCCTTGACGATCGGATCTGGATTGCCGACTATAAGACAGACGAGGTGGTGGCTGAGGATGTACAGATCAGAGCAGATCGCTACCGGCCCCAAACGGAGATGTATTTGCGAGCTGTCGAACGTGCTTTAGGGTTATCGTCCCTCTCGTTCCAGCTTATCTTTTTGCGGCCAGGTGTGGCCGTTGATATTTAGAGAAGAGTGCTCACCCTATTCGGCTAGAAACAATGCAGGGCTCGCCCAATGATTGTGTCCGAGGAAGAATTTGATGTCTGGATCCAAGAGGCGCTGGCCGAATTGCCTCCACGCTTTGCTGCTCTAGCACATGAGGTGACAATCGTCGTTGAAGAGGAACCTTCATCTGAAGTTCTGCAGGATCTTGCGTTGGAATCAGAAGACGATCTGCTGGGTCTGTATCAAGGCGTTCCGATCGATGAGACGTCGTTTTTTCAGCCTGCCGGTGAGCTGCCCGCCCGTATTTCCATCTATCGAGGTCCAATCCTGCGCCTCTGCCGGACGAAGGCTGAAGTGATCCACGAAGTTCGAGACACAGTGGTTCACGAACTTGGACACCATGTTGGACTGAGCGATGAGGAGATGCCTTACTGAGGTTTTACCTGAACCAAGGTCCGCCGTTGATAGCCGATGGCGAGCATGATAATTCCCACAACGATCATGGGCAAGGAGAGGAGTTGGCCCATCGAAAAAGAACCGAGAATGAAACCGAGGTGGGCATCGGGTTCACGAACGAATTCCACGATCATCCGACAGACCCCATACCCGGTAACAAAGCTCCAGAAGAGGGTGCCGGGCGGCGGGGTGGTTTTAGAGATGACCCATACCAGGGTAAATAGGAACACACCTTCGAGCCCTGCCTCATAGAGTTGCGAAGGATGGCGGCAGGCAGGCCCTCCACTCGGAAATACCATACACCAGTCGACATCGGTGGCTCGGCCATACAACTCTCCATTGATGAAGTTGCCGATTCGTCCGAACCCTAGCCCGATCGGTGTGACGGCTGCTGCTAAGTCTGCGACCTGGTAGGTGGGAATACCCTGCCGTTGGCTGAACCAAACCAGGGCAACGATGGCGCCGAGCAGGCCGCCGTGGAAGGACATGCCCCCTTCCCAGACGGCCACAATACTAGCTGGATGCTGAATATAGTAGGAAAAGTTGTAGAAGAGTGTATAGCCAAGCCGCCCACCGATAAACACTCCGAATGCAGCCCACACGACCATGTTGTACACCTGGTCCTTCGATATGGCGAGGCCCCTCGACTCCACTCGACGTTTGATTAGGAGATAGGCGCAGGCCAGTCCGATCAGATACATCAGCCCATACCAGCGAAATTGTAGAGGTCCCAGCTCAAAGAAGACCGGGCTAATGTTGGGGAAGGGGATCGCGTGCAACCAAGTCATGAATGCCTCATGTGGCGTATTGGCTGATAATAGGTGAGGGTGTTCATCATTGCAAGCGCGCGAATGGCTCACAGAAGATCTATTCCAACCGTTGCTCAGAGCCAGTTTGAGAGACCTACCGCTTTCGGCTGTTGGATTTCTGTCACGACTGTGTTGTGACCTGTGAGGAAAACGCAACGAAAGATTGATCGGCGTTCGTCAATGGAACCGTGCTGTGACGAATTTTGGGAAATGGTTACGGTTTTTCTCTGGCACGCTTTCTGCTGAAGAGAATGGGTGTACGCGGGGTACCGACAATCACATTATTTCTATAACCGTTTCGAGGAGGTTCACCATGTCAGACCAGAGACGCAAGGTCACGACGGTCGCAGCGTTGGTGGCAGGTGGGGTGGTGATCGGAGCCGGGCTTGGATTACTCTTTGCGCCAAAAGCGGGAGCCGACACTCGGCGTGATGTCGGTCGCTATGCAAAAAAAGCTCAATTGCAAACGACTCGATGGAGTCGGGCCGTCCAATCCGGCGTGAAAGAAGCGATGGATCGCCGTAAGTCTCTTAGTCATACAGAGGATGAGAGACCTCGGATTGAAGCGGCATAACTGGATCGATTGGCTCAGTGATCAAATCTGTGGCACACACAGCCTGGTATCAGACTGTGTGTGCTGGCAGCCACAACCTTGACCCACCTAGACCTCGATGTTAAAGTCCCGCCACTGTGCGGCCTCTGCTGCCGGAGTGGCGAAATTGGCAGACGCAAGGGACTTAAAATCCCTCGGGCTTAAAAGGCCTGTACCGGTTCGATCCCGGTCTCCGGCACCAATCTATGGCTTTGGCAAGTTTACAGTTCGACGTAAGCGCCCTCGCACAGGACGGAATCCCCGCACGGGCGAGGTCGTGATGATCTCGGCCCGCAGAGTGGTGACCTTTCACCCGAGCCTCCTTTTCACAACGGAAATGAATTCTGTCCCGGCAGAACAGCAAGAAGCCGTGACGCGCACGAGAGAAGAAGGGCATGCGGCCGAAGGCGAAAGCCTAACTGTATGAGCAAGTCTGTCGAATATCGGGAATACACCATCAGCTCGACCCCGTTGCAACTGTCGGGGAAGGACGAATGGAGGTCGAAGATTAAGGTTTCCTCTGAGCGGGAAGGGATTGTCGCCGCGGAGCCCTATACAGACGACACCATCCACGCCACGGAAGAGGCCGCTGATACCCATGGGATCAAATTAGGTCAAGCTCTTATCGACGGAAAGTCCCCGGAATTGTCGGAAGATTAAGTCGAGACTTTCAACGCCTGCGCACCATTCGTGCATCGAAGCTGTTCGATCGCACAGAAAAGGGGGAGGAGTGATCTGGACGATGCGGGCCCCCACGATGGAGGGCTGGTACTGGTTCAGTGAGCTCGACGGAAGCGACGAGCGCATCGTGAGTGTGTATCATCAGGGACTCGATAGAAACAAACCCCTGACGGCGAGTGGTGAAAACTTCGCCTTGCTCGATCTTAACGGCCATCGATGGGCTGGACCGATAGAGCGACCGCGGTGAGGGACTGTCAACATGAATGGGTCGACGATCAATCATGCATTGAACGTAGGTTCGTGTGTCTGGCATGCGGACAACGATTAGACGCAAAACCCTTACGGCTCTGATATTCAAGGCAGAACAGCAGTAGGCGTGCCAGCCGATCCCACGCCGCAATCACTCATTGAGGGAATCGAGATGCCCTTGTCCTGGACGACTCAGAAGCCGACGCAGACGGGTTGGTACTGGTACAGGAAAGATGCTACTGACTCATCCATCCTCTTCTATTGCGGGACTGTGTGGGATCACGTCGTTGATTTTGCCGGCCTGAATGAACCGGTCGCATTCATGAAGGATCATTTGTTGGAGGGTGAATGGGCCGGACCACTGGAGCCGCCGGAGTAACGATGGAAATGACGTGGGATAACCTGACGCAGTTTTTTACGTGGGCCGCCCAGCACGGATCGGAGGCTCCCATTGCAGACACCGCAGGGGAAACAATTGTGATTGATGGGGCGATCACGAAAGAGGACCTAGATCGTTTCATGACCTCTCACTCGGAACCGCCGACATAATCACAGTTGAAGGGCCTCCAGCCGAAGAGGAGGGCTAGGCCGTGCGGAGGATGAAGAAAAAGGACGGGCATGTTCCCCATGTGATCCACGGCCGAGGGTGTGAGCGGAATTTGATCATTGCTAAATATCTGGCGTTCCCAGACAGCAATACCCCGCGCGAATACATCGATGAGATTGTCGATCCCACCTGCCACTCGTTTTCGGTGCGGTGTCCTTGCGGGCTCTACACGGTTTCAGTTAAGAAGCAGGGGCAGCAGTCTGAGTAACCTCTTGTCGGAGGTGGAGGAATGAACTGGACGACCGAACTCCCAACGGCTTCAGGCTATTATGGTGGCGAGAACAGGGGGTAGGTAAGCATTCCACCCATCAACTAGGGACTTTCCGAGGCCCGTCCTTCTGGCGCGAGTGAAATACTGGGGCATGGTCTGCCCACAATGTCATGGTTACGATATCGCTCCCTTCCAATTCCTCTACGTCGACGATCTGATAACACTCCCATTGCCCATGTGGGATTGTCTCAATCCAACCTGTCTGCA
Source organism: Nitrospiraceae bacterium (assembly GCA_014379455.1). Taxonomy (GTDB): domain Bacteria; phylum Nitrospirota; class Nitrospiria; order Nitrospirales; family Nitrospiraceae; genus Palsa-1315. The sequence continues at coordinate 29,389 of JACMLT010000160.1, forward strand.
TCGTTGGTTCGAGCAAACTCTTGACGAGGTCGCATGACCAAGTCTCAAGCCATCGACCTTCAAGCAAAGTGGAAACAGCAAGATCCTCCACCACTCTGTGAACATCTCAAAGTCGAATCGGAACGGAACGTAGACGGTGATGTGACAGACCACAATCACTGCACCGTCTGTGGGCAGTCAGTCCCCCGCTAATGCCACTCGCTGATCGAGTGCTCTAAGTGAGACGCACAGCGGAAACGTTGTGAAAGAAACGGTGGGAGTGTTGCAGATCGAAAGCTAAAAGGCTCGATGCCGAAAGGTGTCGGGCCTTTGGTTTGATCCGACGAAGTGCCTCGGCCGGTAGCCCTTGCGCCGTCGTTTGCTGCTCACCTACAATACGCCTCCCTGCGAGGCCACTATGCTCTTCTCGATTCGACCCTATCATCGCGCTGCCAAGAGCCTGTGAAGATTCCCCATGCGCGTCCGTTCTGCTCCCTCCCACCTCGACGCACGAATCTTCACATTTCATTGGTCGGCGGCAGCACTTATCCTATACTGAGCTAACATGAACCCCGTCGACGTTCGCATAATCCAGAGGGTGGACACGGTCTTCTCTTGCCGCAGACGACGATGCCTACACACCTGAATCTTCTTCTGCTTGAAGACTCGTTGAATGATGCGGAGCTGATGCTCGAGGCGCTCCGTGATGCAGGATTTGCGCTGACCTTCCGCCATGTCGATTCGAAAGCCGACTACCTTCGCGCACTCGACCATCCTCCGGATCTCATTCTGTCCGATTTCTCCATGCCGCAATTCACGGCGCACCACGCGTTGCAGATCCTACAAGAGCGGGGACTCACTATTCCGTTTATTGTCGTGTCGGGCTGCATCGGGGAGGAGATGGCGGTGGAATGTATGAGGGCGGGGGCCACCGACTATCTGCTGAAAGACCGCCTGGGCCGTCTTGGGCATGCTGTCTCCCAGGCGCTCGATCGCAAGCGGTTACTCGAAGAGAAGCGGCAAGCTGAGCAGCGCCTGGCGCTAGAAACGTATCACGACGCGCTCACCGGCCTTCCCAATCGCACATTGTTTCTGGACCGGCTGGATCGGGTGTACCAGCAGACCCGGCGTCAACCGAGCCATCTGTTTGCCCTGGCGTATCTCCATCTGGACGGGTTCCTCGTGGTCCATGACGGCGTAGGACCGGAGGCGGCGGATCGCCTGCTGATTGAAGTCAGTCAACGGATGCTGCGCCGCGTGCGCTCAGCGGACACGGTGGCCCGAATGGAAGGGTACGAGTTTGCGTTCCTGCTCGACAACCTAAAGGTCGCCGGCAATGCGATGCGCGTGGCTGATCGTCTCCAGCAGGAATTTGCCACACCGTTTACCATCGACGGGCAAGAGATCGTGCTCACGGCTAGCATGGGTCTGACGTGCTGCGCTCCCAGCTATGAAGGCGGCGACCAGCTGCTGCGCGATGCCACGACTGCCATGCATCAGGCCAAAACCTCCGGCCGGAGGGGGTTCGTGATGTTCGATCCGGTCATGCATGAGCACGCCATGGCCCGCTTGAAACTGGAAGGCGAGCTGCGCCATGCACTGGAGCGGCAGGAGTTCCAGCTGGCGTATCAGCCCATTGTGGCCTTAAAGTCCGGTCAGATTGTCGGGTTAGAGGCGCTGCTGCGCTGGGCGCATCCGGAGTATGGGCTCACCCGGCCGGATGGGTTCCTGGAGATTGCCACGGACCTGGGCCTGATGCCGAAGATCGGCGAGTGGAGCCTCCGCGAGGCCTGCCGGCAGCTGACGGTGTGGCAGGCCGAGTGTCCGCAGGTTCGTCCGCTGACCGTAAGCGTGAATTTTGCGGTCCGGCATTTCGTGGACGCCGATCTAGCGGCGCTCATTCAGCAGACGCTCCAGGACACCGGCCTGGATCCGTCGAGTCTGAAGATCGAAATCACCGAGTCGGACATGATGCAGCATCCTGAAGCGGTCACCGCGGTGCTGCAGCAACTCGCCGCGCAGCGAGTCCAAACCTGCCTGGACGATTTCGGCACGGGGTATTCGTCCTTAAGCCATCTCCATCAATTGCCGATTGCGTTCTTGAAGATTGACCAGTCGTTCGTCCGGAGGCTGGGGGCCGATGACGATGCGCTCGCCATCGTGAAGACCATCATCGTCCTCGCGCATCAGCTGGGGCGGCAGGTGATCGCCGAAGGGGTGGAAACGGCCGACCAGCTGACGATCCTCCGCGCGCTCGGATGCGAGTATGGGCAAGGCTATTTCTTTGCGAAGCCGTTGCCCTGCGCGGACGTGTCCTCCCTTCTGGCATCAAGCCGCCGCTGGTAAGGCTGTGGCCCAATCCGCCTTTGAGAGAGCGTCTGGATGGCGCTCTTTTCAGAATCTTGAGGGACGCGATACCATAACCTCAGACGGGAGTCGAGTCGACCATGAGCATGAAGGACCGCAGTGCCCGCCGTGTTCGAACCTCGTGCAGGCTCGCCTATGCGGGGGTCACCGAAGATCTTGAGGGTGAGGCGCAAACGATTGACCTGTCCTTCCGGGGTTGTCGGGCGGTCTGTCAATCGCAATCGCCCGTAGGAGCCAAACTCCACGTGTCCGTCTATCTGCCCGACTTGGAGTGCGCGCTCTCGTGGAATTGGCGGTCGTTCGATGGGTCAGACAGACAGTAATCGGCCTGCAGTTTTGTTCCGTAACCTCCCCCCACCGGGAGCGATTGCAAGACTGGATTATGACAGCACCCTATGGCAACTCGCAACAAGTTCGCCCGACACCACGCCCAGTAGTCTTTCGGTAGGACCGGCAGGCCCCCATTCGACCCGCGAGTCTTGCGCAATCGGATCTGGCTGGCGGGCCAGCTCTCCCGGCTGGGGCTGAATTGTGGCTAAACTGTCGCGAAACTACCCAGCGGGGAGAGAGACTATCGTTTCACGGGTTCATTTGAGGTCATCCCTGGGGCCTTTTTTCAGCAGGTTCCGGCTCATTCTCCTCGGATAGGTTGAGATGTGCGTCTATAGTCTCTGA
>JACMLT010000161.1 GCA_014379455.1 Nitrospiraceae bacterium
GGCGGGCTGGGTCAACACCTGTGGGTGTGCGCCCCCTCCCCCCCCCCGCCTTGTGTCCCCCACCCCCCGACAAGCAGTGGCACATCTTTGATACCCCGCGCCGGTCGAGAAGGGCCACCCCGCCACATCTTTGAGACCACGAACTGATTGAGCAGGGCCACCCCGCCGCCCCACCTCTCACAATCTCTAATCTTCGTCCAAATGCCGTTCAGATCGTTTTTGTCTCTCTCTGGTCGATCTTGCGGCATCGATCCGTTCGCGACTTTGGCAGTAGAGGTCGTAGCTATTATCTTTGGCTTGTTCCACAGTCCGATGGTCTATCCCGACGACGAGCGCCACTTCCCGCAGGATATTCCAATGCGACTGCGACGCATACAAAAACCCGCACCCATAGCCCGCTGAACGTCCGAAACTTCCGCTGAATCCGGTTGGGTCTGCAAGCGCCGAGCGGATTAGTGACCTGGCTATAACGCGGTTGAAGTACCTTCCGATCCCCTTACTCACGATGGGAAGTAAACCCAGTAAGACTCCCGACACCAGCCCAAGAGCAAGCCCTTGCAGTTCGCTCGCCAACCAGCCGAAAATCATCCCCGCAGTTGACAGGGCTATGACGGCTACTCTCGTGCGCCGTAACGCTCGACCTGTGCTGCCGTAAAGAAAGACCGCAATGAAACATCCTGCGAGGTACGAGGCAATGGCCCCCAGTAACAGACTGCTGAGGAAGCCAGAAAATGAGTTCTGGTCAACGAAGAAACTGAACAGAGTGCCCGTTGCCACCTTTCCTTTCACCGCCAGCGAGACGATGAGCGAGAATCCCAAGAACAAAATCGTGAATGGCGCAACATCGCCCGCTCGATCTCTGATAGATTTCCACGATGACGGACCTGCTGGTGATCGAGTTGCGACAGCCTGTCCATATTGATCTGAATACGACTCCTTGGGCTCGTATCGCGGTGCGGGCTGGCGTACCGCGTGATTCTTAGTTTGTCGGCTGGGAGAGCGCTCGGGATCCTGTGGGAAGGTTCGAAAGGTCCGGTAAATGAAGCCCAACAGAACGCAGAGTCCGGTCAAGATCGTGACGATGCCAGAAACGATGGCGACAACAGACTCAAGGCTCAAAGTAGTCACTTACGGCACTCCGTGACCCAACAACTGGTTAAGTGGACTCGCAAAACCTCCGAGCATTCGATTCGTTACGATCACTTGATCGCGGGCATCGGCTGCTGTGCGGCTGCCGCGTCGAGGGCCTCGTAGGCTCCGAAGTCGTTGAACCAGAATCGCTTGGCCAAACGATACACCCAGCTTCGTTCGGGGATCTCCTGGCCGGGGCCGTATTGCGAGGGGCGGGACTGCATGGCGGTGAGTTCGGCCAGCGCGGTCTTCCGCGCGGTCTGATCGCCTGCCTGGTGGCTGACCACCAGTTGATGCAGCAGGTCGGGGCGTTCGAGCACGATGCAGCCTCGCGTGGATGATGCGGCGACCTGACGGAAATCCTTCAGGAACTCGGACTGGCCGATGACGTCCTTGATGTGCCGCTTGTCGTAGATCGATTCCTTCGCGAACTGAATGATCGGGCACGGCTCGATCCCTCCCCACGGGTTGATGTGGTGAGTCAACCCCGACGCGGCGGGGCAGAGGGCTTTTCCTTCTCCGTCGTAGTAGGCATCGATGATGCCGATCGGTTTCTTGACGCGCATGTCGACGACGAACCGGCGGATGCGCAGTTGTTGCTCGCGGCTGAGCGACAGTTCCGGCTGCGGGTTCGGGCCCATCGGTCGATAGACGTGGAACCACGAATACATCACCCCCATCTCAATGAGGCGGTCGAGCCAGGCTTCGTTGACGAGATCGTCGATGTTCGTCTGGCAGACGCTCGTACAGACGCCCGTGAGCACCTTGTGCTTGAGGCAGTTTTGCAGGCCCTCCATCGTCTTGGAGAGGACATCCGGGCGGCCGCGCCGTTCGTCGCTGATGATCTCGGTCCCCTCGACGCTGATGAGCGGCGTCACGTTGCCGAGCTTTCGCAGTCTGGCGGCGACCTCGTCGGTGATGAAGTGGCCGTTCGTGAAGACCTGGAAGTAGCAGTCGGGATGCGCGGCGAGAATCTCCAGCAACTGCGGGTGCATGAACGGCTCGCCGCCGACGATGCCGAAGAAGCTGTTGCCCGCCTCCTTGGCCTCCGTGAGCAGCCGGTTCATCGCGTCGAGGTCGATCGTCTGCTGCTTCGCCGACACATCGACCCAGCAGCCCTGACAGCGCAGGTTGCAACTGTTGATGACCGAGATGTAGATGAACGGCGGAAAGAACTCGCCCCGCTTCATCCGGCGCTTGAACCGCTGGACGGACAGCATCCCCTTGAAGCCGAAGTTGTAGGCGAGCTTCCACAACAGACGCTTGTCAGTTTCGAGCAGCAGGCGCTTGGCCATGCGAAGATACATTGCGGTGAGTCCTAACGGAGTCAAAGTCGCACAAAAATCAAATCTCAAATTTCAAGAACCAAAGCCCAAACGAATCTCAAATTCCAAATCCCAAAGCTGGAAACCACACGGGCTGTTCCCCAATTCCAAAACGCGAAGCGAAAGCCAACCACAGATGTCACGGATTTCA
>JACMLT010000162.1 GCA_014379455.1 Nitrospiraceae bacterium
AGATGGCGCGCCGCCCCGCACTGGTCCGCTCGTTCTTCAGCCATCCCAGTGTTGCCTATATTGCTGCCTGCTGAGTAAGCCTTGCAATCGTCCTATGAATACAGCCCGCTGCGAAACCTCTTTTTTTCATGTTCATACTGCCGCTCCGTTGTGCCGCGCTCTCTCACCTGTTACCTATGCTCATTCAAGAGTTACATACGATCGAGGGTCTCTCTTGTACCCGCTGGCGACTCTTTGGTGATCCACCTTACGGCTCAAATAAGTGTGGCCCCTCAGGGCTAGCCTGTCGACTCACACACGCATCCGGTAACTGCTAAGACAGTGCGATGGGTACAAGGCGAGGCGGGTGGAGACGAAATACTCGTGATTGACGATGAATCATGCGAGGAAGTAGAGTTAAATACGTACTATCAATAATATAGGCAGGATAGGTAGATGCTATTTATGCTTCGCAGATGGTTGCTGGACCACCAACCAAAAAGCAGGCAGGAGAATACCGACTATACTGGTAGACCTCTTCCAACCCTGCAAGCCTACCTGACTCATGGCAGACCACGACTGAACACACGCCGTTCCCAGCTCTGTGTTGACAGCCGAAATTTATCACAGCATCTGAAATAAATATTTGATATGGTTAGAAGCTTCGAGCGATACCCGAGCACCTAAATAAAAATATAATGACAATGCACTACGAGGCCATTTCACAATGGTGCTCGAAACTTATTCTAGACGTACCTTGGCAGACAGTAAAAAATCAAAGCATTACCCCATCAGCGACACAGGGTCGAAGAATTATCATGCTCTCGCAATTATTCCCTTCTCGTAAAGAACGAATACACCAAAGCAGTCCGGCCACCTAGCTTCTCGCCCTGCTTTTGGACCATTCACTTGATTCTTCAGGAGTACCCTTGCCTCTGATTTATTCGGCTTGGACTTCTGTATCAAAGACGGTAAAATGAGAGAGGTCTTGCACTCTCTTCCACCGTTAACACATCTGCCTCCTGCAATGATACCAACTCCAACGGCGCGCCACGCTCACTCGCACGAATGGGAAAACGCACATTCCGGCATCCCATCATTTGTCATACGGGAACCACAGAATTATAGCCGCCCCTAGCACGAACACGCCGACAAAGGCACCAAACGCAATGGCAATTTCCACGATAACCTCCCTGGGTTGATAATGTATTTAGTTACGGTTCCTCTGAATCTATTAATCTCGCACGTCCAAATGTTTGTCATACGGAAACCACAGAATTATAGCCGCACCTAGCACAAACACACCGACAAAGGCGCCAAACGCAATGGCAATTTCCACGATAACCTCCCTGAGTTGATGGTGTATTTAGCTACGGTTTCCCCTGAATCTATTGATCTCGCAAGCCCAAATGACGGTGGCATTAATACCATAAGAGCCTGTTCAGGGCAACTAGTACTTTAGCGGTGTGTAGATAACATATTCTCTGTTCGTTTTTGTCACACCTGACCGGTCCGGTTAAGGGTGCGCCCTCTGGGAGGGCTACTACGACAGGGGTACAGGTACTACGCAAGGCGTGAGAGAGACGTTTAGAATCGCTGATATGGGAAGTGATACGGTCGGGGATTTACAATGGAGGAGAAAAAGGAGACCCTCGGGGTAACGGAACGGACATTGCCCAATGAATCGGTCGGTATGACATGGGGCCAGGAAGGGTGCTTCATTGGCGGATGGTCGACCGATTCTTCGCCTGTGCAGGCCGGGATGAGAAGCGGGGCGTGGCCGGAATCACTACGATACGGTATCTGGGCGGTACCCGGCAGATCTCACAAGATCCAACCCGGTTCCATCCCGCAAAGGTCACGGTGCGAATCGATACCTATCATCCAGATGGAACTCTGACCGTGTTTCATGGCCTCCGACGCTGACCCATTGGCTTCTGCGGTATCGCGCTGTATCCTGGACTTCAGTGAGCAGAGGGGGATATGCAAAGGTGAGGCACAGGAAGGCACAGCAAACCCCTGCACTGCGCTCCCTTCATGGTCTAGCGCCAGCAAGGGTGTGCGTGTTCAAATCCCGCCTTCGGCACCACCGCTCTTCAGTGATTCACTCTTCAGAGGGCGGCTCTTCACTTTGCTCTGTCCGATCTCTTCCCGACTTATTTGAGGTGTGTCCGTCAGAGAATAGTACTTTTCTGATGATGTGCGATATCAATTAGCAAGAGATATCTGTCAGATGCTGAACCATTCCATGCGAACATTGCTTCCCTCCTCAGTGGTCTTTGTGGTGTTCATGCTCCAAGGTGTCTGGAGTCTTGCCGGTAATCTAGATGCCATCGTGCATGATGCCTCGGCGCAGGCCGAGCCAACAGTCACGGTCCATCCTAGAGAGATCAAGAACGTGCTCTACAACCCAGGGATGGGACTAGCCGACTTTCATTTCGGATTCGAACATCCTCCGTCGACTGATGAGTACCCGCGACAAACGGTGGCCTATTTCCGGTGGTCTTGGTCAGATCTGGAACCAGAAGAAGGACGGTACGCGTTCGATGTCGTAGATCGAATCATCAACCAAGCCAAGGCGAAGGGAGAGAGCTTGGCCTTTCGTATTATGACGGAGTACAAGGCCGGCTCGCCCGCATGGCTGCTCCGCAAGGGAGTAGGGAGTGTGAAGCTAGGCGGAGGAGTCTTTCCTGACTACAACAGCCCTACCTTTCTCATGTACCACGAAAAGCTCATCAAGGCTTTCGGGGAACGTTATGCCGGTTCGCCGGATATCGATCATGTTGATATCGGCTCAGTCGGTTGTTGGGGCGAGTGGAATACGGCCTGTTGCCAGGGAGTCGAAGCGCAGTGCAAGCAATATTTCCCAGTTGAGGACAATCAGATCAAGATCACAGACTGGTACCTCAAGTATTTTCCCGGCACGCCCCTGGTGATGCTTCACGGGGGACAACTCAAGTACGCGGTGTCTCGAGGTGCCGGCTGGCGTGGAGATTGCTTCGGAGATTACGGGTACTTCAGTCCCACGTGGAACCATATGGAACATGCGTATACGCGAGTGCTGCAGGATCCGACGATCAGCAATGCTTGGAAGAATGCTCCGGTACAATTCGAGGTGTGCGGCGTGATGCAGGACTGGTATGAGAAAGACTTCGATATCGACCTGATTCTGAACAAAGGGCTGGAGTGGCACGTCTCAGTCTTGAATGCAAAGTCATCACCGATTCCGCCCAAATGGCGATCGCGCGTCGATGAATTCCTCACCAAGATCGGTTATCGACTCGTCCTCCGCGAGATGACTCATGCCACAGAAGCCCAACCTGGCCGGAAACTGTCCCTGCGTTCGCAATGGGAAAACATCGGGGTGGCTCCGATCTATCACGAGTGGCCGTTAGCCTATCGCTTGAGATCTGGTGAGGACGATGTCGTCGCTCGGTGGACTAGCACCGCACAGCTACGACGATGGCTTCCGGGCACACAGCACGAAGTCGCAGACGCGGTCACCGTACCGGAAGATGTACTGGAGGGTTCATACGTTCTGGACGTTGCGATTCTGGATCAAGGAAGCCGCGCACCCTTTGTCGATCTCGCCATCTCAGGGAAGCGCCAAGACCGATGGTATCCAATCTCGACGGTCGTGATCCGTCGTTAAGGGAGGATTGGAAATAAGAAAACCCGGGAAGAGCGTTCTGTCGCACACCCTTGCAGGGCATGCAGGTTCAAATCCTATCTTTGGCGCCACTCATTTTTCCACGCTCCTATCAATGTGCTCTCACGTTTCAAGACCATCTCCTTGTATACCTGGCGCTTCTCATCAGACTTTCTTTTGACGACTCCCGGGAAAACACCACAATATCCCACTTCGTCCCTTGCCTCTTCTCTCTAGCCACCCTAGAATATCCCTCCCAGCGAGACGCCCATTCCAAGACCACGGTACGGTGCCGGAACTCTTGCGATCTGGCAGACGCCTCTCAAGAGAGCTGCCGATCCGTCTGGAGGAAATCCTCGCACTCACAGGCACGCTCTCGAATGCGCAACCTATCACGATCCATGAAGCTGTTATCCAAATGGTCACGATGACAGAAGTTTGTGTGGAAAAATCTTGCGATCAAGCCGCACACGTGTGGCTCGCTTCAGCATGACGTCAATCGATTCATCCGTGAACCAGCAGAGAGAGTCTTATGCGTGAGGATCGGTGGTTCATCACACTTCGATTGTCTGTCGCCCTTGCGTTGTCGATTGTCTGTCTCGTTGAGCCTGCATGGGCAGACTTTCAAGCCGGCATGGAGGCGTACAATCGCGGGGACTTCAAAACAGCCTTGCGTGAGTGGCAGCCGCTGGCTGAGCAGGGAGACGCACGTGCACAGTTCTACTTCGGGTTGCTGTATGAAAATGGGGACGGCGTTCCACTGGATTATACGAAAGCACGCCAGTGGTATGAGAAAGCCGCGACTCAGGGAGACGCCAAGGCGCAGCTCTACCTCGGCCTACAGTCTTCCTTCGGCCAAGGCGTACCCATGGACGTCGTCGACGCCTACATGTGGTACAGCCTGGCTGCAGGAAACGGAAATGCACACGCGCCAGGATACCGCGCTGATCTCAGCAGGCAGATGACGCCTGCCCAGGTTACCGAGGCGCAAAAGCGGGCACGGGAGTGGAAACCGAAAGGCAAGTGAGCGCCGAACAACCCAAACGCGACCCAGCCCACCGAAGAACCGGCAGTATCACGCGCGCAGGAAACACATGAGGACAGGCACCATGGCATGCCACATTCACCTTTTCTCAACGCAGACTCTCATGTCACATCTGGCCACGCCTGGTTTTTATGTGTAACCACCGACTCGTAGCCCCTCGAATCTCCGTCGCCCTGGTCCTGTCAATTGCGTATCTCGCGGCCCCTGCATGGGCGGACTTCAAAACAGGCGAGAAGGCCTATCAAAGCGGGGACTACGCCACAGCCTTGCGTGAGTGGCAACCGCTGGCCGAGCAGGGCCAAGCTGGCGCGCAGTACCAACTCGGCCTGCTCTATGGCAACGGAAAAGGTGTCACAAAAGACGATGCCAAAGCGCGGCAGTGGTACGATAAAGCCGCCGTCCAAGGGCATACGGAAGCCCAAGTCAACCTGGGAGTATTGTTGATGTATGCGCGGGGTGGCCAGCAGGATTACAAAATGGCCGTGTACTATTTACGGCTGGCCTCCAACAAAGGCAACGATTTAGCGCAGCGAAGACTTGGCGAGCTGTATGAACGTGGGGAAGGCGTGCAGCAAGACTATGTCAAAGCCTACATGTGGTACAGCCTTGGGTCAGCACACGGAGTGGAGGCCGGGGCCAGGCTGCGGGATGCGCTCGCCAAGCAGATGGACCCTGACCAGATCGCCGAAGCCCAAAAGCTCGCACGGGAGTGGAAGCCGAAAGGCAAATGAGAAACGAACACGGAAACACAAAACCATCCCACCCAAGAGGTGGCGGTCTTCATGATGCGGGGAAATACCAGACAAGCTCCTATCCCGCATTATTCATAGAGTTCTTCGCTAAAGCGAGTAGACGCGAAGCAAGACTGGGACTCGGAGGCATGAAACCCTGAGGCATACTCGCACAGTATGTTGAAGAGCTGAACGGCAAGACCAACCTTTCCCCTGAAAACTATACCATTCGTCTTCTGCACCTTTCACTGGATGAATGGCACGCATCATCCAACGGCGCGAGTTCTATTAGGAACGAGCGGCGAGCGTGTGGGTGGAAAGAAGAATCGTCAGGCGGCTGTGGAGTGCGGTGAGATCATCGAGCAGTTCTACTTTGGTATCACGAAGGCGATCTCCAATGGCGCGGGCCCCCTGGCCGCCCACGGCCACAGGCCAGCGGGTGGCCAACAGCTCAAGCTCCTTGAGTTGTTGGAGCGCCGAGGCCTCGGACTTTACCTCAGTGAGAGAGAGGAGTATGAGATCGGGCGTGATCGTCTCACCAAAGATCACGAGATCTGAATTGGGAAGGTTCGGACCGAGGTAGTACACGTGGCAACCTCTGGTCGCTGCGATGTAGGCCACGGCTTGGGCACCGATCTCATGTGTTTCGCCTTCCGGACAGGCGATCAGAATTCGTGGACCGAATTCATTCACCGAAAGTTGATTCATCACTGAAAACAACTTCTGTTGGATGATCTTTGTGACATAGTGTTCGACCGCGATATTCAATCGGCCTTGGTGCCACAGCTCACCGACTCGTCGTTGCAGTGGAAGCAAAATCCGCTGGACTGCTTCTTCAAAGGGAATGACGGCCACTGCGCCGTTCAGTCTGCGTTCGAATCCCGCCGTATCGAGCGGATCAAGCGATCCCACCAAATCATCTAACAGGCGCTCATGAGGCTTTTGATCCTCTGCAGAAACTGGAGTCGCGATACGCATACGTGCGACCAGCGGATCATGTCCCTCCGCTGCGAGTGAACCGATTGTGGCCCCTTGTTCCATCTGGGCCTTCACAAAACGGAGGAGTGCGACCTCTTCGTCGCTGTATTCGCGGTAGCGGTTGGAGCTCCGTGAAGGTTTGACAAGCCCATATCGCCTCTCCCAGACGCGAATCACATCC
>JACMLT010000163.1 GCA_014379455.1 Nitrospiraceae bacterium
ATGAGCAACACAATGGCGTGATGTTGAAGGAGCCGATTCATGGTCAGTCGAGACTTGCCCTTTCCAGGCCTGCACCAGTCCCGCAAACTATAGACGGCGGCAATCATGAAATCAACGAAGCGCGTATCCGTGTGAGATCGAAGCCCACAGAGACGCTTGCAAGGTGAGCAGCCGATTCGGCGAGATGGTAACACTCCTAGCATGAGAGGGGTCAGACGTATGATTACAAGGCAAGACTCCAATCAGGCTCTGCACATGCTCCCTTTTTCTTGGAAGGAGATTCTCCAATGGCTTATAATGATGTTGTCGATTCTTACGGAGGGCTACCATGGACAGTGTCACCACACAGCATATCGAGAGCTCACCGGATGTGGCAGGCGGAAAGCCTCGAATAACCGGGCATCGAATTACCGTACACAATGTTGTGATCTGGCATGAACGTATGGGCCTGAACGCGGATGCAATCGCATCCCAGCATGGATTGTCCTTGGCCGACGTGTACGCCGCCCTGGCATATTACTACGATCATCGCCAAGCCATAGACGAGGCCATCCTAGCCGACGAATCCTATGTCGCCGAATTGCGGAATCGGACGGAGTCAAAACTGAGCGGAAAAATCGGTGGCTGACCGGCTCAAGTTCATGTTCCGAAAGCCGTGACGGAAGGATTGCGCAGGCGCGGCGTGGATGTGATTACGGTCCAAGAACTTGGCTTACAGGCAGTCGAGGATGCGCGGCACCTTGAACGAGCGGCCCAAGACGGGCGAGTGGTGGTGACACAGGATGCGGACTTTTTACGGCTGCACGCGTCAGGCCTCCTGCATCAAGGCATTGCGTACGTACATCAACAAACACCGATGTCCCATATTCTACGATCCCTCATGCTCCTCCACGATGTATTGTCCTCCGACGACATGGTTCGCCACGTAGAATTTCTCTGATGCCCCTTCCCCGTTCGAGCGCATCTCTTCACTGCAACGGTGAGCCGTCGATTCGACGAATGGGGACGATCACCCGGCGTTCCATTGACTCACTCGGCACGCCCGTATATCGTCGCGTATATGCAAACAAGATCGAAGGAGGGCACCCTCATGGCCACAAAGAAAATACGGTTCTCTATAAGCGAGAATAAGTGCGCTGTTCAAATTCCGCAGGAGTTCCAGCTGGGCGGCGGCAATATCAAGATTCAGCCACGCGGCAATACTCCGCTCTTTCGCCCCCAAAAACTCTCATGGGCGCCGCTCATGGACAGTCTAAAGAAGTTCTCGGAAGACTTCATGCCCCAGGGTCGGCCACAACCCGCCTTCCACAAGCGGAAGCGGCCTTTCGCATGAAGCTGAAGAATCGTCTCGCCCAGTTTCTCTCTCCACTGGAAGTGGCATCGTCCGACCGAGAAGCCGCAGCCGCCACCTATGGACGACTCCGCGCAACGCTCGAACAGAAGGGGACGCCGATCGGATCGATGGATCTCTTAATCGCCGCTCACGCGCTCAGCCTCGCGGTGCGTCTCGTGACGAACAATACGAGAGAATTTCGGCGCGTCCCCGGGCTACGCCTTGAGAGCCGGGTCTAGCGAAGGCGGCAAGACCGCCATTCCACGCCGCGCGCCCCTCTTCGCTACAAAGTCGATGACAATTCGACAAGGTGGAAACAATTCTGCGGCGAGCATCAAAATGTATGATTACAAGACGTGACCCTATTTTGACTGGGGCAATCTGTGATTCGACGAGATGTGCTCCAAGATGTGTCCCCTCTTTTACCATCGGTGTAGGTCATCATAGTTGATGACCGGCAAGGGATTCTCGGCAAAGCTTTTCAGTCGCTCGTCGGCCGAGTTGCCAAGCGAGAGGAAGTACTTGAGCACGACAGTTCGCACTTCATCATTCGGAACGACGATCATATTTACGTCATTTCTATCGAACAGATAGAAGTAGGTTTCAGTCCCGGCTTTTAGCTTTGCCGCACCAGAAACCACAGTCAGTGTGGATGGCACAAGCCGCCATTCGCGCTCCTTGTAGTAGAGGTCAATTTCCTTTGTCTCATCCCGGGCTGGCCCCAAGTCTCCCATTTCCTTCTCAAATGACAAAATGAATATCATTGCTGCGATCTGCTCCTTCAACGCAGCGGCGGTGAAGATTGAAGTTCCCTCTGCATCAAACAATCCGAAGTCGGGGTTTGAAATCAGGAGGTCGTTTATCTTCATCACCAATTTGTGCTGGTTGCAGAGAACGCTGTAAAGGCCACCTCGACTCTCGACACTGGCTTCCGTAAGAGTTTGGCCTGGGAGATAGTCCAAGAAGTATCGCGCTGGATTGCCGCCGGCATTTTTCACGAACGACTTCTTGAATCCGATACCGAACTTTCCATAGATCGATGTATGTTCATTACATTCCCGAAGAGGAATGTCAGTGAAGCAAATAATCTGGTTGATTATGCTCGTACCACTGTCGAATTTGATCTGCACGCGACCGGTTCGCAGACCGTTCTCAACGATCTGCTTGAACACGTCTAGCTGCTTCCCAGGCGACTCTTTGTTGCTACGCGAAAGGAAGTGAATGAGATTGTCAGAGATTGCGGACATAGAGCCTCCTTGGGCAGCTAACTGCGCATACTTACCATCATCGTATGCGAAATCTGCTGCATATTGCTCTGTGCTTATCGTGTCGGTTCAAAGACTTCTCCGCGTTGCCCACAGACTCAGATTGGCGTGCATACGGGCGGCGCATTTTCAGCCGATTCATGTGCTTCGTCAAGTGCTACCCGGATGGTGCTCTGAGAAATACTTCCACTAGTATGGCCAGTTCAAAGCCGATACCTCTTACCATGCACTCAGGCAATGGGTATTGAATCTGCAACGTAGTAGAGGTGCTCAGTAATAATGTGGGCCAAGGCAATAGGAGAACACTCCCGCAGGATGCTCAAAATGGCATCCCAGCGAGGCCGCAGGGAGTTCGGCGACCGGAAGCGTACCCTTGCGGTACGTTGCAGGGAGACGAGCGACTGAGAACGACGCTGGGGGGCATTTTCAGCATCCTGTTAAGGACGGCGGTTGGAGCCTGTCAAAGCCTGCTTAAACACCGTGCGGAGGCCGAAGTAGGCAACAGAATCTTTGAGGTTGGAATAGAGCCGCTTGAAGGTACCCATGTCAGGATTGGTGACGTATTCCATCGTTAAGGCGATTCGTTCTTCCCCTTCGCCAAGAGGAGTCACCGAATGCCACAGCTTATCTCCGTTGAAGATAACGAGATCGCCTGGTTGGGTGATCAACTCAAGATGTTTGGGTTGTTTCACCGGATCGTCTTTGAACAACTCGCAAACCAGTTTGCATTGCGTAGACTTGTCAACGAGTCCCATCAGAATGGTATAGCGAGCCCCTTTGTAGTAGGACGTGTCATAGTGAAACCCGATATGGTCTCCCGGCTCCGTATAGTAGTAGAGCGCGCAGGAATGTGGGTCGTTCTCAGGGCATAGACTGAGCTTGGCCCTCACCAGACGGCTCAAGAATTCGATGAAGGCCTCGGATCGATACAGATCGAGAAAGCGCGGGGCCTTCTCCATCACCGTGTAATAGCTCACGCTCCCGCCCTTTTTGTGGCCAGGAATGTAGTTGCGATTCAGTTCGCCCTTTACCCCTTGCGCCTGAGGAACGAGATGCTCTTCCACAACCGATCGAGGGAGAAACTGCGGAATAAACAGGAACTCGTTCTGGTCCCAATACTCACGCGAGACCAGATCGAGGTCCAATCGCTTGACTGCTTCATCGACCGCGTCAACGAAGGAACCGATCATTGACTGATTCATACGGTCACCTTTTCCTCAATCGCCTGGCAGGATGCTGAAAAAGTCCTTCCTGGGAACCGTGAAAGGTTAAACGTAAAAAGTGAAACGTGGGACTGACGAGGATTCTTCATTTCAAACCTTTCACATTTTACCTTTCACGTCTCACGAGTCTCCAGCCGCATTCACTGTGGGGCACTGAACACTGGAGCCTTCACCACTTCTACATCGGCAGGCAATTTCAGATCGAAGAGGGCGTCGCCGAGGCCGATGTTGGATTGGAGCGACGAAAATTCAAAACTCGCGACATTGCCACTGGCTTCGTAGAGCGAGATCGTCCGAATGAAATAGGTCTTGGGAAACACTTCGATCACGATCCGCTGCAACGATTTCCCTGCCTCACCTTCATGCGACTTCGGCAGGAGGGTGAGCAACGGGATTCCTCCCACGCCACGCCCCTTCCCTGACGTCGGCTCAATGTCAAACGACTCATCCAGTTTGGCCGCCCCAAGCAACAGCTCCAACGGAGCCTTGGAGGCTGCCATTTGTGTGAGCTTCCCAACTAGCACTTGTTTGTGCTCAGGCACATACACTTTGACATCGTCCCGATTGACGTAGATATCCTCGATCGACGGGTCGAGATAATTCCACCGTAACCGACCCGGCTTTTTGATATAGACCTTCCCCGAAGACGCGATAGGCCGCTCGAACCCCTCGATCGTGGTCTTCTGCGCAAAGTCCGCCTGGAGATCTTTTGTTTTCTCATACCGCGCCTGGAGCTGCTTGACCACCTCGCGCACTTCCTTGACCACATTCTCATCGCTCTCTTCAGCGGCAAGAGTCGGCAATGGGAAGAAGCTCCACGCACACAGGAGCACGCCGCCTACAACACATGGCCAATTCAATTTCTTCATCTATTCCAATCTTGAAGAGAGTGGCCGAAGCCATCCTTTACTGCACGCATTCTTTCAATTCCCTTACGACCTTTTCAAGGGCAGCCTGGTCGATCCTCGATTGCGCGCGTCGAACGAGCACATTCTTATCGTGCGCGTTCCGCGAGCAGGAGGACGACCAGGCTGCCCTTCCCATCTTTCTGAGACCGCGTGTTGCGCGAGCACGGAAGATCATCAGGCCCCCTCCCCCTCTCCTATTCCCACCGGTCCTCGCCGCCCCACAACCTCTCTCCGTCCATCCCGACCAGCCGCGCCCACAATGCCATCCGCCTCCAATTGCTCGATCATCCGAGCCGCCCGAGGATAGCCCACCCGCAGCCGGCGCTGAATCAGCGACGCGGACGCTGAACCGCTAGATAATACCAACTCTTTGGCTTGTTCGTATACTTCTCCCAGTCCATCTTCTTCTTTCGCCACTTCTTGTTTCAGCGCGGTCTGCAGTTCCTGATTGTACGTGGGCTTGGCTTGATCCTTCACGAACTCGACCACGCGGCGGACATCGTCATCCGACACAAACGACCCGTGCAGCCGCATCACACGTCCGGTTCCCGAAGCCATATAGAGCATATCCCCACGACCAAGAAGCGCCTCCGCGCCGTTGGCATCCAGGATGGTGCGTGAGTCGGTCTTCGACGAGACTTGAAAGGCGATGCGCGCGGGGAAGTTCGCTTTAATCAAACCGGTCAGCACATCGACCGACGGGCGCTGTGTTGCCAGCACAAGATGAATACCCGATGCCCGAGCCATCTGCGCCAAACGCGCGATCTTGTCTTCCACTTCCTTCGGCGCCACCATCATCAAATCCGCCAACTCATCGATCATCACCACGATATAGGGTAAGGGCTCCGGTGGAGTCGGCGGCGGTGTGAATGATCCGGGGCTGCCATCCGGGACAACCGTCTCTCCGGCAGAGAGCCGCTCTTCTTCAGATAAAAACTGGATGGGCAATTCCGGCTGGTCCAATTTGGCCGACGATTCCGTCTCCAGCACACCCTGCTTCCCGGCGACCTTTCGATTATAGGTCTCGATGTTTCGCACCCCTGCCTCGGCAAGCAATTTATAGCGCCGCTCCATTTCAGCCACCACCCAACCGAGCCCACGCGCCGCCGACTTGGCATCGGTGATGACCGGCCGTAACAGATGAGGAATGCCGTCGTACGTTTGGAATTCGAGCATCTTCGGGTCGATCAGGAGCAGCTTGACCTCATCGGGTCGAGCCGAAAACAGCAGGCTCAAGAGCATCGTATTGAGGCTGACGCTTTTCCCAGCCCCCGTGGCACCAGCAACCAGCAAGTGCGGCATCGTTTTCAGATCGGCGATCATGGGGGCCCCGAAGATGTCCTTCCCCAATGCTAAACTGAGCTTCGATCTGGCGCGTGAAAAGGCTTCGCTTGTCATCACTTCCTTCATCGACACTGTCTCGCGATAGAGGTTCGGCACCTCGATCCCGACCACCGATTTGCCCGGAATCGGCGCGACAATTCTGAGGCTGATCGCCTTCAGCGCCAACGCCAGATCGTCAGCAAGATTCACAATGCGCGCGACTTTGGTCCCTGGCGCCGGCTCAAACTCGTACATTGTCACGACA
>JACMLT010000164.1 GCA_014379455.1 Nitrospiraceae bacterium
ATCCCAGGCGTCGCTCCTTTCAGGGTCGTGGCTCGATCAGGGCGATCAATCCGGATTCTCCACTCGGCTCAAGCGAACACTGGTCTTGTCGCTGGCCCTTCATGTGGTCGTCGTGCTTGCGGTAACGGGGCTTCGGCTTCCACAACAGAGTGAACGCCCGTTGACGTCCGTGGAAGTGTCGCTCGTGAGTTTGCCGACACACGTAAAACCAACTGAGTCGGCAAAGCCGGTCGAGTCGGCGAAACCAATCGAGTCGCCAAAAGTGCCGGATCCAAAGCCGGCCCCTGCGCCAGTCGTCAAGGCGGTGACCCCCAGTGCAGCCCCTGCTTCCGCGCCTCCAAAGGGCGAGAAGCGAAGGGACATGATGGAGGACCTCGATCTTCCACCGGATGCGCCGAAGTTTGGAGATTTGAGCCCTGCAACAAAACATGTTGCTCAGCCCCAACAGATGGCGAAGGTGCCGGATATCCCACGGATTCCGGATGTGACAGAGGACCCGGTCACGAAGACCCCGCAGCGGACGACAGTCAGTGAGGATTTGAATCGCGAATTAGAAGAAGAGTTAAAAAAGATCAAGAAGTTTCAGCCGGCAGCCAAGCTGGATATTCCGAAAGAGGTTGTCCCGAGTGAGACACCGGTCAATCCGGCGCCTCAGCACGAGGTGAAAGTTCCGGCGGCTAAGATTCCTGAAACGACTCTGAAGATTTCCGGTGCGGCGGGTTCAAATCTCTATTGGGCCCGTGTACAGTCTATTATTAGTAGACAGTGGGAGCCTCCTCCGGTCGATATGGCAGGACAGACTTATACGATGACCGTCAAGTTTCGGCTTCAGCGGGATGGGACGATCAAAGACGTGGTCGTCCGGCAGTCGTCAGGGAATGCCTATTATGATATGGCGGGCCAGCGCGCCGTGCAACAGTCACGGTTCCTGCCCGCGTTTCCTGCCGAGATGACAGACAGCTATAAGGATATTGAAATGGTATTTCGCGTTGGGGAGTCGGTTGGATGACACAGATGAAATTGATCAGTGCCTGGTTCGGCGGAGTGCTGCTGCTGGCAGGAGCGGTCGGTATTCTTGAATCTGGAGCGGCAGATGTGTTTCTCGAAGCCACACGTCCCGACTTCCAAAAAATCTCCCTAGGTGTTGCGGGGATACACAGCGTAGGAGGTCCTGACTGGTTGGGGGGGCGGATCGAGGAAGTCCTCAAGAAAGATGTGAAGCGCTCCCTGGTTTTCGATCTGGTGGATTTGCCCAGTCTCGGGATCCAGACGTCTGATATCGGCAACGGGGTAGGAGACGGTTCCAAAGCGATATTTAGACAGGCTGCTGAGAAGGGTGTCTCGGTGTTAGTCTGGGGAAAAGCAGGTTTGAAAGGGAATGATAAAGACGCTGACGTGAATATGGAAGGCTTTGTCTATGACAGCGGTAGCGATGAACTCGTGGGCGGAAAACGCTACGCAGGATCGCCCTCGGTCGTGCGGCTGATGGCGCACCGTTTTGCCGACGAATTGGTATTCCGGTATACGGGCGAGCCGGGGATCGCGCGGACGAAGATCGCGTATGTGGCTGAACAGGGGGCTGCGCGCGAGTTGTTTGTGATGGACTACGATGGCCACGATACGCGCCAACTCACCGCCGATGGATTTCTCAATCTTATGCCGCAATGGTCTCCGGATCGTCGGTTCCTCATTTTTACCTCCTATCGCAATCGCAATACGCAGAATATCGACATGATCGAGTTGGCAACAGGGAAGCGGTGGACGGTGATTGCGTTGGGGGGATTGAACATCACTCCATCACTGTCTCCTGATGGAAACTTCCTGGCGTTTGCCTCCAGTCACGAGGGCAATTCCGAACTCTACCGGTTGGATACCAGGACGAAAGCCATCCAACGATTGACCGTCAACCCGTCCGGTGACTTGTCTCCCTCCTGGTCTCCGAGCGGGAGAGAGCTGGTCTTTGTGTCGGATCGAGGCGGAGGGCCACAGCTGTTTCTGATGAGCTCAGACGGGTCGAACGTGCGTCGCCTGACATTTGAAG
Source organism: Nitrospiraceae bacterium (assembly GCA_014379455.1). Lineage (GTDB taxonomy): Bacteria > Nitrospirota > Nitrospiria > Nitrospirales > Nitrospiraceae > Palsa-1315. The sequence continues at coordinate 2,042 of JACMLT010000164.1, forward strand.
GCGATTACAATGCGGCGCCATCCTGGTCGCCTCGTGGAAACTGGATCGCCTATGTGTGCCGGACGCAAAAAGAGTATAAGCTCTGTGTGATCTCGCCGGACGGACAGAAACGCATGCAATTGACGACAGGATCGGGTGTCGATGATTCGCCCTCCTGGTCGCCGGATGGCCGGCATCTGGTATTCAGTTCGACGGCCGATGGAAAGAGCCACATCTACATGATCGATGCCGATGGTAAGGACATCGAACGGCTTACCTTCCAGGGGACACACAATAGTGCGCCATCTTGGTCTCCGGCATCATGAGCCTGACGCGTCACCTAACCACATGAACGAATAATGTAGGCCGATTGATCGAGATCACTCACTTAGGAAAAGGAGAACGAGATATGAACAAGGCACTGAGCGTATGTGGGTTGGGGCTGATGATGAGCCTGGCATTGATCGGTATGCCTGGCTGCTCGAAAAAAGCCATACAATCCGGCGGCGATTCCCAGCCCGCTCAAGGGATGGCGAAGGAGGGGATCGATAGTTCCATGTCCGGTGTCGGCACCTTTCCTGACACCAGTGGTCAGTCAATCGGCGGTGGACTTGGAGGGATCGACAAAAACCCTTCGGAAGAACGTCTGGGCGGTGGTACGATGATGGCGAAGCTGGACCCTTCTGGTGCAGGCCGACAAATGGATGAGATGCGTGCCGAGCAAGCAGCCTCAGCTGCAGCAGGCTTGCGGGATGTGTTTTTCGGGTACGACAGCTGGACGATTTCCGAGGACGGACGTCAAGCGCTTACTCGCGATACTGAATGGATGAAGTCGAATGTGAGCGCGCTCGTGAAGGTCGAAGGGCACTGTGACGAGCGTGGAACCTCCGCCTATAATCTTGTGCTCGGTGAGAAACGAGCGAAAACCGTTCGGAACTATCTGGTCGAGCTCGGTGTCAGTGCGAACCGCCTGTCCGTGGTGTCGTATGGGAAAGAGCGGCCGTCTTGCAATGAACATTCGGAGTCCTGCTATCAGCAGAATCGGCGGGGACATCTTACGTTAAAGACTGGGAAGTAGATGAGGCGTTCTGCGGTGCAGCCGTTGTGACTCTGTGCTCCACGAGGTGAGAGCGGGGGCATCTTGTACAAGAGTGGGTAGAGCAATGTGGAACCATTCAACGACGAAGAGTGTGTGGACGACGATCTGTGCCATCTGCGCACTGATGTCGATCGGCTGCATTGCCCAGCAATCCGACCTGAAGCAGACAGAGAAAAATCTTCAGCAGCGCATCAAGCAGTCGAGCGATGAGTCGGCTCAGACCCGCGCGCGGCAGAGTCAGGAGATCTTGGTGCTTCGGGAGCAAGAGTTGCCGCAGTTGCGAGGCGAACTGGAACGGGCGCTGCACCAAGCTCAAGAACTCCAGGGCAAGCAGGAAGATCTCAAACAGCGCTCCGCGCAACTTGAGCAACAAACCAAACGGCTCGAACAGTTGGCCGGTAAACTGGAGACGGAGAGTACCACTCGCTACAACCAGGTGCGCGAGAGCCTCAATGCGCAAGATGTCAAAAATAAGCAGGACCGTGATCAGCTTCGCATCGACGTGAACGCTCGACTTGACGACGTGAACCGCCAGATGGAGGTGGTGCGAAAAGAGGTGATTGAGGTCGTGCAAAAGACGAACAGCGGACTGGCCAAGAGCCTCGACGCGCGTCTGGAAGAGCAGCATAAGGCGCTGGCGGATACCCAGGTTCGGACCGAACAGTTGTCGGCAAAGTTCGCACAATTCAGTCAGTCCCTCACGGCATTCAGGGATTCGCTGACAGGCCTGAACGAGCGGATCGGCCAGGAAGAGCAGGCAGGGAAAACATCGGCGACTCATCTCAATGAGGTGAACAAAGAAGTGAGCGGGTACTTAGCCGAGGTCAATAAGAGTGTCGCATCTGTCGCCCAAAAGTTTGTCACCCGTTTCGATGAGCAAGACCGTCGTCTGGACGCACTCTCCAAGACCGTTGATCAGGTCGCACAGGATGCGCATATACGAGGGGGAGGCAAGGGCGGGGCAGGGGCGCGGCAGCCACCCCCGAAGCCGGGGCATCGGTCGTCGGCGCCTTCGTCTGAGAGCCCGAAGGTCGACCAAGAGACGGTTGCGTTGCCCCTGTCTGCGCAAGGTGCAGCGGTGACACCGGCAGTCGAGTCCGAGGAGTCCCAGCACCCACCCGTCGGCCAGAGTAGTGAGCGCTCAGACAAGCTCGAATACGAACGCCTCCTGGGACTGTTTCGTGACGGAGACTTGGATGGAGCGCGGCAGGGATTCGCCGTATTCTTGCGCGACTATGGGGACTCGGATCTGTCTCCCAATGCGCGCTATTGGCTCGGTGAAACGTATTACGGTAAGAAAGACTATCAACGGGCGATCGATTCGTATGACCGCGTCGGGGTGGATTTTCCCAAGAGCGAAAAAGCGCCGGCCGCGATTTTGAAGAAAGGGTATGCGTACCTGGCGATGAAAGATAGGAGGCGCGCTTCGTTGGCCTTCAGCCAGGTGGTGGCGTCGTATCCACGGACTCCTGAGGCAGGAAAAGCATCTGATAAATTATCCCAATTGAGGGAGTCGCGATGACCGTGATGCGCACGATAACGGGTTCAGGGGGGGCGGCTGTTCTCATGGCCGGGTCGATGTTATGGCTCGCCGGATGTGCGAAGCATGCGGATTTTACAGAATTGCGTGACCACTTGGCGACGGTGTCAAAGTCTCAAGATCAAGATCAGAAGCGGCTGGATGCGCTGCAACGACGCTTGGAGTCGCTGGAGCGGGTGAAGGATGGTGAATCCTCCAGGCAGAAGTTCGATCCGAAGCTCGACGAACTCTCTGTACGGGTCCAAAGGTTAGAGGGCCGGTTGGCAAAAATTGATGAGACCTTGAGCGCTCCTGTTGTGCCCAAGGGGGAGCTGTCTCAAATCGACCCGGCTCGTCTCCCTAAGCCACTGAAGCCGGGTTCCATCGCAGACGTGCCGACTCCTATGATACCCGGTATTCCCACGATTACTCCGACATCCGCATTCAATCTGGCGTACAACGACTATCTCAATGGAAAATATGATCTTGCGGTGGCGGGCTTTCAGCGCTTTGTGAAAGACTTTCCCGGCACGTCGTTGACGCCGAATGCCTACTACTGGTTGGGTGAGTCGGCCTATCAGCAGAAAGATTACGTGCGCGCGATCCATTCATTCGAGTATCTCTCGACGGAATACCCGGGAAACGAGAAAGTGCCTGCGGCACTCTTCAAATCGGGGCTCGCGGCGGGAGAAACTGGAGATCTCGCCAAGTCGAAAAAGAATCTCAAACGGGTCATTGAAGAGTTTCCGACATCGGACGAAGCGAAACTGGCCAAGAATAAGCTGGCCGAAATTCGGTGATCG
>JACMLT010000165.1 GCA_014379455.1 Nitrospiraceae bacterium
CCCAGGATGATCAGCCCGGCAAAGGAAGAGCTGGAGGTGTCGACCCGGTCGGTTGAGACCTTGTCGTACATCCAGACCTCGCGACGTTTCTCATCCGTCGTCACGATATTCGGGGAGCCGAGAAGTTCCGCGACTTGAGACGCCGCCATGCCGACTTTGATTTCTCCCTGTACTTTCCCGACGGTCAGCCGATCCTCTTTGATTTCGGCCCGTTCACTGCTACAGCCGGCAGCGACTACCCATACACAGAGGCCGAGTGCGATCCATGCATTCTTCATCTGCTGTCTCCCTTCTGTGTGATGTCTGGTTGGAGTGTGATACCAAGCAAACTGGTGCTCCGCTCCTTCTCCTGCAGCCGACTCACCCAGCTGCCACTACTCTTGGAGCGGCGGTTGGCATTCTCGCTTCTCATCATTGTAAAGGATACACGGTTCGAGAGGAGAAAACACTCAGGCTGCGCCGGAGTGGCGATCCTACGTGTCGTGGTTACTTCGAGGCGATGCGCATGCGTACGATGTCGGTTGGGACGCTACACGTGAATGTGTCGTAACAGGATTGCACGGTCACTCCCCACAGTCCTTCATGGTCGGCGCCCGCATTCTGGCAGGACAGCTTTGTTGTCTCTGCAGGGATAATCAGCACCGTTTTCTCTGCCGGATTCTCCTGGTTGATCACGGTGAGTTGATACCTGGTGACCTTCGGGTCGTTCACCTTATCCCACTCAATGAGGCACTGCGGTCCGACGGTTGTCGGCGTCTGCGTCGATGGGGTTGCACAGCCAAGGCTCACAAGCAGTGAGACCATCAGCAGAAACGCGACGTGTTTTGTTAAGAGGGCGGTAGGTTTCATCAAGTGCCTCCAGGTCAAAGCGTGCTGGGTTTTGGAGCGACCCACCTACAGAATACAGGGGTGCTGCCCTGGTTTCTAGTATTCATAAAGGAGCATCGTCTCTTGTGTGTCGATGATGGCGCAGGGTTAGACCTGCGAGGCGGGGTATCGGTTGGGAGGAAGAACAGGAGGAGGTGTCTCGATGGCCATGTCTGAGGCTTTGTCGAGTGAGGAGGTTCAGGCCGCTTGGGCTAAGCTGACCGAGGAGATCCGTACAGGAGTTCTCTTGACGCTTAGAAACGGCCGACCGTTTGGGTCTCATGTACCCTACGTCTTCGGCGAACACTGGACGCGCGCCTATATTCATGTGAGTCGGTTGGCGCTGCACACCGAACATCTGCTACACGATCCTCGTGTAGGGCTGTTTGTCTCGGAACCGGATCAGCCAGGGAAGAACCCCTTGGCTCTACGGCGGATGAATCTTCAGGGTGAGGCGTCGTTACTGGACGTCGGGGTACCGGACTTATATTGCAGTGAAGGAGCGTTATCTAGCCCGCTTCCCTCAATCGGCCATGATGTTTGGTTTTGCAGATTTCGCGCTTTGGGAATTGCGGCTAGAAGACGCACACTTGGTGTTAGGGTTTGGGCAAGCCTACCTTGCACATGCGATGGCTCCCCTTGCTTGGCTACATCAGAGGCCGAATACGAAGACCATGAAAAGTGAAACGTAGGGCGTGAGAGGTTTCAGCGAAGGTCTATCCGTCGTCTCTACAGTTCATGTTATCCATCTCACCGTTCACGGTTCATTTTGAGCCGAGGATCGGTAGATGAAATAGAGCGCAATGCTACCGATCACAGCAATGATGAGGCTTGCCACATATATGGTGGTAAAGCTCAGCGGTGCGATGTAGCGGTGGTACAGGAGGGGCAGCAGAATTGGGGCTACCACGGCCACAGCGAGGCCTAATATGTGACCTTTCAGATAGATCGGTTCGCCCGGCTTACGCCTCATGTCCGATGTGTTTCCTCAGATATTCCTCCCACGTTTTTCTATTGCTCCCTTGAGGGTGAGGCGAGCGCGTCACAATTGTCTATATCTCTTCCTCGAGGAGTAGCCAAGATTGCCGTGCACTGTGGCTCGAGCGAGGACTGATCGATCGTGCGGGGATCTGTGAGCAGCAGGATACCTGGCTGCTCCTCCCTCTTCCTATTTTAGAAGAAACGGTCTTGAGTTTTCTCCCGAGGCGGTGGTGACGCTGAGGAGGACCAAGCCCTTCTTTCCACCGCTTGGCACAGTCGTAGTGATGCTGTCGTTGGTCTGGTGAAACTGAGCTGGGTGACCCGGGCCGAAGGAGACGCCCCGTAAACAGGCTGCTTCGCCGAAGTTGGTTCCGGTGATAGTGACTTTGTCTCCGGCTTTTCCTTCGTCGGGGGTGAGCTTGTCCAGTGTTGGCGCCTCACCGGAACAGGGTGAGGCTTTTCCTGCAGTCTCTGCCGTGGTGAGTTTTGGAGCGGTTGCTTTTGGGGCAAGCGCGTTTGTGCGCACCTGTGCCGGTTGTTTCGCTTTTTTCTCCTCCTTAACTGGTTCGGCGGCCCAGCTGATGGCCGGGGTGATCGCTACCAGGCTGAGTGCCAGCACTCCGATTGCGACCGTGATGCTGGCACCTGTTCTTGTTGACATGACGAGCCTCCGATTTCCTTGTAGTGGACACAGATGTGTCATCGATCACCGGCCTTATAGCCGGTCGAATCAATCGTCGATTGTTGAAATATCACCAACGTCCTGTCCGAGCTCTTTCGCTTTGAGCACTCGCCGCATGATTTTACCGGATCGGGTTTTGGGGAGCGAAGGCACAATGTCGATTTCTGACGGCACGGCAATTTTGCCCAACTCCGTCAACACTTGATCCTTGATCGACTGGATCAGTGCCGGGCTTTCCACTTCTCCCAGCTTCAATATGACAAAGGCCTTGATGGATTCGCCGACGAGTTTATGAGGTTTGCCGATCACGGCCGCTTCTGCCACGGCTGGGTGGCTGACCAGCGCGCTTTCCACCTCGGCGGTACCGAGCCGGTTGCCGGCTACTTTGATCACGTCGTCGGCACGGCCCATGAACCACATGTACCCGTCTGCATCTTTGTGGCAGATATCGCCGGCGGTGTAACAGTTCGGGATCGTGTTCCAATAGGTTTTGTAGCGTTCCGGATCTTTGTAGATGGTCCGCATCATCGAAGGCCATGGCGTTTTGATGACGGCAAAACCACCGACGTTGGCGGGGAGGCTGGTGCCTTGGCTGTCCACGACATCGGCTTCGATGCCGAGGAAGGGCCTGGTTGCGGAGCCTGGCTTCAAGGGGACCGTCGGCAAAGGGGTAATCAGGATTGACCCTGTTTCGGTTTGCCACCAGGTGTCCATGATCGGTTTATTCCCCCCGGCTGCGCGATGGAACCATTCCCAGGCCTCTGGATTGATCGGCTCGCCTACGCTGCCAAGAATACGAAGGGTGGAGAGATCGTATTTCTTGGGCCAATCTTCTCCGTAACGCATGAGCAGACGAATGGCGGTGGGGGTTGTATAGAAAATCGAGACACCATAGCGTTCGATCAAATCCCACCAGCGGCCAGGGTTCGGATAGTCCGGTTTCCCTTCAGCGGTGAGTATCGTGGCTCCATTGAGGAGAGGGCCATAGACGATGTAACTGTGGCCAGTCACCCAGCCGGGGTCGGCGACACAAAAGTAGACATCGTCGTCCTTAAGATCAAAGACGTATTTCGTGGTGATGTAGGTCCCGACCATGTAGCCGCCGTGGACGTGGACCACGCCTTTGGGTTTTCCGGTCGTGCCGGAGGTATAGAGGATATACAAGGGATGTTCTGCGTCGAGAGGCTCGGCTGCGCAGACCGCTTTCTCGCCCTTGACCCAGTCGTGCCAATCGATTTCCTTTGGCCCGGATAAGTGTATCTCAGGTGTTTGCCGGCGTAAGACCACGACGTGCTCGACCGTGGGGCAATTCGCGACGGCGTGGTCGACCACAGACTTGAGGTTGATGACCTTTTTCCGGTCAAATCCGACGTCGGCGGTAATGACCAGTTTTGATTCCGCATCCTGGATGCGGTTCGCGAGGGCCGGGGCGCTGAACCCAGAATACACGACACTATGAATGACGCCGATGCGCGCGCAGGCGAGCATGGCGACAATCTGTTCGGGAACTTTCGGAAGGTAGATTGTGACTCGGTCGCCTTTCGTGAGTCCAAGTTTCTTGAGCGCATTTGCGCAACGATTGACCTGACGGTAGAGTTCGCCATAGGTGATGACCCGTTCCTGGTCGTGTTCACCGACCCAGATGACGGCAACTTTGTTCTTGCGCCAAGTTTTGACGTGACGATCCAGACAATTATAGGCAATGTTGCACGTCGCGCCGACGAACCACTTGGCCCAGGGATAATTCCATTCCAGCACCTTGGTCCAGGGGGAGAACCACTCAAGTTCCTTCGCGACATCGCTCCAGAAGCCTTCAGGGTCTGCAATCGATTTCTTGTAGGCGCCCTCATAATCCTGAATGTGAGCAACGGCTTTGGTCTCAGCGGTAGGCTGATACACACGACTTTCCTTGAGCAGGGTATCGATGTTGTCTGCCATGGCGCGGGGACTCCTTACGATCAAGATAGATCATGGGGAAGCGAATCGTGCTCATTATGCTGGAGCGGCGAGGAGGAACTCAACTCTATCTTGGTCTTGGGGCGGGAATAGCGTGGCGGTTTGCTGGTTCCCTGGCCTCGATTGGCCATTTCTTGACAGTGATGCTGAGGCGAGAGTACGGTAAATTTATTGCGCGTCACACACTGAGACCGGTCTAACTGATGTTGCCAATCGCGTCCCACCGACTGCGGCTCTTCTTTGTTTCGTTTCTCACCTCTGTACTGGTCGCGACGTGCTGCCTGCCGGCGGCGTTTGCCCAATTGGGCAAGCCGGAAGGCCTGTACTATAAGTCGTGGGCCATTGTCATCGGAGTGGAGAACTATCTCCTGGCCCCGAAAATTCCCGGCGCGATCGAGGAGGCCAAAACGGTGGCCCAGGCGTTCCGTCAGCTGGGCTTCGACGAGGTCGTTGAACTCTATGACAAGGATGCGAGCGCTCGCCGCCTGCAGCAGACGCTATCAGATTTTTTGCCCCGTAAGGTTGGGCGATATGATCGGCTTGTGATCTATTTCGTCGGACATGCGGGTGTCATGCAAGATCTTGATGGCAAGGAGCTTGGGTATCTCGTTCCCTGGGATGCGCAGAGGGAGAATGTGTCCAAATCGGTCACGTTCGAACAACTAAAAGAATTCAGCCGGCGTAGCGCGTCCAAACACACCTTCTTCCTCTTGAACACTGCGGTTCGCGGATGGGAGGTGAGTATGGTTCAGCCGTTGTCTCTGGAAGGTCGATTGGCTCCGGAAGACGAGACGGAACGACGAGCGGTACAAGTGTTGACGGCGGGTGATAAAGGTGAGTCGTTGAGTCAGGAGAATGGGAAAAGTCTGTTCGTGCAGGTGCTGGTAAATGGACTGAACGGCAGGGCGGATCGTAATAAAAATGGATGGCTCATGGCTTCAGAAGTTGGAGCCTATGTACAGGAACACGTTCTAGCGAGGTCGAGGGGCGCCCAGCATCCCCTCTTTGTACAGCTTGAAGGGGAAGGGGATACGGTATTGATGGAGGGCCGAAAGGCTGCTTTTACCATGGGCGCAGAGCCCCAGTCAGCGGCCGAGCGACGACAAGCTGCAAAGCTACAATATGAACGGGCGTTCGCACTTCTTCAAACCGAGAAGTCACCGGAGGAAGCGTTGGAGCGGTTGGACAAAGCGCTCGAATACGACCCCACGTTCGGCGACGCCTATGTGCTGAAGAGCTATGTGCGGCTAGAAGTCCTGCCGAATCTTGACGATGCATTGTCTGCGGGAAGGTTGGCGGTACAGTATGCCCCGATGAACCCTGATGCGCAGTATACCCTCGGGTTGATTCACGAAAAGCGTGGGCAGTATGTCGAAGCTGAGCATGCGATGCGGGAGGCGCTGGTAGTCAATCCCAACTATGTGGATGTCTATTTTTCGCTCGGCATCCTCTACGCCGACGCGATGAAGAATCAACCGAAATCGGTCGAGGCCTTCACGCGCTATCTGGAACTCGGGGGGAGTCATGCCCGTGCCAGAGCTGCTGTTACACAGCCAGCATCCCCCGTTCCCGCAGCGCCTTCGAAGCCTTAGCAGGCTATTGAAAAGTTCCGTCCATTTTTCGGGAAGATTAAAGGCTCAGGTTGAGGGGGGGAGTCCTTTACAACTGCACCGGTTGGTCGAATAGGAGTGCACAGACTGCATCTCATTCCTTGCGCTCCAACTCATTGTCTGTTCGTTAAGCTTCACGGTGAGTGGTGCGCGCCTAGCTTGCGCGCGTTCCTCTCCTAAATGTGGTTAGGCGGCTCAATCTAAGTGAACACCAAATAGCCGACTACGGAATGTGTCATATTGTATAACCTGCGTGCGGCGCTTGTTGTTCAGGACATTCAAGAGACGTAATCCTCGATACTGGGCTCGGTCGTCCGTCACGAAGCGATCGCAAAGTGTTAAATATACGGCCTGCCCAAGATCGATGGCGCCAGCGTTATGCTTTTTAGCGAAATGCTGCTCCTTTATCCCACGGTGATGGGCTGCGTATGCATAGCCTAGGAAGTAAAGCGGCCAAACCGGTTCTCGCACCAACACTCCGTACTCAGAGTCGGTGAGCTGCTTCTGCGTTTGACGCTTGTAGACGTCGCGGATGAGCGAGCAGCACTCGTCTTTCTTGCTCAAGTATGCGCGCAACGTTGCGGCTATCGCCTTAGGTCGCTCATGCGGGACCTTTCGAAAGAGGGACTGGAACTGGTCTCGGTCCCCAGCGACGATTTCAGAGAAGTCATCTTCCAACTTTTTTGTCCAGGACAACACTTCCTCTTTGGCCTCTTGGTCAAGGAGGTCTGGTTCATTCAAAGCGATCCAGAGGCCCTCAAGGTTCTGATCTGCATTAACCCGCGCAGCATCGGCGTGGGCAGCATGTGCCTCTGCGTAGGTAAGCAAGATCGTGTTTGGTCTATCCAGCGGACGCTTGCCGTTGGCTAGCCGTCTCATAAGTTCGATGAGTCGAGAGCGCCGATTCGTATCCGTGGTCTTTGCCGCCTCGATGACGTTATAATCTGTCATACGAAAGGAGCCGATGTTCAGGGTGGCCTTGATGATTGGCTCCCGTGCGGGGTCATCGAGTAGCCGATTAATAGCACTTGTGTCAAAGCAATAAATCAACGGACTGCTGCCTGTCCGTGAGACGGCCAACGTTCAGGGTGACCCGTGCGCATCGGGTCGACCGTGTAGTTAAATGGCAAACTCACTGTTTCTTTGCCAATACTAGTGCGTCCTTCGGAAACGCGATGTGCCAGCGCATAAAGCTTGTAGTTTTTCAATCTTGGTCTCAGCGTGAACCGTGGTGGCGCTAGTAACAAACACGCCGCCATCATGCTTAATGTGGCACCAAAGGCCGAGAACATCACATTAGCCAGAAGGCTCGGACCGACCCTCTCCCAGACTATACTCAATCTCACCTCGACCTCAGCTTGCCTCCTGCCAGCCGGCCGCTGAAAAGTTCAGTTTCTGTTCGAAACTCACAGTAATCTTGCGAGTAGTGATGTCACATGGACGGCTCGCAGGCTGCTCAAAAAGGTTGTCCAGCAAGGCCGCAGCGGATGAAAGCACCGGAGGCGTAGCCTCTGGGCTACGTTGAGGATGATTTCGAGGTGAGAACGAAGCTGGCGAGCTTTTTCAGCAGCCTGCCGTTAGGCTCGCTCGCCGCCCTTGAGATACCCCAGCCCAATCTTGACGGCCTTCCGCGTAATTTCTGCCCAGCGTGTTTGAGGATATTCTGCGAGGACTGCGGCTGCTTTGGGATCTTGAACTTCAAGACTCAGAATCTTAATGATACCGTCATCAATCTGAACGTCTGCCACTGGTATCCTCCATTAGGGGAACAGCGAGACGGTCACCATTGGCCGTCGTTTCGTTGACTGGATTAGGGGTGCATGTTAGCATGATTTTGTGTGAATTCTCGAGCCATCGACAGCGTTTCACTTTCCTGATCATCACCAAGGAGGCATGCGCATGAATAGGGTATTGGGATTCAGGTCGAGGTTGATCGGGGGAGGAGTGGCTATCACCCTGCTGATCGGACTTGTTGCCTGCGGCGGTCCTCCGAAGTGGGTGAAACAAGGGTCAGGGGCGTTCAACGAGAAAGACGGTAAAGCCTTTTATGGCGTCGGATCGGTGTCCGGTATGCGAAATGAGCCGCTGGCTTGGGACACCGCTGAAAATCGTGGCAGAGCTGAAATCGCCAAGACCTTTGAAACCTACACCGGCTACTTGATGCGCGACTATGCGGCCTCCACGACGGCTGGAGATTTTACCAGAAACACAGAGGAGCAGAATGTCGAGCGGGCGATTAAGACGGTGACGACGACAACCCTCAGCGGTGTGCGCCCCATCGAGCGGTACAAGGATGAGAAAACTGCCACATACTATGTATTGACCAAGTTGAATCTCGAGGAGATGAAGGACAATCTCGAAAAGGCCAAGGAACTCAACGCGCAGGTTCGCGATTACGTCAGAAAGAATGCGGATAAGCTCTTTGAGCGGCTTGAAAAAGAAGAAGACAAACGGGCATCGCAGTAAGGGATCTCACGAGGCCATCCCCAATAGCTGTATCTGTGAGGAGGTATCGCGAGATGATAAGGGGTAGAAGGTGGGTGGGGTGTGTGGCTTTGGCATTGTTGTCGTTGGCGGGCTGTGCCCAGGAGACAAGAATAACAAGAGTCGACTCCGGGGTTGTCACCGATCTGAGCGGCCGTTGGAATGATACCGATTCCAAGATCGTTGCGGAGTCCATGGTGAAAGAGGCATTGGAGTATCCGTGGCTCAATAATTTTTCCAGCTCGAAGCGGCGTCAGCCGGTTGTCATCGTTGGAACCATTCAGAACAGCAGCCATGAACATATTAACGTCAACACGTTTGTGACTGATCTTGAACGCGAGCTGACGAACTCACAGAAAGTGACGTTTGTGGCAGGAAAGGGAGATCGCGAAGAGCTTCGTACTGAACGCAAAGAGCAAGCGATGTACGCGCGGGAGGATACGCAGAAAGCGCCTGGAAAAGAGATCGGCGCCGATTATATGATGAAGGGTACGATTGCGACGATCCTCGATGAGGCCGAGGGGACAAAGGCGGTGTTCTACCAGGTTGATTTGCAGATGGTGGATTTGGAGAACAACGCCAAGGTGTGGTACGGCCAGAAGAAAATTAAGAAGGTCGTCGAAAAGAAGCGTTCAATCTTTTAGGCTCCTCGATATCCGTTGAGCCCTTTTGTCTCATGCCCCACCGCCCCTATTCCGGCACGGTGGGGCTTTTTCATTTCTACCCAGGTTCTCTTTGCTGCCCTGGCGGTTGTGCTGCTCGCCGGATGCGGCCCCTCGGTCAACCGGTATCTCCTCATCGACGCAAGCTTACGTGCCCATGACCCCAAGGGCGCCGATGCCATTGTGCAGCAGGCTGAGAAGGAATATGGCAGGGAAAGCCGTGTCCTCTATGGCATGGATCGAGGGATGACCCTTCAACTCGTCGGCGACTATCAGCAGAGCAACGCAGTCTTGGAAATGGCAGAGGAAGAACTCGACCGTCTCTATACACGAAAGATTCGAACGGAGGCGCTCGCGTTCATGACGAATGATACGGCGCTCCCTTACGAGGGCGATCCGTACGAACAGGTGTTGATCAATGTATTGAAGGCCCTCAACTATGCGGTGTTGGGTCAGTGGCAGGACGCGCTGGTCGAAGCTCGTCGTATTGACCATCGGCTCAACGTCCTGTCGGATCGAACACCGGAGAGGAATGCCTATCGGGACGATGGATTTGCGCGTTATCTGAGCGGCATTCTCTATGAGAGCACCGGTGATGTGAATAATGCGTTTATTGCCTATCGAAAGGCCTATGAGATCTTTGATGCCACCCGCGCATGGTCGCACACAGCCGTTCCATCTCAGTTGACGCAGGATTTGTTACGAACGGCTGAGGCCATGCACTTTAGTCAAGAATTGGCTGAGTACAAGTCTGTATTTCCCGGCACGAGATGGGAGACGAGTCAGGAGTTGCAACAGCTCGCTCAAGTTGTTGTGATCAGCTATAATGGTCGCGCACCACGTAAGGAGGATCAGTTCCTTGACTTACCGATCAGTCTCGGTGCGCTCCAATTGGTGCTCCTCAACCGCGGGTTCTCGCAGACGAACAGACAGTCGAACCGGGCAATGGACACGGTCTTGTATGGGCTTAACGGACGTGTTGTTCGCGTGGCTGTGCCACGGCTCGTTCCGCAAAAGACTCACGTACCTATCGATCAGGTGAATTTCATCCCGGATGATGGCACAGGGGTGAGGGTGAACACGGAGTTGGTCCATAACGTGACGGCCTTGGCGGAGAAGGCGCTCTCGGCACGAATGGCCGGTATTACCGCGAAAGCTCTTGCCCGCGCCTCGACAAAGTTTGCGTTTGCCGAGGGGGCGACGAGAGGGGCTCAGCATGCAGCAGGGAGAGATGCGGCGCCCTGGGTGGGTTTACTCGTTGGGCTGCTGACAAAAGGACTGGCCGTGGCATCAGAAGAAGCCGACACACGAAGTTGGCAGACGTTGCCTGATGAAATCCATCTTGCTCGAGTGTGGGTTCCACCGGGCCGCTATCAGGTTCAGAGCGAGCCAATCAGCGGGTTACCTGACCCGTTGAAGCCTGAGGCCATGCGGACTCTGTCCCTCGGGCCGGGCGAGACTGCTGTGCTCCTTCAGCGGGTCATGCCATGATGGACGGATCGTTGTTCGTATGTCGAACCGGGATGGTGCTGATGGGATTGGCCGCACTATCCGGCTGTGCATGGTTTGGAGGGCACACAAAACCAGACTGGATTGAAGGGGTGAGTGCGGCGTATCCGTCCAGGCAATATCTCCTTGGCGTGGGCCAAGCAGAGAGTCGGGTGGTAGCTGAGGATCGTGCCTATGCTGCGGTAGCCCGCATTTTTAAAGCTGAGGTGAGTGCGCATGCAAAGGACTGGGAGTCGTATTTGGTGATCGAGCAGCGTGGACAGAGCAGCGCTGAACGGCGATTGACGCTCGACAATCTGACCCGTGTGTCGACCGACAAAGTATTGGAGAATGTTCAGATCGTCGATCGATGGATCGATGTGCAGAAAGGACTGCATTATGCCTTGGCGGGGATGCATCGGCCTCAGGCGGAAACCTCGTTCATGGAACGGATTACCGATCTCGACCGATCGATCAGGGATGATGTCGAGGAGGCCCATCGTTCCTCGGATAAGCTGGGAAAAGTCAGAGCATTGAGACGGGCTGCGAGAAATCTGGTACTGCGAGAGACCTATAATACCGATCTTCGTGTGATTCGGCCGAGCGGACAGGGTATCGCCGCGTCCTACCGTGTGAGTGAACTTACGCACGAACTCGAACAGTTCCTCACCACGAATCTGGTGCTGGCGGTTGCGATGGCCGGCGATCAGGCTGAGCCGATGCAACGTGCCTTGACGGAAGGATTGTTGAAGGAAGGGATCCAAGTCACGAGTCGGACGTGGGGAGGGGATCGGTCGATGGACGGTGATTCGAGCGGTTCATCCCCGGAGCTGCTCGTGCGGGGTGTGGTGCGGGTATGGCCGATCGATGTGCGTGATCCGCAGTTCAAGTTCGTGCGGTGGTGCAGCGATTTCGAAGTCGTGGATGTGACCAGCCAACGAGTGGTCGGCGCTTTGTCAAAAGGTGGAAAGGAGGGCCATCTGTCGGAGCGTGAGGCGACAGCCAAAGTTGTGCGTGTCATGCAGCAGGCGTTTTCTATCGATGTGGCAAAGGCCATAGCGGGCCACGTGTATGGAGAGTTAGAACTGCCGGCACAGGCGAGCCAACCTGCGGGATGTCCCCGGGAGGGGCTGGTCTCTACGCCGGCGTCAGCATCTCATTAATTCAGAGAGAGGGAGGATATGGCCAAATCGAAGTTGGATGCAGCACACACATCAACGCGTGCACCACGCAGCCGTGGCCGCGGATTGACCGTCACACAACAACGGGTTCCCAGTCGCTTGGCGAAACGCCGACTGAATGAGCGACTCAATAACGACACGGCGTCGTTCAATCTGGGCAACCTCACCGACAAGTTCCGTAAGGAAGGGTACGACGAGCTACCTCTGGATGAACTCCAAGATCGGCTCTCGAAACTGTCAGGCCCCTTGGCGGCCATCATTCTGAAGGGGAGAGTGTAATCGTATGCCATACTACTATTTTGACTCAACCGCGCTGGTGAAACGGTACAGCATGGAACGCGGCACCCGCATCATCGGCAGGCTGATGGTGAAGCGGGGCAAAGTGGCGATTGTGTCGACGTGGTCCGTGACGGACTTGTATACCGTTCTCGCAAATCGGGCTCATCATGGGGAAATTACCAGAGACGATTGCTACTCGGTGATCCATAAGTTCGAAAGGGATTCTCAGGAGGGGCTCTACAAGTTCATTGCGCCGACGATGCAGACGTATTTAGCGACTAAAGAGCTTGCGCTGGAGTATCCGGCGCTCCGATCCCCACAGGTCCTACATTTGGCGCTGGCGTTGGAACTGAAGCCCTTGCGGTTGACTGTGGTCAGTGCCGACACACAATTGCTGACGGCCTGCCGTTCAGCGGGCCTTCATATCATTAATCCGGAAGAGGATTGATGGGTGGGCGCCAGGGTATCGGCTAGATAGTCGGCGTTCTTCGCGTTGCTGACGGTCATCGAATCAGTGGCGGCTCACAGGATCTCAGGGCCTGTGTCTAGGCGTGGATAACAGGTTTGACAGATTGCCTTGTGCTCCCAAGTGGGGTCATGGGGGCTGTGCCCGATATTGTCTATGTGTAAGGACGATCTCTGAAAAGCGGTGTGTCTGGCCTAGTTGATCCGTTTCTTACTCCTGATCCGAGGGGACTCCTTCGTCTGGTCCGATTGATCAAAGAAGCAGAGTCCCGCTGCTGTAGCGATTTCTGAAAGCAGCGCGAAGTCGACACCTGCACCATCTCACCCCGTCTGTAGCGGATACAAACGGCTCAGCAAAACCCTCATGGTTCTTCTTCTCGCTTATGAGAGTCGAGGATTTCCTCAGAGGTGTCATAATGGGTGCACACCTGTTCCAGCGTGAGCCGAAGGGGGCGGCGATCCCTGGCATGGCAACAAGCACTGTGGCACACTGTGATGAAGCGGGCTGTCTGTCGGAGTAGAAATGGCGACAAAAGAACGGTGGCAGTTACATCTGGGGGCATGGCCTATCGGTCCGTCCAAAGTTCATTTTCGGGTGTGGGCTCCTTATGCCAAGCGGGTTACGGTCGATCTTGTTGGTCCATCGCTGCTACCGAGAGACCAACCCATTCAGTTGAAATCGTGCGAGCATGGATACTTTGAAGCCACGGTGTGCGGGATCGAGCCAGGCGCACGTTATCGCTATGTGTTGGATGAGCAGAAGTCACGCCCTGACCCGGCATCCTGTTTCCAACCGGATGGCGTGCATGGACCGTCTGAGGTCATCGATTCTCATACATTTCAGTGGTCCGATGACCGCTGGTCTGGGACCCCAATCGAACGGTTCATCATCTATGAACTCCATGTCGGCACGTTTACTCGCGAGGGGACATTTCACGCCATCATTCCATTGCTCGATTACTTACAGAACGATCTGGGCATCACGGCAATCGAACTCATGCCGGTGGCCCAATTTCCCGGCACGCGCAACTGGGGGTACGACGGCGCGTTTCCCTTTGCAGTCCAGTCCTCTTATGGCGGACCTGAGGGTCTTCGAGCCTTCGTCAACGCCTGCCATGAAAGGGGCATCGCCGTCGTACTGGATGTCGTGTATAACCACCTCGGACCGGAAGGAAATTATCTGGGCGACTTCGGCCCATACTTTACGGACCGGTACCGAACTCCTTGGGGCTGCGCGATCAACTACGACGGGTCGGGCAGTGACGAAGTCCGCGCGTGCGTGATTAATAATGCGCTCTACTGGGTGACGGAGTTCCATATTGACGCGCCCAGGTTAGACGCGATCCATGGCATCTTCGACTGTAGCACTCGTCACATTTTGCGGGAACTGACTGAAACCGTGCACGCTCAAGCCGAGCGATTGGGTCGGCTCATTTATGTGATTGCTGAGAGCGACCTGAACGATGTACGAGTCATTGCTCCCATTGCCGAAGGCGGCTATGGTCTAGATGGTCAATGGAACGATGACTTTCACCATGCTCTGCACACGGTGTTAACCGGCGAGAGGATAGGGTATTACGAGGACTTTGGAGCACTTGATCAACTGTCGACGGCACTGAAGGAAGGCTTCGTCTATTCCTGACAGCGGTCCTCTTTTCGTCGCCGCCGACATGGGAGTTCTTCAATCTCTCGCCCTCTTTCCCAATTTATCGTCTATTCTCAAAACCACGATCAGGTTGGAAACCGCGCAGGAGGGGAGCGACTCAGTGCATTAGTTCCGCGCGAAGCGCTGAACGTGGCGGCTGCTGCCTGCCGCTTGGCGCCGAATATTCCGCTGCTGTTCATGGGTGAAGAATATGGAGAGACCGCTCCGTTTCTGTATTTCTCCGAGCACGGGGATCCGGCTCTCGCTGACGCAGTCCGAAAGGGGCGACAGGCTGAATTCGCGTCGTTTGCTTGGAAGGGCGAGGTGCCGGACCCACAGGACCCTGCTACATTCGAGCGCTCACGGGTTCATCCAGGTCCTCAGACACAGCGGGAACGCGTTCAACTCCTGCGCTGGTACCATCGCCTCATCGCACTCCGAACATCCATACCGGCGCTAGGGGCGGTGCAGCGAGACCGACATGAGCATGATGTCTGGGTTGAGAAAAGGGAACAGATACTAGTTCTTCATCGACGAGCTCTCAACTCACGGGCAGCACTGGTGATCCTTAGCTTTAACCGGGAACAGACTTCAGTCACGCTGCGAAAGCCTCTTGGGACGTGGGAGTTGATGGTGGACTCGGTCGACCTAGAGTTCGGAGGACCAGGCACCACCAATTTTCCTGCCACAGTAG
>JACMLT010000166.1 GCA_014379455.1 Nitrospiraceae bacterium
ACATCTTTTAAGTTTGGCCGGTAAAACATGTAGCTGCTTGACTTTTCATGCCGTGCCTTCCACACGGTGGTGCCGGTGGTGGCATCGACCAGTCGAAGGCTCAGCCCGACTCGACCGACATTGTCACCTTCTTTGCGCATGTATTCCCAAGAGTTGACCCGTACGACTAAAAACGAGTCCACGTTCAGCGCTTTTCCCAACTTCACCGCGGAATCCTTGTCGGACTGACCGGTCATCTCCAGACGTGAGAAGTAGAATACCAGCGCATCGAATGCCTCTTTCGATGCTTGGAAAATATCCGTCACATTCTCAGGAGACATCACACGTTCGATGTGGCCGCCTTTGTTGAGGGAGGCCGACAACACTTCTTGAATATCCTCACGTGCGTTGTCGTATTGGCTGGCCATGGGGGGAAGCACTGCAATGGCTTGAGGCCGGAACATTTTCGCACCTGGCCCTTCCCACACCTCCTGTAAGCCACCACAGCTGGCGACGAGGAGAGGAATAAGGCAGAGGAGGGCGGCGCGTCCTACGTAATGAAAGGTCATCATGGGTTTAGTATACCATTAGAATGTCAAAGAAGCAGAGCCTGAAACCAGTGCACCCTCTTCACGGAAGTCATATCCCCCACCGACATCGAGACGGAACGCATAGAGCCGTAGGCCCAACCCTGCCGTAGGGGTAAATGGTGTCCCTGGGTCTTTCATATTCTTGAAGGCGCCGAGGCGGAACGACATAAATTCAGAAAAGATAGTTTGCTCGACTCCCAGGCTCAATACCTGGCTTTTGATGCCGGGAACAAATGTCTTATTCGACGTCACATCGACATCTGCCGTCAACGTCAGCGAGGAATAGGGATTGATCGCGACTCCACCTCGAACCTGGGGCCCGAGTTTCAGCTCTTCTCCACCGGGAACATCAAAAGTTGGTTGATTGAGATCTTTCGCCACCACGCCGAAGCGTAACCATGAGGATGGGCGGTAGATGGCTCCGACATCGATTCCGAAGGCAGTCGAGAGCGTGGCTTTCCCAAAGTTGTCCGTAATGGATACGTCGGTTCCTCCGGTGAGGAGGGTGCTTCCTCTGTACGCGGCGCCTTGAATGAATTTTCCCGTCACCCCGAAAGAAAATGTTTTATCGGAAAAGGCATAGGCATAGGAGAATGCTACCTGCCGGGCCTCTAACGCTCTCAGGGCCATTTCACCAGTCAAACGCACATTTGAGCCGTTAAGAGTCGCCGTTGCCGGGGTACTCACAAATCCTCCACCCGTTGCAACGTCAGAGACGTTGAATCCGAGCGCATGCTCGCCCAAATGTCCTTTGACATAGAGGCCAGCCGACCCATTGATCGATACCGTGGCGCCTGGGCGATTGATTCGATCGGCGATATTTTGAGCCTTCGCTTGATTGGCAGCCGAGACATCGGTCCTATCGAAATTTTCGAGGTCGTGGATGGCATCGGCGATGCCCAGACGATCGATCACCTGTCCGCCACCTTGAATCCTCACGTCCACGGTCTGCGTCATCGCGAGTCCGGCTGGATTCCAATAGGTGGCCAAGGAATCTGTCGTGATGGCCACGCCGGCCCCGCCCATACCGATGGCACGAGGACCCACCGTGACGAACTCTAGCGCCAGGGCTTGGGCAGGAACCATCAAGCCTATGAAGACCGCAGCGGCACGAAGAGACCGAGAATAAGACATCGTCTCGCAACTCCTTGCACGTAGGGAGATCTCGGGGAGTTTATTGGATGAAGTCGCTCTCGTCAAGAGTAGACGCAGTGATTATCTGAATGTAGATTATGAATGAGCGTGACATCGGAACATGCCGATGAAGAAGGCGGGATGCGAGAGGACAGTTTAGACAATTTGTCCGTCCTGCATGTGAACGATCCGGTCGGCTTGAGCAGACAGTTTGTCGTTGTGGGTCACGATCACGAAGGTGGTCCCGCGAGCCTTGTTCAATTCACGCATCATCGCGAACAGCGCCTCGCCTGTGTGCGTGTCCAGGTTTCCTGTCGGTTCATCAGCCAACACGAGGTCGGGTTTCTGCAAGAGAGCTCGAGCAACTGCCACGCGCTGTTGCTCGCCACCGGACAATTCACCCGGCTTGTGATGTAACCGAGCTCCCAGCCCGACTTCTTGCAATAACGTGATGGCTTCTGGTTCGATATCAGCTGGATTCCGTCTTTGAATCAGCGCCGGCATACAGGCATTCTCGAGCGCCGTGAACTCCGGCAGGAGATGATGAAACTGGAACACAAATCCGATGCGCCGGTTCCGGAAGTCTGCCTGCTCACCTTCCGACATGTGAAACATGTCCTGGCCGTCGAAGTGGACTGTCCCTGTGGTCGGACGATCGAGCGTTCCGATAATATGGAGCAGCGTGCTCTTTCCGGCTCCCGAAGCCCCGACAATCGCAATCAACTCGCCTCGCTGAATCTGTAAATTGACGCCCTTCAGCACTGTGAGGGTCTGCCCGCCCATGGGGAACGATTTGGTCAGACCAGTCACGGTGATCACGCCGGCGCTCCAGACTGAGTGAGATGTGCTGAAGGGGTAGGCATGATCATTCGTAGCGTAGCGCGGCCACCGGTTCGAGCTTGGCTGCTTGGAGTGAAGGGAAGACCGTCGCGGCGAAGCTGATCAGAATTGCGGAGCCGGCCACAAGGAGTACATCCATCGCTTGGACATGGACGGGGATCCGCGAGATGTAATAGACCGATGCGTCGAAGGTCCAGAATGTTTGGATCAGCCACAGAAATGCGTAGCCAAGTGGGATGCCGATCGCGGTTCCAGACAGGCCGATGATCAATCCGTTCAGCATGAAAATGCGCCTGATGCTTTTCCTGGTGGCGCCCATAGCCTTGAGGATTGCAATCTCCTTTTGCTTTTCTGTCACGATCATGGTGAGGGTGCTGACGATGTTGAAGGATGCCACGATGGTGATCAACACCAACAACAAAAACATCATCGTCTTTTCGAGCTTGAGCGCCGAGAATAGATTGCGATTCATCTGCATCCAATCGCGCGCCCCATAGGCGAAGCCGAGCGACTGCTCCACGGAACGGGCCGTCTCGTCCGCGTGAAAGACATCCGTGACTTTAATTTCAATGCCCGTCACGGTATGTCCCATGTTGAAAAACTTCTGTGCTTCCGTGAGATCGATGTAGGCCAACGACGAGTCGTATTCGTACATGCCGGATTGAAACAGCGCAACCAGCACGAAGGTGCGGATTTTCGGGACCATACCGATTGCACTGATCGGGCCGGCTGGAGGGGACACCACGTTGACCGTATCACCGACAAAGACGCCGAGCCGCATCGCCAATTCTTTGCCCAGAATGATACCGGGTTTTTCCGTCTCGACTGGCGGGCCATTGGGATTATCGGCCGGTGGCTGTTTCACCTTAACCGGCCTACTGAGGTCGGCTAATTCTCCGGTCGAGAGATTTTTGGCCAACTCAGTCACCGTCGCTTCGCGTTGCGGGTCAATTCCGCGAATGACAATGCCTTGCACGCCGTTCTGGGTCGTGAGCAAGACCTGCTTGAGCACAAACGGGGTTGCCGCTACGACACCGGGAACGGTTGCGACTTGCTTGGCGACGGGATCGTAGTCGTTCATGCTGTCTTTCATCCGATCCTGCACGATGATGTGGGCCGTCGTCCCAAGAATCTTCGCCTGAATATCCTCTTTAAACCCGGTCATGATGCCGACCGTCCCAATCAGGGCCGCTACGCCCAGTGTGATTCCGGCAATGGAGACCACGGTGTTCAATGAGATCGTCCGATTCCGGCGCTTCGCGCGCAGATATCGCAACCCGACAAAGATTTCGAAGGGAAGGGCCACCGTTATTTCTCGGGCCTGAGTTGAGGGAAGAGGACCACGTCGCGGATCGACGCTTGGTCGGTAAAGAGCATGATCAGCCGGTCGATGCCGATGCCTTC
>JACMLT010000167.1 GCA_014379455.1 Nitrospiraceae bacterium
ATGCGCTCAAACGACGTAACGAAATACGATGTGGAATTCTCGGCGACGAATCGTAAGGAGATAATAGGAAGGCTTCGTAAGGCGGCATTTGCTGATGCGAGGAAATCGGCCGAGGACATCGCCAAAGCAAGCGGAGAAAGATTAGGGCGGATTCACAGCGCCTCAGAAATGCCATACAGTGATTTAGGGAAACTTGTCGGAGAGGATTCTGGTTCCGTCTTGTATAGCGTTGGAATCCCTGAAGAAGTCTATGAGATTCCACCTACAGTACCTGAATCTTTTCACGTAAATGTTTTATTCCGGCTAAATCAAGAGACTCCATCACAAAGCGAACAAGAGTAGATGAGAAGGCAGCTCGCGGACCACTGGCGTCCCGTGATAAACTGCCTGCTCCATGAAAACGACATCCATTCAAATCACCATCGGTATCGACCTTGGCGACAAGAAACACGCGATCTGCGTACTTGATTCCCGCAACGAGATCATCGAGGAGCGCAGCATCACCAACGACATCGAGAGTCTCCGCAGGCTTTCCAAGAAACATCCCGGAGCGTTGATCGTCTTCGAGGTGGGCACCCACAGCCCGTGGACGGACCGCGCCTTCAGGAGCTGGGGACACGAGGTGATCATCGCGAACCCCCGCAAGGTCCGCGCGATCTATCAGAACGACCGCAAGTGCGACCGGCGCGATGCCATGATGCTCGCCAAGCTGGCGAACTTCGACCGCGCCATGCTCTACCCCGTCCAGCACCAGTCCGAACAGGCCCAGCGCGACATCCTCCGGATCAAGATGCGCGACAGCCTGGTGCGGCGCCGGGTGGACCTCATCAGCACCGTGCGCTGCACCCTCAAGAGTATGGGAGTCACCACCAAATGCGTGAACACGAACTATTTCGCCCGCCACCTCAGGCGCGACCTCGCGGGCAAGCATGACGATCTGCTAGAGCTGCTCAAGCCCATCCTCGACTCGATCACCGAGCTCACCCACCAGATCCAGACCCTTGACAGCGATATTCAACAGCTGGCGGCCGAACGCTACCCCGAGACCGGACGACTCAGCCAGATCACCGGGGTGGGAGTCATCACCTCGCTGACTTTCCTGCTAGTCGTGGGCGATCCGGAACGCTTCCTCTCGCCGCGCGACATCGGAGCCTACCTCGGCCTGGTGCCGAAGCGAGACCAATCCGGCGACCTCGACAAGGAGATGAGGATATCCAAAGCCGGCCATAGCTACCTGAGACAGTTGCTGGTCGGTTCCGCCCAATACATCCTCGGTCCCTTCGGACCCGACTGCGACCTGCGTGCCCGGGGTCTCGAACTCATCGCCCGCGGCGGCAAGCGCGCGAAGAAGAAAGCCGTCGTCGCCACCGCCCGCAAACTTTCCGTCGTCATGCTCACCCTGCTGAGGGAAAAGACCGACTACGACGCCTGCCGCAACAAACGGGAAACCAAAGCCGTCCCGGCATGAACAAGCCGGTCTAACAACAGAGGCGGATGAAGAACCATCAGATCGAAGAATTTGGGATGACTGCGATGGCGCGCCTGCACGAGAGCGATCGAAGTGCGCGAACAAGAGAGCAGCATCCCACCCCTTTTGGGAATGGAACCATGATTGAATCAACCCGTGCACCGCGGCACCTCGTGAGGCCGCTCCAACCGGGACCCTCGGGCCCCGGTTGGAAAGAGTGCGAATGGAAGCCCGGTCAACCGTTCTCCAATCACCGCCCGTGGGGCTGCCGCCCCAGACCCCGCCGAGCTGACGCCAGCTCGACCGCGGTCTAACCACCCCTAAATCCCCTTCCAGGGGACTTCGCCCCTCCCGTCCCCCCCGGGGAAGCGGGGGGAGTCTCCTGCTGCCCGGATGGCGCGACCGTCCCGCCGCCCGAATTGCCCGGAACACCCACGCCAAAAGGACTTGTTGAGGTAAACCTCAAATTCTGTTTGACTGCCTTCTCATGGAAGCCGCGCCATCCGACGGCGATAGCCCTAAATTTGAATTCAAGCTTCCATCCCGCCGCGGATGCGCTCTAACGTTCTCCAGAAAATTCCATGCCAGCTACTGCTCAACAATTTGCGGAAGAATTCGCAGGTGTTCAGTTTTGCCATAGCGCAGCACTAATTGCGGGAATCCGTGATGAGTCGACTAGAATGCATTCAGCAACCGAGAATTCGACACAACAAGCGGCGGCATATCTGAGTACTTACACTTTTCGGCTAGAGCATCTTGAGGACAGTTCGCCTACTGCCCATGTGAAGTCCCTTCGAGAGGATGTCAGCATTCTGTGTAGAGGTCTTGCACAGGATCCCATTCAAGTATGCGACCTTTGGATCTTTGATGAGGCACCGCATTACATTTACTCGGTATTCATAGGCCGTCGGACTCGTGTCGTTTTTGGTTGCATCCGAGGCGTAGATGATCGCTTGATTGATGACGGCATCCGTCG
>JACMLT010000168.1 GCA_014379455.1 Nitrospiraceae bacterium
AGTGGCCGAATCGGGCAGTCTCGAAAACTGCTGTCCTGGCAACGGGACCGTGGGTTCGATCCCCACCCTCTCCGCCAAATCCTGGCCTTGGATGGCATACATTCATGCGTGAGAAGAGATTTTCTGCCTCGCATCCTCACGCATACCTCAACGCCAGCCTCGAGACGAGAATACCGATGGCCGCGTAGGCTCTCACTGACAGCGACTCAGAGCCTTCCCATCATTCTCTTCGCCGTTGTACGAAGACACTCCATAAGCTGCTGAGAGTAAGGCAGTTTCTCGCCTGCTCAACCCTGGACCTGGAAGGCTTCTCACAATCAGAATATTTGGGATTTGCCTTGCTCTGATACAGAACGGAGCCAACGTCAGGTTGGCGGGAGCTTCATGTGGACTGTCCTAGACATTCTCGATCCCACACATGTCTTTCAAGCCATGGATGCGCACTACTATTACAAGCTCCTTCTCAAATCCTACCCAGCTAAGACTTCTGGCTCGATTGACGTTTCTCAAATCGATTGGAACAAAGATGTTCTCACACCCCAAGTCATCGTGCTGGAAATAAACGAGACCAACTTTTCGACTGAATACATATCAGCTTTTCTTTCAGACATTTCAGGACACCTTCGCGCAAACCCTCACAATTGAGCAAGGGCCACACACGCAGGTTCATCGAAACCAGACACATCGCCTCATCCAGAATGACATTTTCTGAGAAGCGCCTTTCTGAGCTCGACCATCGCCAAGGTATCTCGCGCGCAGTATCGCAGCAGCGCCTCTTCAATCGTCGCCCGCTCGACCCAATCCGTTTCGATGAAGACCATGCGGTAATACTGGCTGGCGGCATGTCCACCCTCTTTGATCGCCAGATCGTCATAGGCAAGTGCGGGGACCATGGCCGGCAGCACCGACTTGATGGAATAGGACCCGCCGAATGCTGGATGGTAGTAATAATCTCGCACGATCGGGAAGAGATCCCACAGGCGACTGACAATGCGCGAGAGCGCCGGCTTGAGAGACGGAAGCGCGGCGGCCAGTTGCTCCAAGATAGACCGCTCATACGGCGAATAGACGCAGATACTCCCCCGGTCTCCCAGAGATTCCAGCAAGGCTTCGGCAAGCACCTTTCGGGGATCGCTCACATCCTTGTGCAGAAACTCCTCGTGGCGTAGCTCACCGCTTGCCTGCTCAATATGATTCGACCACTGAACCGGGAGGGCTTGATAGGGTCTCGTCTCCGAGAATCGAGGCACCGCTAACATGACTGTCTCGAAATCAAGGTGATGCACCGGATACTGCACAGCCTTCAACACAGAGCCGAGTTTCTCGGACACCCACTCAACATTCTCTTTCACACGACGCTGAACCGGCGACAGCTTTGTGCCGATTGGAATTTCGTCAATCGTCGTCACTCCCTGCTGAGTCAATTGACTGACCACGTGTTTCGAACCCGGCAAGTAATGAATCCATCGCTCCGGTTTGTCTTTGGTGCAATGTTCCCAGAACGGGCAATCGTAGGGTGTGTGACAATGCCGGTCCGGCTCAATCGCTGGAGGCTGTGTCTGGAGCAACATGAGACTCATCGTGGCCAACCGCTCGGGCACCGCAACCCGTCGTTGAGCCACCGCTTCGGACAGGTCCTGAATCGAAAATAATTCGTTCAGGTCGATGGCTCCGTCTCGATACAGATACCCCGTATTGATATGCATGAGACCGACCGAGAGAAGCGTCAACCCTGCGCCCAGTATGACTTCGCTTTGCACGGCAAGATCTTCGAGATGCACGTCTTTGACCTTCGTAGAGGACTTGACCTCAATCAGGCGCCAGCCGCAGGGCTGCCCCTCCGCAGTCGGGACACGCTCCAATACATCCGCCCGAATCAGCACACCACCAAATAAAAACGCCGCCTCGAAAATCGCCGGCACCGTGAGATCCTGGACCAACGCAGCCGTCTGCGTGAGCGCGGCCTCTGTCTGGCGATATCCTGCTGTCACCAACACACCGCCTGAAAAGCGAGTCCGAGCCAACTCCCCGACTTCTGTCCCCATATCGAACATCGCCTGAGTGGCCGCATCCGGCTTGGTCGCGAGAAAGGGGTGATGGATTTCGAGGAACAGACGTTTGTGACATTGCAGCCCGGACAGAAATTTTGACTTTGACAAGCGCGGAGCCTTCAGAAGAGGAGCTGGTGAGAGATCACTGAGTTCAGTCATGGTGTAAAGACACTAATCCGACAGACACACCTTTGTCCATTGAGGATGCTGACACGAGCGACTTCTCCAACATCCTGCTAGGATGACCCGCCATGGCGTCCCGCATTGCGCAGATCAGAAAATCCGTCCTCACCCTGGCCTTACCGGTCACGGTTACCACTCTGCTGCAACGCACGGAAGGCATCGCCGCTGTCTTCCTCGTCGGCGGTCTTGGCGCCACATCCATCGCGGCCGTGGGGCTTGGCCAATTGCTGGCCTTCATCGCGACGACGCTCGTCTCTGGATTATCGGTCGGCGCCAACGTCCTCATTGCCCAATTGTGGGGTGCTCGCCGCACCAAAGACGTCGGAGAAGCCGCCACACATCTCGTTGGGTTGAGTGCGATCGTATCCGGCTCACTCATGGTACTTGGATTGTCCCTGAATCGCACCATCATGGAGCTGTTAGGCGCAGAGCACGATGTCATCGCACTGGCCCTTCCCTACTCGAACTTCATCTTCCTGGTCATTCCCTGCACCATCTTCTTGCAGGTCCTCTCATCGATTATTCAAGGCACCGGAGACACCAAAACTCCCATGTACGCCTTGATCGCGGTAATTGTGCTGTATCTCACGATGGCCTACCCACTGATCTATGGAGCCTGGGGCGCCCCAGGCTTGGGTATCACGGGAGCGGCCGTAGCAGCCGGTCTCGCGGAAGGGACAGGCGTAGTCTACCTTCTTTGGTCTTGCCGAAGGCTCTTGAAGAAATCACTCCACATTCGACGCGATCTCTTGCGCTCCACCTGGCAGATTGGGGCGTCCGTCTCAGGCGAACGAATATTTCAGCAGGCGGGGATTATCCTCTACATCAAGATCGTTCTGCTCTACGGCACGGTGACCTACGCCGCCCATCAAGTCGGCCTGTCGATCGAATCCCTGTCGTTCCTGCCGGGATACGGCTTCGCGATCGCAGCCGCCACGATGGTGGGACAGAGTATCGGCGCAGGAAAATATGTCCGGGCAAAATTGGAAAACTGGGAAGCGAATCGCCTGGCCGGTATCGCGATGGCTTCGATGGGCGTGCTGTTCTTTTTCTTTCCCTACATATTGCTCCGCATCTTTACCAACGACGAAGCTGTCGTCGAACTCGGCACCGTGTTCCTTCGCATCGTCGCCATCCTCCAAGTCCCGCTCAGCCTCACCATGGTGTTAGCCGGATCGCTCCGTGGAGCGGGTGACACTCGATTCATCATGGTGGCAACGACCGTCGGCATGTGGGGAGTCCGTCTGCCCCTCGCAGCCATCGCAGGCCCCTGGCTCGCACTCGATGTCCTCTTCGTGTGGGGTGCGATGATTGCAGACTGGACAGTCCGAATGGGATTGCTACTCTGGCGCTATCGATCCGAGCGGTGGAAAGCGATTCAGGTTATTCGCTGAGGCAAGACGTTCGTAAAAACACCGCATCTCCATCTGCTCCTCAATCTTCATGACACCCCACAACAACCTGGGCATTTGTCTTTTCCCTACTGTACCGATGCCCAAGCTCAGCGGCGCACTTTTGCGTGTCGTCTAGAACGCCTTGTTTGGCTCATTTCTTTTGAGATGAGTGGAAACTTCTCTGGATGCCTGATGGACTCAACAGCTACATCCACATCAAGACCAGGCCAATACAGATGATGAGGTTGCGGCCACTCGACGTTCAGGATCTCTGATACAGATGCATCTTTGAACCAGGGAAACTCTTTGAACGAAACACATAGCTCTTCGTTAGCCATGAGCAGCCAGAATCCATGACCGGAAATATTCGTCACCTCAGCACCCGAAGTGCTTTTCCCAAGCGTCGCAGATTTCATCGTAATGCTCCTCAATAAGATTTTTCACAACCCGGATTTGCCGAGTAGCCATACCGGAATTCTGCGCCAGTTCAATGTTCGGTTCCAGCCAGAACTTCGCCTCACCGCGCTCACAATACACATGAACGTGTTTTCGCGTTCCTCGCGGGAAAAGAAATAAAAGCGGAACCCTCCTGCTTTAAAAATTGTCGGGCTCAATAGTGTCCTCCATCTATGCTCAGTACTTGCGGATCAGCGCTCACCCGACACGACTCAACGGTCGCCGAACTTTACATCAGGGACATCGTAACATGTGTACTCACTATCGGACATCAAAGGAGATGCCCTATGCCCTCGACCCTCATGAGACCCAAGACCGTAATTCAAGAAACAAAAAAGCAGCCTTCATGTGAAAATGCTCAGTCCTCTGCCCTGCCTCGACCCTGTGGCGATAATTTTTCTATTGATTTCGTCGCCAGACTGTCCGTATGTTACTTACGAGTGGACGGGAACCCGAACGTGCCTGCTATCTTGAGCCTGGCGCTGTTTCTACCCTGTCGCAGATACGGTATCTTACCCAACCCATCACAGCTGAGAGGAGATCATCATGAAAAGCAAAGCTGTTTTCTATCATGCAGGATGCCCCGTGTGCGTCGCAGCCGAGCAGAGCGTGGCCAACGCACTGGATCCGACGAAATATGACGTGGAACACGTCCATCTTGGCACAAACAAAGGGCGCGTGAAAGAAGCCGAAGCAGCCGGCGTCAAGTCGGTGCCGGCTCTCGTCATGAATGGCGCGGCGTTTCACATTAACTTCGGCGCCGGCATCGACGCCTTGAAGTAACCGTCTCCGTCATCTGACGGGCTTGAGTTCAGGGGGCGTGTCTCACGACACGCCCTTTTTTTTTTATCGCTCGACGCTAAAGCCCAACCGTCTGCTCAATCGCACGAATCAGGAGCTCTCATGCGACTCGGAGCACCAGGCGTTTGCCGCAAGCCTTGACGTACTTGCGTAACGTCGCAATCGATGGGGAATGCTTCCCGCTGGCAAGTGCCCGTTCCAGACGAGCGATAGCGGGAGCATGCGTCCCCATTCGAGCCGCCACCTGTCCTTGAGTAAGCCCGGCTTC
>JACMLT010000169.1 GCA_014379455.1 Nitrospiraceae bacterium
AAGTAAGAAGTTTCAGACAAAGAGCATTCGGCAATTCTACGTTTCACGTTTCACTTTTCACCTTTCACTTTTCACGAATGACCCCGCTTAACGCTTGAGAGACAAGATGGTTTGAAACAGCTCGTCCGCTACGACAATCATGCGCGAAGCCGCATCAAAGCTCCGTTGATATTGAAGGAGATTCGCCAGCTCTTCGTCCAGCGATACCCCGGAGACGGCCGCACGATGAGCGGTCAATTGGCCATGAAGAATTTCTTGCGCCTTAAGATTCCCGTCGGCGCCTTGTGCCGTCGAGCCGAAACTCCCGGCGATCGTGCTGTAATACTCTTGAAAGGTCACATTACCGAACGAGGCAATATCTCTGTTCTGAAGGCCTGCCAAAGCCAAGGCATTCGCACTATTGCCCGGCACACCTACCGCAGTCGATGACGCGGCAATCTGCCTGACATTCGCCAACGAAACGGCAATGGTGCTCGCTGTCGTCCCCGTCGGCGCGAAAAAATCCTGGGTGGTCGAGCCATCGAGTCCGAAACCCAGTCGATGTTGTTGATTGACCTGCGTGGTGACTTCCGAGGCCACTGTGTCAAGGGATGTCCGCAATGTTGAAATGGTTTGATCCCGAACGTCAAGGAGCCCTTTGAACCGCCCGCTTTGAATGACCGACGCCACACTTGTTGTCGGTCCCGCTCCTGCATCATACTGCACATCGAGCAATCCATTATTGCTGAAATCCTGAACCCCAACCAATTGGTAGGTCCGCTCTTTGTCCACCAGGATATGTCCACGCCCTGCAAAGACGGTCAATTGGCCTGTGGTGTCTTCTATCGATGAAATCTCGATCAACTCGCCCAGATTGGCAAGCACGACCCCTCGTGCATCGCGCAGGTCATTGGCCTCTTGTCCCGTGGACTCAGCGCGAGCAATCTCGGTATTCAAGTTCGCGATCTGAGAGGTCAGTCGGTTAACGTCCGTGATGGTCTGCCCGACCTGACGATCGAGAAACTCTTGCGCGGCAGTCAAGTCCGCAGCGGACTGATTGAATCGACCCGCGAGTGCCGTGGCTTTGGAGAGGAGCACTGTCCTGGCAGACAAGTCGTTCGGATTGGTCGCCACATCCTGAAGCGCACCAAAAAACTCATTGAGCCCCGCCCCGATGCCTTGATTATTGGCATCCCCAAACAGCGGCTCCAGCCGAGCAAGGGCGTTGCTTGAAGCGGTAAACTCCCCTAGACGTTCACGCGAAGCGAGGAGTTGACCTTCGATAAAGGAATCATAGGAACGGCGAATACTCTCGGCGTGCACACCTGTGCCGATCTGGCCCGGAGATCCGTTTTCAGGTCTATTCTCAGCCAGGCTGACCTGCTGTCTGGAAAACCCCGGCGTATTGACATTCGCGATGTTATGTCCCGCAACCGTAATAGCCTGCTGGGCAGTGAATAACGCGGATTTACCAATCTCCACCAGTCTATTAATTCCCATATGCTTCTCGACCTCGATGCATAAAGACGGCCATAGGCGGCCGGAAATCCGATGGCTCGGCTATCTGGAACATGGAGAAGTGTCCGGGTAGGATACTCAAAAAGGCTGTCCTGGAAGGCCGCAGCGAGCGAAGTGCCGAGGTATACCCTCTGGGGCGCACGGTGCGACGAATAAGGAGTACCACGTCTGTGCGCGCCGCCGAGTGGTGAGACGGCCGGGTCTCCGTTGAGGCTCTGAACGATGCGAGAACGACGCATGGGAACAGGCGCGTCTCGGCGCGCCGGGGTTGGGTGGGTGAGAAGAGCGACTTTTTCAGCATCCTGTTTAGCCTTTTTGGCGGAACATCAGTGCATCCATACCACAATCACGAGACCTTCCGGCTCCTGAATACAGTTCCAGAGGAGTCGCCGTCTGGCGTACAACGTTCAATCCCTTTGCGATGAAAACTTGAAGGCTATTCAAGATGCCGGCATTGATCGATATCTCATGGCGAAGCCCCCGGATCTTCCCGGCCATCCTGGTATACAATGTCTCCAACCGCTGTGCCTCGGCCCTCTCAACCCGTTCAAGAATGACACTCAGCGAGATGGCTGAAGGGTCAAGATTCCAACGATCAGCGAGCCGCGTGACCCATGCCGCTCGTTCCGTTTCGAGCAGAAATAGACCGTCCAATAACTCAGCTCGCTGATGAGTCACCTCAGCCATGTCGGTCAATGTCATTGTCCGAAGGGCTTGTCGTTCTCGTTGAATATTATCTGCCAGCGCATCGCACTGGAGTTCCTCACGGCGTAGGATGTGATCCAATTGGTGGATGGCCGTCACGTTGTCCTGCATAGTTCTCGGTATCCGTGAAATGTGTCTCGTTAGGTATTCCTACGAGACATGCGAGGTGATGTAAAGGCTGCCGTATTCAGGGCTTCGGACCCGGGCCTGCAGCCTTCTGATCGTGCCTGCCTAACCTGTCAGAGAACCGCGTCGGTGAGTGTCTGGCGGATCAGTGCATCGGCAACATGTTTTCCTGACACCGTATAGGTGCCTGCGTCTACCGATCGACTAATCTGCTCGATCCGCGCTTCCCGTGTGGCATCCGGCTGATCGGCCAACGCCTTAATCCTCTGGATCTCCTTCGCTCGATCTGAGATCTGGACACGATCCTGGCGTCCATCTTGTGGTCTCAGCGGCTTCGCACTAACCCCATCGGCTCCTTGGATCCCAAGCAGAATCTTCGCAAGATGATCTGGTTTACCGTGACCGGAGATCTGCATGACGATGACTCCTCTCAGTTCTTTCTTCTAGACATTCATTCCGGCAGCCTCAGGCCGCTGGGGCGATGATCCTTGTCGACTATAGTATCGGCGGCAGGCTCTGATAACTTGAGGGAGGAAGCATTTTTTTCTGTGTATTCATCAATCATTTTTGCCAGGCCGATCCCCCCCGCTTCAGAAGCCAACCTGCTGATTTCTTGATCATAAAATGAATAAAA
>JACMLT010000170.1 GCA_014379455.1 Nitrospiraceae bacterium
ACAGGCACAGAGCGTTCTTCCGCTACGGGCTCGATGGCGGACCAATCGTGTTCACTCAAGACGACCGAACACGATTGGTCCGCCATCGAGCCCGTGTCGCCGTGGCGGGAGCGGGGGTGGTGGTGCTGCTGATCGTGTCCGTCCTGGCGATGGGGCCTCCGTTGGATGTGGTCTGGTTCGCGGCGCTCAGAAAGCTTGGCTTGGTATGAGAGAAGAGAGGCCCTGCTCATGATAAAAGATAATCTGCAGAGTGCGATGGATCGATTTAAGGGGCGACACAATGCCGGGCATTCGTCTCTGAGGTCGAACGGACCACACGCGGCAGCGTCGTCGGCCGTGATCTATTCGCGGACCCGTTCGGTCGTGATTCCCGACGAGATATTGCAACGCCATCGCATTCTTACCGGCCGAAATTCGAACCAGTTCTCGAATGCCTACAAAATACTGAGAACGCAGGTGATCCATCGATTGCGCGAGAACAACTGGAACGTGCTGGGAATCACTAGCCCCAGAGACGGAGAAGGCAAAACCCTTACGGCGATCAACTTGGCCATTGCCCTGGCGGCCGAGCCCACCCAAACGGTTCTCTTGGTTGACGCCGATCTTTGCGCGCCGCGCCTTCACAGGGAGCTCGGGCTGGAGTCCGATGAGGGACTGACGGAGTTCTTACTGGACAGCCGGCCAATCGAGGATCTGTTGGTCTACCCTGGCCTGGGTCGGCTGATTGTGTTGCCGGGCGGGAGGGGAACAGATCATTCTGCTGAGGCCCTCACCTCCCCACGCATGAGCGCGCTCGCGAAAGAGTTGAAACATCGTTACGCCTCTCGCATCGTGATTTTCGATCTTCCACCGGCGCTTGACCGGGCGGATGTGCTGGCGTTCACGCCCCAATTGGACGCCCTGCTTCTCGTTGTGGAGGAAGGAAAGACCACAGAGCCAGAATTTCTGCAAATCATGCAGATCTTGAAAGGCAGCGTTCCGATCCTGGGGACTGTGTTGAATAAAATCGGTCGCGATCATCTCAGCCTGTCCACAATGAAGCGTACGAACACGGGGAATGTGAAAGAGAGAGGGTAGGCGCGCTATGTACGAGTCTTTCTACAAGTTCCGTATGAAACCGTTTTCGCTGTTGCCGGATCCTGAATTCCTTTTCTTGAGCACTCGGCATAAGAAGGGATTGAATCTCCTCGAATACGGGCTATACAACCGTGCGGTGTTCACCGTGTTGACGGGAGACCCGGGGACCGGCAAGACGACATTGTTGAACACAATTCTTGACCAGAGCAGTGATCGGTTTACCGTTGGAGTCATTGCGACGACCCATCCGGATGCCAACAGTCTTCTGCCGTGGGTGGCTGATGCGTTCGGGCTGGAATGTTCCGCCCAGGATACGGTCGGGTACTTCCGGGCACTCACCGCTTTTCTCGGGCGATCCTTTTCCGCGGGGCAGCAAGTACTGCTCGTCGTCGATGAGGCTCAAAACCTCAACATCCAAATGCTGGAAGACCTCCGCCTCCTGTCCAACATCAATGACGGTCGACAGAGCAGTATCCAAATCGTTTTGGCGGGGCAACCCAACCTTCGCACATTGCTGACCAGAAGCGATATGCAGCAATTGGCGCAACGAGTGGCAGTGGATTATGGGCTTGAGCCGCTCGACGAAGATGAAGCGAAATCATACGTGAAACATCGGCTCCGCGTGGCAGGGGGCAGGCCCGATCTCTTGACGGAGTACGCCTGTTCGCTGCTTCACCAGCTCAGCGGGGGCAATCCACGCCTAATCAATCAACTGTGCGACCTGGCGCTCACATACGGCTTCGGTCAAGGAGTTGACCGCATTACTGCCGCGTTGTTGTTGCAGGCTGCCGTCGATCGTGCACAAGGCGGTATCTTACCGGCCGTTGTTGATCCGCGAACCGTCCTCCTCGATCCGGGTCGGCTCAATCAGGAAGTTCAGGAGCATGTGCCGACGCCCGTGCCGGATCCCATGCCCGCGTCTGTGAGACACGATACTCCCGAGGCGCCCGTGGTTACAGCCCAGGATCATGCTCCCAGCGAATTGTACAGGGAAGGACTCGACTTAAAGCAGGCCGGATTGTATCGAGAGGCGCTCAAGAAATTCGAGGCGGCAGAAGGGGATCCGGCCTACCGTTTTAAGGCAGCGGCACAGCGGGGATTTTGTTTGCGGGCGATCGGAGAGCTGGATGATGCCGTTCTCTCCTTTCGCCATGCCCTCGCTGTCAACGGTGCAAAGGCGACGGATATCCTGCAGGTCCGCTACGTTCTGGGACTGGCTCTGGATACGTCAGGTCACCGCGATGAAGCGTATGAGCAGTACCGTAAAATTCATGAGGTCGATCCCAATTTCAAAGACATCGTCCGTCGAATCGACACTGCCGATGACTCACCCAAGTTTTCACTCTCCTGGTTGAAGTCTCTTCGGCAGAACTGCAGCAGTTGCGGGGCACGACTGTGTCAGGCAATCGGCTTCATGAACTCGCACGTCACTCGCCCGAAGAAAAGAGCATAGCGCGTATGGCTTAGGCACGAGATTGGGTCGTTCTGGTTTCATGCATAGCCATACGCTCTTATCACAGACGATTCACACTTCATGAGTTAACCCATCCCGGATCACGTCGTAACCTGGCCGTAATCGTTATTCATTATCCTTCTCAGCCTAGTGGGTCATTGTGCCGCTTAGCTTGGAGGATGCATGTGTGATCGGTTTATCGGCGTAGCGCGAGGGACATTCTGTGTTGCTCTTATCGTTATCCTTGTTTCTTTGTGCTGGGAGCCTAATGGGTGGGGAGGTCTGACTGAGGACGTCCTCTTGGAAAATAAGCAGATCACCGTCGATCAGTGGGTTCGGCTGAAAGCGGAGGAGGAAAAGCGGGAGGCGAAGGCCGTGGAACAAAGCCGAGGGATCAGCGATGTGCCTGTCCGAGAGCGATGGTACGAAAAAATCAGCATCCGCGGCTACGCCCAATTTCGCTATAACTTCACACCGAACAACGATCTACTGAACGATTCCCAGGGGGATCGCTCGATCGGCAAGAACAACGAGTTCTTCATGCGCCGTGCCCGCCTCATTGTCAGTGGTCAGCCTCATGATCGGGTGTTTGTCTATCTACAGAGTGAATTCGCAGGCCTCGTGAGCAATTCAGAAGGCACAACAGTGCTCCGCGATGCCTATGCTGATCTCTTTCTGACGGAGAATAAAGAATGGCGGATCCGAGCCGGAATATCGAAGGTGCCGTATTCATTCGAAAGCTTGCAATCTAGCCAAAACCGGCTGGCGTTCGACCGCGCCGATCCGATGAACAGTGCCTTCCCTGGTGAGCGCAATCTGGGAGTCTTTCTGTATTACACACCGACGGCGGTGCGCGAGCGGTTCCGCCGGTTAGTGGATAGCGGCCTCAAGGGCTCCGGCGATTACGGCATGGTGGGCATCGGTGTTTTCAACGGCCAGGCGTCGAATAAGCGCGATGCGAACAAAAATAAGCACATTGTATTTCATTCGTCGTACCCCTATGAGTTTTCGAACGGTCAGATCGTCGAGGTCGGGATGGATGCCTATACGGGACAGGTCGTCGTTCCGACCTTTCCCGTCGTGCCTACCGATCCGACGCTGAACGCAGGACAAAGTGCGGTTCCTCAACTGACGAATGACGGGAATTATCTCGACGAGCGAGTCGCGTGGCACGTGGTTGTTTTCCCTCAACCGTTCGGCTTTCAGGCGGAGTATAATATCGGGAGGGGGCCTCAACTGAATGCGGCCCGGACAGCGGTGGAACTCGGCTCCTTGCGCGGCGGCTATGTTCAGCTCTTTTACAATTATAAATGCGACACCTATTGCCAGAACATCTTCCCGTATGTACGAATGCAGGAATATTTCGGAGGTAGAAAGCTTGAGGAGAATGCGCCGCGATACTCGGTGCGGGAAACAGAGCTGGGGATCGAGTATCAGTTCAGTCGCGCAATCGAATTGACCGTCGCCTATTCCTGGTCTCAGCGAACCTCAGGGGAGTCGGCTACCCTTCCTATCACAGGGAGCAATCAGACCTGCGCAAGTCCCGCCTCGCAGATCGCGTGCTTCCAGACCCCCTATCAGCTCCAAAGCGGCAACTTGCTGAGATTCCAACTCCAGTGGAGCTTCTAGCAAACCGGTCCTCCCGCCCGTAAGGCTAGGGAACCGCTCCAGGCTGGGCGGCTGGTTGAGCCCAGGGGTGGAAGGGGAGTTGCTTGTATGACACGATCAATTCGCGGTGGTCTCGTTGAAAGATTGTTTCCAAGCCTCCAACGGGTCGCTCCTGCTTGGCTGAGTGCGGTTCAAAATCCAGGCGGACGCTTTGCGGAGCCAGCGATTGCATCGGCGTCAACCGGTCGTCCTGTGTGTCAGAGACGCCGGCGTCGGCCATGTAGTGAGTCGGTGACCGGTAGTTTGCAAGAATCAAATGCAGTTCATTGCCTCGAACAAACACTCCTCCTGACGTGACTTCTCGCGTGATAGCTGAGACATTTCGAGTCTGATAGAAGGTCACGACTTCTTCCGACGTGGCTTTGCTGAAAGCCAGCGCTAATAGTGGTGCGAGGAACCGGATGTCTTTATCAGGAAAGGCTGGATGAATAGGCGGAATAGGATCCCGCTGTAGGATGTCCCCTCGAATAAGGGTGATGGGCTCTATGACCCTCACCCCGTCCAGGACCGCGGCGATTTGTTGAGGCGTGAGCGAGATCGGATGCGAGTGTTCCGCTCCCTTCTTCACCGTCCGATCAAATTCCAACCGGACGTAGGCAGTAGGATTCTCGTAGATTGTCACGGTGGTGAATTGTCTGGGGCTGCAGGCACCGATCAGTTCGGCGCCGACGAAGGCAAGAAAAACTAGGCAGATGAGTCGGCTCATGGGTGGATCCGTGCGCGTACTCTGGCAAGGCGGGCCGATAACCGTCAACGGGACTCGCAGGATGCTGAAAAAATCCGCCAGCAGTGTTCTCGCATCGTTCAGGCCGTCACCATACCCGAATACCCCAGAGGGTACGCCTTGGCCTTCACTTGCTATGGCTTTTCCGGACGACCTTTTGAGCAACCTGCCGGGTGATGTTTTCCTAATGCGCCGCTCGACTGAGCCCGTCGCGGGCGGCACATGTGCCTGCCTATGCGTGTCCGCACACAGATAGGCGGACTATCGATGCGTTCGCGGACACAATAGTTTTTCCTCAGCGTCCTATTCGCGGAACTTGGCCGAGGGTCCTTCAGTGGCCGCGGTTCGCACCGGAGTCTTCCACATCATGGTCAGTCGGTTAAGCTCCATCGTTGGGAGCGGGTAATACCCTTGGTCCACGACAATCTTCTGTCCTCGCTGGCTCAGCGCGAATTTCACGTACTCCGAGAGCGGCCCCGGCGGTGCGACTTTCGGCTGCCGGTTGACATAGAGATACAGATTGCGTCTCAAAGGGTAGGATCCATCCATCGCCGTGTCAAAAGTCGGTGCCACGTATCGTCCACCCTGGACTCCCGCCAAGGGAACGGGCCGGACTTCTGATGTCCGATAGCCGATGCTGCTGAATCCGATTCCGAATCGATCCCTCATCAGTTCCATCACAACCGAGGCCGACCCGACGCCTACCGTCATGGGCTTCTTAAAGTCAGCCCCGTTCAGGACGTGCTCTCTGAAGAATGAGGCAGTACCGGAATTCCCATTCCGCCCGTAGATTTGAATGGGCGCTTCTGCCCACTCTTTTTCGAACACCATCGCCTCGCCCCACACATTGACAGGATATTCCAACCCGCGTCGCCGCTCTTTGGAGAAGACGGCATCGACCTCGGCGAGGGTCAATCCTTCGATTGGATTATCTTTATGTACGAAGATGGCTAGTGCATCCACGGCAACAGGAACCTCAGTTGGTTCATAGCCGAACTCCCGCTTGAATTCAACGACCTCCTGCTGCGTCATGCGCCGGGACATCGCGACGATCGAGACTTTCCCCTCCAGAAACGCATCGAGGCCTGTTTCGGCCCCTTTGCTTTCTACTTTGATGGTGAGGCCGGGATACAGCAGTCGGAGTTTTGCCGACCATGATTCTGTCAACGGTTTCATGGTGTCAGACCCTGCGACTGAGAGTGTGCCGATCAGGTCGCTCACGAGCTGATAGGGGGGGATTTTGGGGTCCAGCGAGGGCGTGACTTGTCCTGAGGCCTGGAAGACTACAGCAAAGAGCAGCACAAGTAAGAGAGAGACGCCCGCGGAGATCGGACGCCACGACTGGGTCATGTTCTGTCGGATGTCCACTCCCTGCATCCTCCAAAATGCTCAGTCTAACTGATTATCTGAGGATACCGGAGCTTCGTTGCCTAAAGATCAATAATTTGTTAAATCGGGGTTAACTCGATCCTGACTTGTATGACTCACGAGGGTTCTTAAGGAAATTGCCGAGATGCCATACGAGGTGGGCGTGGCGACGGGAGGCGGGGCAATGCCTGGCCTGAGAGTTCCGAAGTAGGTGCGCCCCCTGGAGGAGTTGGCGAGGCAGGCCTCAGAGCTGAAGTCTACGAGAGGAAGGAGCACCTCGATACAGTATGTTGATCGACTGGGTGGTGAACTGTCCATCGTCAGACTTTGCCGTAGCGGCGTATCGGCAATTGCAGTAGAAGCCTCTGTGAATAGTGCGTGCTTGCGTGCTGCAGAAAACTCGGTTTATTGACCATCTCACGGCTGGATTCTTCCGCATTGGGCTGATGCTGGAATAGCGCCCGATCAATGAGCCTCACACACCTGTTCGATTTAACGGACAATTAATTATGTCGTAACGATTTGTTGTTGAGCCTGAGCTTACTATGACCTCGCGATGACCAATAAACCATTATGCGGCTCGGTGCTCATTTTTTTGCAATCCTCGTCGTTCGCGCAGTCCTTGAAGAAGGGGTTAGAAACGGGCGGGTATTTCAGTACGGTGGTGACTATGGAGTCCGTTGCCATCACAGAGACAAAAGCCAATGCACCGTCTTTGATTATTCTTGACCGTCAATCCAGTTCCATCGCCTACCTTCGCCAGATAAGAATGCTGAGCAGGGTTCCAATCATTGCCGTGCATGAGGGAGGCATCTCCTGCCAGGATGAAGAGTGTATTCGAGATTATGATCAGGATATAGATTTGGTCTTGTGTGGCCGGAGTGTTCGTGAGTTGGTTGCGCGAGTGCGCGCCATCCTTCGGCGCCGACAGGCCGGTATCGAGACGAACACCCAGTATAGCGCGGGGAATATTCGAATGGACCTCGATCGCCACGAAGTTCTGATCAACGGCCATGCGATCGATTTGACCCCCAAAGAATTCCAAATTCTCAAACAGTTCCTCGAATCGCCCCGCCGCGTGTTTTCTCGCCAGGAGATGCTCAACCGGGTTTGGGGAGAAGGCTATGCGCTCGAAGAGCACGCGCTTGATGTGCATATTCATTCGTTGCGGCAGAAGATAGAACAGAACCCTGCCCGTCCGACATTCCTCCTGACCGTTAGGGGCGTGGGATACAAGCTGCGAGCCTAGCAGGGTGGTGAAAAACCAGTTCAGCACCGCGAACGTTGATGATCCGTGCGTCTAGGGCGCGAAGAGATATCCACGCACTCTAGTTAAAAAGACTATTTATGAAGGTCGCAGCGAGGGAAGAGACGAAAGCGTGCGGCTGGTGCGGTGAGCGTCTGCGCAATACAAGAAGGTCGTTGCGCGGAATTTTGTTGCGTACTGTTAGGGGAGTCGCCCACCAACCAGGAAGCCACAGATTGGTGGTCAAGGAAATACGCCTACGACGAACTCGTCATTGATGATTCGGGACCAATACGCCCTCTACTCCATGCCGTTCTGGATTGTGCCGCGTATTCGGTGAGTCCATAGCTCGTGATGCAGTAACCGTGGTGTACGTGCTATAAAGGAGACGGTGTGAAACGAGGATGGATTGGAGTTGACTTAGACGGCACGCTTGCCACGCACGACGGAAAACAATCGAAACGTATTGGAGCCCCGATCACTGCCATGGTGAAGCGGGTCAAGATGTGGCTGAGAGAGGGTCGTGAGGTGAGGATTGTGACGGCCAGGGCTGCCAGGTCATCATTCCATATATTCCCTTACCGAGCTGAGAAAACTCAGATAGAGCAGTGGTGTTTGAAGCATATTGGGCAAGTTCTCCAAATCCAAGCGCATAAGGATTATTCCATGATTGAACTGTGGGATGATCGGGCCGTTCAGGTTCAAATGAATACCGGGAAGCAAGTCGGTGTGTCCCGATTAGACGATGGCTCCATCGCCGTTGAGACAACGGCAGGCCAAGCCAGGCCGATGCTGGAGGTCGTATGAACTTGAACTCTGAACTCCGCAATTAATCCAAACCGAGTAGGTCACGGTTGCCAACACGCTTGTCTCCCCTTGCCAATAGCCACTAAAGGGACGGTCATTGAGCAAGACAAGCAAGCAGAGGACCCCGTCTTTCCCGCATCTGGTGCGCGGGTGCGACGGGGCGTGGAGAGAGTTGGTGGCTAGAATTCGTCAATGGCGACAGGACGAAGCAGATCGCGGACTGAGAGGGTGCCCACCACCGTTCCACCGTTCGTGATTACGCCTAAGTGGTGGGTCTGGTGCCTATTCATGAGATCTGCCGCTTCGGTGAGCGGGCGGCGCTC
>JACMLT010000019.1 GCA_014379455.1 Nitrospiraceae bacterium
CTGGAGTGCCGTCAACGCCAGAACATTGTCCGCGACCGCCACGGCCGCGACCGTCCCCGCCGTCACTTTTAAGAACTGCCTACGTGACAAAAACATTGGTCCTACCTCCTCCAGTTGAGGGCTTCACCCAAGCCCACGAGACTCTATTGTATTGATGCAGATCAGAAAATCAGCCCCTCATTTTTCAAAACACTGCTTAATAAAGAGAGATAATCAAACACATAATGGTAACTCTTTCATCACGGGCATCCCTTAACACGCAATATACGAACCAAACTAAATGAATTTATTTCTGTGAGAGTGATGTTCGGTAAGCTATTGAATAATTAAATGAAAAACAGATTGTGCGGAAACTGTTCCATGGTAGTCTATTTCTGTATTGTTGGGTACTTTATGTGTCGCTCTGTGAATGCCTTCGCGATTTTATGAAATAAACACTCAATAAGTCAATAAGTTAATGACCATATTCACGTGTTACCTTTTCGTAGCGTCAATAAATCTATGTAACAGAAATACAGAGCCCTACCATTCTGGGTTTCGCGTTTTAGAAGGGGCTATGTATAGCGAGGATGCTTCATTGTGACATCGACTACCACGTTGCTGCTTAACGTCCACGTAACAAGAATACAATACTCGTATTCTCGCAATGTTGTGCCCCGCAATTTCACACAACAGTGTACTCCCCCGCGGCAAAATGGCTCAGTGCACCACCATTTTCTGGCACCTGAGCGCCCCTAATGATCGCGAGAATCGCATGTCTAATGGCTAGCGTGGATAGCAGGCTACAGCCTTACCGGATGCATCCTGTTACGGGCAGGGCGTCTACAAGACTGTTATAGTACAAGAGTCGATGACAGTGATGAGTCTAGTTGATCACCTGATCGCTTGACAGTTTCATTCCCGCATCAGTAAAATCCCACCCCTCTGAACGATTGTGATCAAGCGGGAATAGCTCAGTGGTAGAGCATCGCCTTGCCAAGGCGAGGGTCGCGGGTTCAAATCCCGTTTCCCGCTCCAATCACATCTCGTCTGTTTTTCGAGATACTCTCCTCTCCTCCTGCGTCAGGAGGGGGCGACTCTACTTGGTTCCTCCTGTTGAAATGGTTGTCCCAACCAGTCTGTGTACGACTGACATGCTTGAAATAGCCGCTACGTCGGTGGAAGAGGCCGTTCGTGATGGTTAAACGAGGCCGATGTAGTTAAGGCGTATATAGAAGAGATTGCAGTCGTCCCACCTGTTCGGCCGCACGAGAGAGCTCGCTTGCAGTAAGCGGGGTTCGGCTATATCGTCCTTGATGGTAGAGGGCGATGACATCAGCCACCATGGGGCTGGCCGCCTTCCATTCCCGTTCGACCAGTCTGGCAAATTCATTGGCGGTGGCGGATGGAGGTTTGCGCACGCCGTGTTTTTCCACTGTGCGAACCATGCGAGTATAGAGATGGGCGATCGCAAGCTGTGGATGTGATGTCGGAAGATGGGTGGTCGCCCAGAGTCCGATTCTATCCCGAAGCATAAGGAGAAGCAGGGCAAAGCCGACCACGACCACGCCTGTTATGAGCTCCAGCATGCCAGGCCGAAACGTCTGGGCCACATGCACCAAGCCGCTGAAGCCCTTTTCTATGGGGGCACTGATCAATGAGCCCCAGCGGCTCGCTTGTTCACGCAGAGCATCACTACTGTCGCGCACTCCGTGAACGACTGCCAATTGATCCGTCGCACTATAACGCACGAACAGACGGTCCCACTGTAATCGAAAAGATTCCCCGAGGTGGCGAACGGATTCCCAACGATTGGTGGCGATCAGTGTGTCGATGGTGGGGGTGGGATCCATGATGATCCAGCCTGAGGAAGGAAAATAGACCTCGACCCAGGCATGGGCATCTCGCTGGCGCACCGTGAAGTAGCCTCCATATTCATTCCATTCTGTAGCCAAAAACCCTGTCACCAGTCGAGCAGGAATGCCTATGGTTCGCAGCATCACAACCATCGCGGTGGCATAAT
Organism: Nitrospiraceae bacterium; assembly: GCA_014379455.1. Taxonomy (GTDB): domain Bacteria; phylum Nitrospirota; class Nitrospiria; order Nitrospirales; family Nitrospiraceae; genus Palsa-1315. The sequence goes on from JACMLT010000019.1 coordinate 2,003, forward strand.
GTTCGCAATATCCTGTTTTTCTTGTGAAAAGAAATTCCTCGAGCGGATGACTGAGCGTGGCCGTATCGCCTTCAAGGCTGTAGCGGTAATTTCCCAAGAGATGTTGGTGGACGGCCAACACTCGCCCGAATGGAGTCGTGGCTTCTTGGGTGACGCGATGCGCTAAGTCCGCCACCAGCTGTGATTCCTCAGGAACCTGAAGAAAGTGAGAACGGATAAAGTCAGGGTAGACCAGGGTCGATGCGGTCCGTTCGTCCTGGGCCAGGTGTGTCACGTGCGAGGTCACGGAGTATCGGATGCGGGACGAAGGAGGAGAGGGCAAGTACAGTCCACCCATGGTATCGGTCAGGACGGTAAGAAACTCGCCGCTCACTCGTTCAGCGAATGGTGCGGCAAACAAGACAGCGGTATCGAGTGTTTCCAGCAGAATATCTTGGCGAATCGGCTCAGACAGGCTGCCTGGGGGACGGCTTCCAGTTGGGCGAACGAGGAATATTCTTCCTTCATCCACGGAATTCAGCGAGCGGCGACGGGTTTCGCTATGGTTCCATGATCGCCCATTGTACTGATCGTACGCGAGTCCTCTCAGGTATAGCCGATCTTTTTCAACGGCGGGCTGGTCAGGCAATTCAACTCGCATGACAATCTGCGGATCTTGTTTGACTGACCCGATTGTTCCCAAGTCGACACGATCAGAAAACCCGGTCGTCCGCAGTGTTTCTCCGCTTGTTTTCTGAAACATCCCTGCGCCGATGCGAGGAATGAGAAAGAAAATAGTCAGCGTCAGCGCAATCGTCATGAGGGCCGTTCCGTTGGTCCACCAAAAGAACCGGTGTGTGATGCCACTTGGAAATGCCGCGTGACCGGCTGCCGTGCTTGAGGGTGTGACGCCGGGAGAGATGTCGTCCGTTTCGTGGGTCAAGTGATACAGCAAGAGCGTCCAGACCGCCGCAAGCAGATACAGCAGAAATATGGGGATAAACCACGCGTCGGTCGTCAGTGCCGCGGACGCCAAGATAGCCATAAGACTAATCGCGTAGAGATGCCGATAGTCATGCCGTTGTTGAAGAGTGAGTAACTTGATATCCAGCAACACGACCAGAAAGTGGATACCGGCCTGGAGCAAGTTTTGTGACACCACGGTGAGATCGATCAGCAATATGAGAAAGGCGCAGATCAGCAGGACACTCCACAAGGTTGCCGAGACGGTGACCCGGGCCATTGCCCGACGAATGATTCCCTCCCCTCCAGCACGAAGCAACGAGATGATGAGGATGATCACGGTGGGAAACGCGAGCCAGAGCGGAACGCTCTGCGCAAGTATGAGCCCACTGAACGCCGTGGTGGCGAGGAGAACGGAGCTGATGGTAAGGGCCCGATCAAAAAGCATGTGTCAATTCTTCAAGCTGCGCGGCATGGAGTACCCGATCGGCCTGCACCGGACTCGCAGAAGCCTCCTGATCCGACCATGGCACAACCGCCACGGTATAGCCTCGCTCGTCGTTGTGCATGAGCGGGAGGCTCTCGCTGTGTTGGACACCACCAGTGTCAGGTAACCGCCGTTCGCATAACGCCAACTCGCGCAGCATCGCCAAGAGGTGACTGGATCCCGACCCGAGTCCCGAGTCTACCGTTCCGACAATCAGTCGCACAGGGTAGGCTCGCTCGGTCAGTTGTGAAAGCAGTGATGCCACGAATGTCACGCTCCGTTCGAAGAGAGCGTCGCATTCTTCGGGGGCCACGATTGACAAAATGACGGTGATCCGCCTTTGATCCTCTGCTTCGGTTTCCCGAACGATCAGCTGAGAGGTGCGGGCAGTGGTCATCCAATGAATCGCTCTGGAGTCATCGCCCGGTCGATAGAGGCGGAGGTTGTAGAGTTGGGTCCCATCTCCTCGTTGTGGGATGGACTCTCCTTGCCCCTCACTGACCAATTCATCGACGAATCGCAAGGTGAGCGGTTTGATGGGTGGGCTGACGAGCAGATGCGTTTCCGTAGGGTAACGCCCTTTCTTGAGGAACAGACCGAAGGGGAACAGCGTTTGAGCCCGGGTGGCTTCAAGACGGATCCGGCCCCGTTTCGTGGCAAGGAGTGGATAGGACAGGAGCACAGAACTCTGTGCCGGCAGGAGAGGGATCATAAGACCTCGATCGACATCGTTGCCTTCGACGACATCGCAGAAACGTAAAGAAAAGCTGGGCAAGTGACGATTGCGATTCGTGACTGAGAGTGTGAGGGAGGTCGGCTCGTTGGCGATGATAAGGTCGGGGACATGGCGGTGAAATTCCAGGCGCTTCAGGCAGTGCTCTGAGAGCAGTCCAGAGATCACGATAAGGCTGAGCATCATCGCAAAGAGCAAGTAAAACAAATTGTTACCGGTATTAATGGCAGCGAGTCCGATCCCGAAGGTGAAGAGAAGGAACTTTGTCCCTTCAGATGTGAGACGGATTGACCGTTTCTGTGAGAGGCCTCGAATGAACGAGAAGGGTGAGGAGGCACGGAGGTTGAGGAATAGGTGCTTCACGCGCCTCGTGTAGCCGGTTGGCTGGGACATCCATCGCTGACTGGCTAGACCGGGACGGGGACGGTCTCGACAATATCGAGCACCATACGCTCCGCCTGTTCGAAACTCTGTGTCCGCATGCCATGGGTTCGGTTCAGCATGATGCGGTGAGACAGCACAATTGGCGCCAGCTCTTTGATGTCATCGGGGAGGCAGTAGTCTCGCCCTCGGACGACGGCCAAGGCCTTGGCCGCTTTGCTCAACCCCAGCGCGCCGCGCGTGCTGACCCCTAAGGATAAGAGTTCACTCTGACGGGTGGCCTGCACAATCGCCAGGAGATAATCCGTCAGACTCTCTTCCATGTGGACCTGATCTACACGGGCTTGCAGAGCCAATACTTCCTGGGCCGACAGAACCGGATCCAGCATTTCAGCTGGGTGCAACGAATACGCACGGTTGAGCACCTTTCTCTCTTCCGTGAGCGTGGGATATCCAATGCAGAGGCGCATAAGAAACCGATCGAGCTGGGATTCGGGAAGGGGGAATGTCCCATGATATTCTGCAGGGTTCTGTGTGGCGATCACCATAAAGGGTTGCTCAAGTGGGTGCGTCTGATTATCAACTGAAATCTGCGCTTCACCCATCGCCTCCAGGAGACTACTCTGGGTCTTCGGTGTGGTGCGATTGATCTCGTCGGCCAGCACGACATTAGCGAAAATCGGGCCTGGTATAAATTCGAATCCTTGCTTTTGCCGATTAAACATGGAGACCCCGACGATGTCGGAAGGCAAGAGATCGCTGGTGAATTGAATGCGCTTGAACGAGCAGCTCAATGATCGAGCCAAGCTGTGCGCCAGCGTGGTCTTTCCGACACCAGGCACGTCTTCGAGCAGAAGATGGCCCCGGGCCAGAAGGCAGACAACGGTCATTTCGATTACATGAGTCTTTCCCTTGATGACCAGCGCAATATTGTCCTGGATCGACCGGATGGTGTGAGATGAGTTCATGTTGGGATTAGTGGTCTTGATGGTTCAGGAATGCAGGATGATCTGACACGATCGAAGTCTAACAAAGGGTCAGGAGATGGTCAATTTTCACCTGAGTTTTTGCATTGACCACTCTGGAAAGAGCGGGTTGCAAGGCTTTGCGCCGGCGGGGCCATTCCCGTTCGAGCCTATTCCGGGACGAGGATCAGCATCCACGGAGGGTGTTCTTCGGCCATATAAGAAAACCGTCGGGCAGTACTGCTGGCGGGAACCCCTGGGAAGATAGCTCCACGGCGGATCTGGATGGAGCGAAAACGGTACGAGTGATCCTGCATCGGGAGAAGAGGAAGCACACGTGGAATCTCTTTGCGTAATGGACCGCAATCCGACAAATTCAGCGTGTCGCCGATCATAAGGCGCGAAAGTTGCTCGAAGATTGGGCCGAACACGAGGGGGAGGTTTTCTGGCGTGAATGGCTGATTGTCCGGTCGATAACGGACATCGTCGAGTAGTTGCGCAAGAATTTCCCAGAAGACCTGGGTATCGACGGCTCCCAGGACGCAGAGGAGGCCACGGCGTGCCATCAGGTCGAGCAGAGCGAGCGGGCCTCGAACTTCGAATTTCCAAGGGGGAAAGAGGAGTGCACGGCCTTCATGCTGGACTTCCAGTGCCGGTTCGCCAGAATAGCGGGTCTGCTCGAACGTGCCTTTGGTCTGATGGAGATCTTGCGTGATGATGGACTCAGACAATCGGGTCGGTTCATAGGCAAACGTGGGTGTTGCGGGGGCCCAGCAGGTCGCGATCGTGTAGCGGGGCGCGAGCTTTTTAGCCTGATCGAGGCTACCCAGGTCGAATATGTCCTGGTTCCCATAGAATTGAAACGAGAGTCCTGTCCGAGATCGCAGGCCGTTGAGAGTTTCTCGCTCTGGATGGAGGGGGCCACCGAGTTTTGATCCTGGTTGAAGCCGGTCGAGCGCATGAAGAATCAATTCGTGCTGCCTGTGCTGCAGGGGGGCGACGTAGAGCTCAACCAGCTCTGTGGCGAAGGAGAGGTCGCCGGTTCCTAGATCGAGCAGGGAGGCGACGTCTGCGTCGAGTAAGAGGTCAAAGGGATTGGTGTGCGATTGGGCGAACGCCTCGATCTCTTTACTCTGCTGGAATGTCACAGGCCACTGGGGCGTCGGGCTTTCAAGGATGCCGAACCACACACAGAGGGCCCGTATGGCTTTGGTTGGAGGGAGCCCTGTGAGTTCTTTGAGTCGGGGGCCTGGGAGGCTTTGAATGCTGGTGGCTTCTGAGCCTCCCAACGCCAAGGTGATGGCATCTCGGACAATGATGGGAAGATCGACGCGGTGAGCTTCTTCAATCAGCCGCTTCAATGTCGTAGTGAGTTGCTTTGCCTCAACCAGTTTGCGAGAAGCCTCCCATTCCTCGTCGCGCTCCTGCAAGAGATGGGTGACCTGTGACCGAAAGGCTGCAATAACCTGTGCGGGAGAATCTAAATCCATGAATCGTGCGCTGTGGGGTGGGAAAGCCGGTTCGTCAATGTCGGTTAACTACAATGGGGGAGCATAACGACCTCGCCCACCAGCGTCAAGGTTTCCATCTTGCCCATCCCGAGAGTCCTGTGTTAGGACACACTATGCGAAAGACACCAGTAGTGTTTGCTATACGAGCAATCCTCGCCACATGTCAGGTGCTGCTGATCATCGGGGTCTTGTGCGTCACTACCGCCTGCATGAGTGGCGGAGGGGCCAGATCTTCTGCCGCTTCACAGAACGGGCAGAATGCATTGTTCAAAGAATGGCAGATCATTGATACGAAGACGGGTCAACCGGTTTCTCTCGACCAATGGGCGGGGTTGTTACTCCAGCAGGACATTATTTATCTGGGAGAGGAACATCACAATCGGTTTCATATCGACGCGGCACTGACGGTGCTGCGGTGGCTGAAGGCGGGGGGGCGCACACCGGCCTTAGCCATGGAGATGTTCGGCTGGGATGGTCAAGCGGCGCTGGATCGGTATGTGTCCGGGTCAGACATGAACCGTCAGGAATTCCTAGAGGCAGTCCGGTGGAGACAGAACTGGGGCGGCCAGTTAGAGGATTATGAACCGCTGATTCAGTTGGCCAAAGATCACCATTGGACTGTGGACGCGATGAATCCTCCAAAGCCGTTAGTGAGGATCGTGGCCAAGAACGGTTTGGCTCAAGCAGGGTCTGATCCCTTGATGGCGCAATGGGGCATGAAGGATGAGGCGATTGTCGATGATCCGATCTATCGAGCCCGTATTCTTCAGCAACTCCAGGCTTGTCATGGCAAGGGGGATGACAGCCTCTATCACACGATGCTCGACGCATCCATGTTTCGCGACGAAGGGATGGCGAAGACCTTAGTCCGTCGCTTCAACCAGATTCGTTCGTTGAGCGATACGATGGCCGGGCCGCTGGTGAGCTATACAGGGGCCGGACACATTCAGTACAACCTTCCGGTTCCCAAGCGAGTGACTCGCCGCCTCACGGATCAGATCCGCCAGGTCAGTGTCTATATGACGTCGTTCGAGGTGGGGCGCATCGAGGAATTACAAGGTATGATTGACGAAAAAGTTGCGGACTATCTGTGGCTGACACCGGTCAGTGCGAAGGGGCCGCCTCGCCGATGTTGACAAAGCCGTGAGGTATACAGAACGCTTCACCGGTGCGTGTGTGTTGCCTCACCTTCTGCAAATTATATAGTGCCGGCGCGAATTCTCCCAATGAACACGAACGATTTTATGGCTTGCAGGGCGTGCGGCCTTGCTCCACCCAAACGGCCGCCACGCAATCAAGAATACGTTCTGCGTGGTGTCGATGAAAGAGGCGTCGCGGTGATGCAGCGCCTGTTAAAAATAGATGAATTCTTGACAGTTTCCCGGGCCTGTTTCAGACTACGACGGAATCGAAGCGGGGTTGTGAGCAATTGGGAACACCACATAATATGCGAAACAAGATCCCCTGTTCCGCTGAGCGGTTAAGCCTCCTAGATCCTCCGATGATCAAGGCGGTGGCTGATCGCAATGCCTTTCACATCGGCAACCAGTATCTCTCTGAAAATCGCGTCCGGATCATCGAGGCTGATGACGCCCAGATTTCATCCGCCGTCATCGGGAATTCCGGCCTCTATGAACAGACGATCCGTCTCAAGGATGGGCATCTCATCTCAAAGTGCAGTTGCGCGTTACCGGAAGAACCAATGTGCCGTCATTGTATTGCGGTTCTGTTGGAATATCATCGCTGGGCACAGCCGAAAAATGGCGAGCAGAGACGAGTAAAGCCGTCCGTCGCTCCGCCGACACAGGTCTATCCAGTTCGAGCTGGCGCGCCTGTGCCAGGTCTTGCTTCGCCGACTGATCTGAAGCTGGGCGAGGTGATGGCATTCATCGAATGGTTATGTCCTGCGTTAAAGGCATTGGAGCGTGGACAAACATTGCCGGACTCCTCAAAGCTGGCTGGGGACGTCGCCTCGTGGAGTCAGATCATCCGGAATCTAGAGGAGCGCCGTCGCGAGAGTGAAGAAGGGCGGATCAACTTGGAATCCGATATGCGGGATCGGGAGGCCTATGTCGGTCGATTGACACAACAAGTACAAGCGTCGATGGAGGAGATCAAGGTTGCTCAGGCCTGTTCCCAGCAACTCCAGCGGGCACTGACTGCCAGTAGCGAGGTTCTCACGAAGATTTCCGAGATTGCCTCGGAGGTTGGGAGCTATGAGAGCCAGCTGAAGTCTCTCGCAGGTGAGGTGATAGCAAAGGGCTCACAGCTCGACAAGCTCGCTCAATCTTTTAGGGACGTCTCGACGGTATTGAAAGCGCTTGCCAAGACCCCTGCCATTCCCTAAGTTCCTGTTGCGGATTGATCAAGGCGCTGCCGCCGCCCGCCCTGCCAGTAAGCCCGTCGCCCATGCCCATTGGAAATTGAACCCACCGATTCGGCCGTCGCAGTCGAGGATCTCCCCGATCAGATAGAGACCCGGAACCGACCTGGATTCCATTGTCTGGTAATTGATCTCTTCGAGAGGTACACCACCGGCGGTGACTTCGGCATGGTTCCAACCTCGATCCTGGCTGACTGGGAATTTAAACCTGGTCAATGCCACGAGCAGCCGGTCTCGGTCAATTCGCGACAGCTGCGCAACCGCCGTTTTGGGATCACATTCGACGTGGGAACAGAGCGCTTCGGCAAACCGCCCCGGTATCTGTTGTGTCCATGTCTTCAGTAATGATCGTCGAGGATTGTTCGCCGCTTGCTCCATGAGCCACGATTTCGCTTGTTCTTGGGTCTGGCCGGGCAAGAAGTTTCCATAGACCTCGACGGGTTCTCCCTGTTCACGCCCGAGTGTCCAGAAGCGGCTGGCATTCATGACCGCTGGACCACTGATGCCGAAATGGGTCCAGAGCAAGCTCCCTGTTTGGCGATAGAGAACGCGTCCCTTGACTCCTGTGGTGAGTTCCACCTCCTGCGAGAGGCCGGAGAGGGATTTGTGAAACATCCGGTCGTCGAGCGTCAACGCCACGAGCGCCGGGACGGTGGCTGTGACGTGATGGCCGAGTCGCCTGGCAAGACTATATCCAAACCCGTCACTCCCTGACTTGGGGATCGATCTGCCTCCGGTCGCCAGAATGACCTTCTCTGCGCGCAGGGTCCCTTGACTGTGTTGCAGAATAAATCCGGCTTCAGGAGATTTGTTGATGTCTATCACACGATGATCAGGTCGAATGTGGGCACCCAGTGTGTGACAGCGATTGACGAGCGCGTGAAGAATCGTTCGGGCCTTATCAGTGACGGGAAAAAGCTTTCCGGTCTCTTCGCGTTTGAGCTCGACCCCTAACGAGGCGAACCACGTCACGGTTTGTTCAACGGATAACGCCGCCAGCACGTTCTTGATGATGTGGCGATTGCCAAAGAAGTCGATGGGCGAGACGACCTCGTGCGTGACATTACAGCGGCCACCTCCGGAGACCAGGATCTTGGCGCCGATGGTCTTTGCACCATCGAGCAGGACGATCCTCTGTGGGCGACCGTCCTTTGTCGCCGCCTCTGCAGCGAAAATCGAGGCCGCCAACCCGGCGGCGCCTGCACCGACCACAGCAACGTCATGCATATCGTCATGTATAGACATTAGAGGGTTTTAACTGCCAGTTAACACCGTATTAATCTTGCAATGTTACAGTCCCCCTCGTGAAAGGCAGACTTGTCGATGCCGGAACACATCGGACTAGGAGGAGCGCACGATGATTTGTCAAAAATGCAAAGGGTTGATGGTGAAAGAGTGGCGGCCGGAGTTTTCGCAGGAAGCCGCGGTGCTCCGCTGTATCAATTGCGGATTGGTCCTCGATCCGTTGATTGCGCAGAATCGCGTGACCACGTTGCCTGTCAAACAGCGGGTTCTGAAGGCGGCGTAATAGTTTCTTCAAGCGCGTGAGCCAGTTCGGACGGCACGGACGACTGACTGAACCGACTGAATTGGGGAAGTGTGGACGTGGCGCTCGTGGTTAGACCGAAAACTCCGCCCATAAAAATGTGTGATCTGAAGGGTCTTTCGCTCGCCGCGGCTCGACGTCCACCTCTACCCTGAGACAGTGCTCAGCCAACGAGGCCGTCGCCAGAATATGGTCGATGCGCCAACCTTTGTTCGCTTCCAGCGAGCCCGGCGCCCGATAATCCCAAAACGTATATTGCTGCCGGTGTGGATAGAGTTTCACGAACACATCCTGAAATCCCCACGCCAGGGTGTGTTCATAGGCCTGCCGTACATCTTCGTGATAGCAAACATGCTTGAGATGTTTTTCCGGGCTATGCACGTCCATGGGGCGCGGAGCCACATTCATGTCACCGCACCAGATGGCCGGTTTGTTCGGCGACAGGTGCTTCTTAAAATACTTGGCGAGTCGATCATACCAGCCAAGCTTGTATTGATACTTGGGTGAGTCAATTTCGAAGCCCTGTGGCACGTAGGTATTGACGATGGGAATTCCCTTGATCACTACGCGCAAGAGCCGGGCATCTTCCGTTTCTCCTCCATCATCAAACCCATAGGCTACCGATTCCGGTTTCTCACGGCTCAATATTGCGACTCCGTTGTACGACTTCATTCCTCGGTAGGTGATGTGGTACCCAGACTCCGCCAATGCCAGCAACGGAAATTCGCTGTCTTGGACTTTGGTTTCTTGCAGACAGAGTGCATCAGGCTTGTGCTGGGCAAGCCAGTCGAGCAAGATCGGCATACGCTTGCGGAGCGAATTGACATTGAATGTCGCGACTTTCATGGCCCCCCCCACAGACACTTCAGCCGCCGCATCCTAGCAAAAGGCTCACGGGGGAACAAGACGAGTGATCTCATCAATGACGCAGTAGCGAACGAGGCGACCTCAGACTTCGCGGTGAATCTATCCCTCAAGATTTTTCTTTACACCTGGCCTCAACCTGGGAGGTTTCCAATGTAAAGCAGCCCCCAGGAGGAACGACCTCCTGAGGGCCAGACAATCTACTGACTCGATGGGGAGAACTTATTTTACGGTCATAGACGTAGGGGCTTCCGGAGCTGTTGTTTTCACGTCTTCCCCCATTGACTTCGCGGCATCTTTCGCTTTCCCGGCTTTGGCATTTGCCGTGTCTTTGTGCGCTTTCATTTCATGACGCTTCTCTTTCATCGCATCTTTGCGGGCTTTCATCTTGCCCTTCATCTCTTCCTTCTTCGCTGTTATATCGCTCTTCATCGCATCTTTCTCAGCCTTCATCTCGTCTTTCATCTTGCCCATCTCGCTTTTCACGGCATCGTCAGCCAAGGCCAGCGAGCTGGATCCCATCAGGCACAGAGCGACAAATGCGACGACGATCGATTTCTGCATGCAACACCTCCTGGAATAGAGAGTAGTGATGGTTCCCACGCAATCAAAAGTCAGCCTGCGCCCCACTTTCAATCCTGTCAAGAATTAGCCCGGGAACCGACGCGTAGCTGCACCAAGGTCTTAATCGGCGGGCCAACCAGATTTTGGCCCTTGGCCTCAAAAAATGCCTGTAACTCATAAGTGCATGTCTGCCTGAATCCAGTGCTGTGTGAAAATCTATGTTCCGTTGTGGTGTTGGCTTATGGTCTTGCCGATCGGCAATCGCGAGTTGGGGCGGAGCCCCTATGGGGTCCACGATCTGGCGGGGAATCTCTATGAATGGGTGGCTAAAAGCGATCCGACCGAGCATGCGCCGAACGTCGGGGTTCGCTGTGCCCAAGACGTGCCAACTCTGCCCTAGGCGAGGTTCTCTAGCGGGCCGACTTGCCCGCGCGTGTCGGTGTGCTGCTGGCCGGCTGCCCGGCGATGAAGGGATAGACCACGCCAGCGAGCGCGCCTCCCAGGATCGGGGCGACCCAGAAGAGCCAGAGTTGTTGCAGAGCCCAGCCGTCGGCAAAGACCGCCGTGGCGGTGCTGCGCGCCGGGTTCAGGGAGAGATTGGTGACCGGGATGCCGGCCCAATTGATCAGCGCCACGGCCAGGCCGATGGCTAAGGGCGCAAAGCCTTGAGGCGCCCGACTGTCCGTCGCCCCCAGAATGATGAGGAGAAAAAAGAACCCGAAAATGGTTTCGGCGCAGAAGCCGGCCAAGAGCGAATAGCCGGCCGGGGAATGCTCGCCGTAGCCGTTGGAGGCGAAGCCGCCGGGGACGAACCCGGCCCGTCCGGTGGCGATGAGATAGAGCACCCCGGCGCCCAGAATGCCCCCGAGCACTTGGGCCGCAATGTAGCCGGGCACTTCGTGTGCGGGGAACCGCTTGCTGAGCAGGAGGCCCACTGTGACGGCGGGGTTGATATGACAGCCGGAGATATGCCCAATGGCGTACACGATGGTGATCACGGCTACCCCGAAGGCGAAGGCGATGCCGAAGACGCCGATGCCGAGTCCGGGCAGGCCGGCGCTCAGGAGCGCGCTGCCACAGCCGGCGAACACTAACCAGAAGGTGCCGAGTGCTTCGGCGGTGAGGCGTCGTCCCATCGTGTCTCCTCTCCCCGTGGGTTCCGGTCCGCACTATGCCGTGGGCCGCGCCAAAGTGCAAGCGGGGAAAGGACCGGACGACGGCCAGAGGGGCCTTACGGTCGGGCGGGCAACACCAGATTGAACGGCGTCTGTGTCGTGCGGTGGAATCGTGTGAATCCGCCTTGGATCACCACGTCTCGCAGTCTCGCCTCCCCGGCCTGGGCACCGAGGGCTGGGCCATTGGATGCCAGAGAAGCGGGTACGCAGATCATTGTCGACGCCGCGTAATAGACTCTGCCTACCGGATTCAGATTATCTTCGACGCGGTCGTTGGCGAATGGCTCCACAATCATCCACGTGCCATGCTGTGCGAGTGTTTTTTTGACGTGCTTCGCAGCGCCGATAGGATCGCCCATGTCATGCAAACAATCGAAGTGGGTAATGAAGTCGTACTCCTTGCCGGGATAGTCTGTGGACTTCGCCACTGCAAAGGTCACGTTCTTCAGGCCTGCTTCTTTGGCCCGTTTGCGTGCGGTCAAGATCGAGGGCTTATGGTAATCGAAACCGATGAAGATGGCTGTGGGATAGGCCTTCGCCATGATAATGGTGGACGCCCCGAACCCGCAGCCGACATCCGCGACTTTCGCACCCTTCTTGAGCGTTGCCTCCACACCGTCGAGGGACGGAATCCAATTCGCCACGAGGTTGCCCAGGTAGTTCGGACGGAAGAATCTCTCAGTGCCTTCAAACAATCGGTGATCGTGCTGATCCCACCCGAGGCCCTTGCCGGTCTTGAACCGCTGCTCGATCTTGGGGTTGGCTGAAAATGTGGCCGCGATGACCTGAAACGCACCGGGGAGAAAACAAGGACTGTTTTCATCGGCGAGTGCCATCGCCTGTTCTTCAGGGAGCCAGTACCGACCGGTTCTGGCGTCATAGGTCACGTATCCACCTGCTGCCTGATTGCCTAGCCACTCACGGACATACCGTTCGGCTGTCTTTGTCGCCTTTGCGAGTTCAGCCGGCGTGACGGGACCCACCTTCGCCATGGCTTTGTAAAGACCGAGCTTGTCGCCTAGGAGCACCATGTTCGCGCTCAGCGCGGCACCGATGTCACCGACTGCCTTGCCCATGAATGCATTTAACTTGTCCGAATTGACTGCCATGATGCACCTCCCCAGAAATATTCGGCGCATTCTTTGCCAGTTGTTCGTTACTGTCAAGCTGGAACGAAAGGAGTAGAATGCCGCTTTGAAAGCGACGTTGACAGGACGGAGGAGAGATCGAGCATGAAAGAGTATTGTGTGAAGCCTGGCGTACCACTTAATTTAGATCGGTGTGACCCGGACGACACCGGCGACTACAAGAAGACCGATCAAGGTAAAGAAAAAGCTAAAACTGTGACGGTGGAATTGACCGGACGGCTAGGCGAACTCCAAGAACGACTCTATGCCAACGGGACTCGATCGCTGCTCATCGTGTTGCAGGGGATGGATACCAGCGGTAAGGATGGGACGATCAAGAGTGTGATGTCCGGTGTGAATCCGCAGGGCTGCAAGGTTGTGTCCTTCAAAGCTCCTTCGTCGGAGGAGCTGGGCCATGACTTCCTGTGGCGCGTGCATCAAAAGGCGCCGTCCCACGGCCAGATCGGCATCTTCAATCGCTCGCATTATGAAGATGTGCTCATCACCCGAGTCCATGGGTGGGTATCGGACAAGGTCGTGAAACAACGGTTTAATCAGATCAAAGAATTCGAGGAGCTGCTCTACGAGAGCGGGACGACCATCCTCAAATTTTTCCTGCATATCTCGAAGGATGAGCAGAAAGCGCGGTTGGAGGAACGCATTTGCGATCCGGAGAAGCGCTGGAAATTCAATGAAGGAGATCTCGAAGAACGAAAATTGTGGAAGAACTACATGAGCGCATTCGAGGATATGATGGCGGCCACGAGCATCACTCATGCACCGTGGTATGTCGTGCCGGCCAATCGGAAATGGTATCGGAATTATGTGGTTGCCGATTGTGTTGTTGACGCATTGGAACATATGAAACTAAGAACACCGGCTGCTTCCGCAGGGGTCAACTTCGATACGTTGAAGATTGTGTAGCATGGCGAGTGCAACATCCACCCGTAGCGACTCCCAGTCCGGAATGCATCTGAGCAAGGGCTGCGAATCTGAGCCCCCGAATCTTAGTGTGGCTATCAGGTTTATTTCGTATCTGAAAAGGCCGTTTCTTGACACCTTGGGCAGGGCTATATTAGCATGCGCCTCCAGATTGACAGGCGCGTAGCTCAGGGGGAGAGCGCTACCTTGACACGGTAGAGGTCGACGGTTCAAGACCGTCCGCGCCTACCACCTAGCTGACGGTATCTGTTTGCCTCCCGCAGATGGAGCGGTCTTGTTTTTTCTTGTGCGTGATCGACTGAGTGCAAGTCATGAAAGTTACGCTCAAAAATGGCAGCAGTCGGGATATTCCAGCCGGCCAAACCGTTGGGTCTGCTCTGTCGACTCTTGGCCTCACCCTTGGTTCGAACATCCTTGCAGCCAAGGTGAATGGCCACACCGTAGATCTTTCCAGTGTCTTGATGGAAGATGCTGAAGTGACTCCACTGCAATTCGACAGCGCTGAAGGCCGTGAAGTCTACCGCCATAGCAGTACTCACATTATGGCGCAGGCTGTCAAAGAGGTCTTCCCGACGGTACAGTTAACGATCGGCCCGGCACTCGAAGATGGGTTTTTCTATGACTTTGCCTTTGAGCGCCCCTTTACTCCTGAAGATCTCGAAAAAATTGAGGCGCGAGCGAAGGATATCGTCACGCGCGCCCTCCCCGTCACACGGGCAGAATTATCGAAGCAGGACGCGGTAAAGTTGTTTCAGGAACGAGGAGAATCGTACAAGGTTGAGTTGATTCAAGGACTCACCGATGGACAGACGATCTCTGTCTATAGCCAGGGTGAGTTCACCGACCTCTGTCGTGGCCCCCATCTTCCAACGACAGGCCATGTCGGGGCGTTCAAGCTTCTGAACACGGCAGGAGCCTACTGGCGCGGTGATGAGCGCAATCCCGTGCTGCAACGGATCTATGGGACATCCTTCCCGACCCAGGCGGAACTCGACGCGCATCTTGCAAGGCTGGAAGAAATTAAGCGACGAGATCACCGCAAGGTCGGCAAGGAGCTCGACTTGATCTCGATCCAGGATGAAATTGGCCCTGGCCTGATCCTCTGGCACCCGAAGGGCGCAACGATACGACTATTGATCGAAAACTTTTGGCGCGACCAGCATATTCAAAACGGGTACGAATTGGTGTATTCCCCTCACGTTGCTCGGTTAGACCTCTGGAAAACCAGCGGCCACGTCGATTACTACCGCGACAATATGTTCGCTCCCATGATGCTTGAAAATAGCGAGTACCAGCTCAAGCCGATGAATTGCCCGTTCCACATCATGATCTATAAGTCGCATCTGCGCAGTTACCGAGACCTCCCCATCCGCTATGGTGAACTGGGGACTGTCTATCGGTACGAACGGACTGGTGTCCTCCACGGGCTGCTGCGGGTTCGAGGGTTCACGCAAGACGACGCGCACCTGTTCTGCCGGCCGGATCAGATTGAAAGCGAAGTTAGCCAGGTCCTAGACTTCACGTTCTTTATTCTCGGAACCTTCGGGTTCACCGAGTTTGAAGTGTACCTCTCGACGAAGCCGGAAAAGTCCGTCGGCTCGGAAGAACGATGGGCGCAAGCCACGAGCTCGCTCGAAGCGGCATTAAAGGGACGAGGAGTCGCCTACCAAGTCGATCCAGGCGAAGGTGTCTTCTACGGACCAAAAATCGACATCAAAATCAAAGATGCGCTGGGACGATCCTGGCAATGCTCAACTATTCAAGTCGATTTCAATAATCCTGAGCGGTTCGAATTAGGGTATATTGGGGAAGATGGCAAGGTTCATCAGCCGATCATGATCCATCGAGCCCTAATGGGATCAATCGAACGATTTTTCGGCATTTTGATTGAGCACTTTGGTGGCGCCTTCCCGACATGGCTCGCTCCAGTTCAGGCGCTGGTGATGTCTATCACGGATAACCAGCGGCCCTACGTCGCGGAGGTGGTTGCCCAGCTCAAGACTGCGGGGTTTCGCGCCGAGGCGGACATTCGAAATGAAAAAATCGGGCTAAAAATTCGAGAAGCTGAGAAGGGAAAGGTTCCCTTCATGTTTGTGGTCGGCGATCGGGAAGTGCAGAGTGGAACTCTGGCCATACGGGGCCGGAACGGAACCAAGCTTGGCAGCATGACTGTCGCGGGAGCGCTCGACCTGCTCCGTGCGGATCTTAAGCCGGTAGGAAAGCAACATTCATTAATTCAATAAGAGGTGTCTTATCGTCCCCAAATTACGAGTGAATCGGGAAATCAGAGTGCGCGAAGTCCGGGTGATTGGTCCGGAGAGTGAACAGCTCGGCATTCTCCTCACGGCGGATGCGTTCAAACAGGCACAGGACAATGGCTACGACCTTGTCGAGGTCGCGCCCACCTCAGTGCCTCCCGTGTGCCGCATTATGGACTACGGGAAATACAAGTTTGAGCTGAGCAAAAAGGACCATCAAAACCGGCGTCATCAAAAGTCCACACAGGTGAAGGAAATAAAGTTGCGCCCTCGGACAGACAAGCATGACTTGGAAATCAAAATTCGACAGATTAAGGGATTTCTAGCCGACGGTAACAAAACCAAAGTCCTCTTGACCTACCGCGGTCGCGAGATGGCGAATCAGGAGATGGGTCGAACGCTCATGAGTATGGTGATTGCAGAGTTGGGAGAGGTCGGCACAATTGAGTATGCCCCTCGCATGGAAGGGCGGAGTTTAATCATGATCGTGGCGCCGAAGTAAGAGGATTGGTCCGAACACTACTAGCCGAAGGAATCACCGATATGAAAAACCGAAAGATGAAAACCCATAGTGGAGCGAAAAAGCGCTTTACCCGCACTGGTTCTGGGAAGTTGGTCAGACGAAAGGCGGGGAAGCGCCACATTCTTACCAGCAAGACTCAGGACCGGAAGCGCCGATTAAGCGGGGCGGTGCTTGTGGATAAAACCAAGACTCAGGCACTGGATCGCTTATTGCCCTACAAATAAACTAGAATGTACGAATCGCGGTAACCAAAAGGAGTATTGACTCATGCCTCGCGCAAAAGGTGGCCCCAAAACAAGACATCGTCGGAAAAAGCGGCTGAAATTAGCCAAAGGACAGTATGGAGGGAAGAGCCGGCTGTTTCGCACCGCAACAGAATCGGTCGATAAGGGTCAGGCGTACGCCTATACCGGACGGAAAAATCGGAAGCGGGATTTCCGTGTGTTGTGGATTGCGCGCATCAACGCGGCAGTCCGGGCGCATGGACTGACCTATGGCCGATTTATCAATGCCCTGAAGAAGGCCAATATTCTCTTGGACCGGAAAGTCTTGTCCGACATGGCCATCAAGGATGCCACGGGGTTTGAGCAGCTGGTCGGTCTTGCCAAACAGCATCTCGCGCCCGCTGGGGCGTAACGTGTGACGCGTCGTTCGTGAAGCGGGTAACGCCAAAATTCTGAAACGAACGACTCGTCACGAGATCCGCTTTATGGGTTTTGATCACGCTGATTGGCGCATGCCTCAAGACCGTTCGGCGAGTTCCGTCAGATCGATTTCAAACGCGACAGCTGGAACTGCGATCTGCCAACGTTCGAGAACTTCTGGGTGTAGCTCCCCGATCACACCGATCTGTTTCCCCTCAGAGACAATGCTCCCCACTCGTCCGGCGAGAAATGAGGGATGTTGGATCGGTTCCAGGGTGTAGGTCTGATTCACATAATAAAACAGCGTATCTAGGCAGGAGTGGGCCTCTGAAAAATGTGTATCGGCGTGGGCAATCATCCCGCCGAGCACTGTCACCGTGCGCGATCCGACTGACTGCGTGGGATCGGGGCGCGCCACTTCTCCTGCCTCGAACACTCGATGAGGATAAAAAGCCCGGTTCGATGCCGCTTCCACACGCAGCAACGATGGAAGCATCCATTGTCGAAGCGCAGAGAAGTTCTGGGACATGACGTTATCTACTTCGACCAGTTGCCCCCACTCGGTCCCTTCCAATCGCATCGCATCGCGCAGGTCTTGGGGAGAGCCGAGAATATTGGAAATAATCTCTTGAAAGCCCATGCCGACCATGAGAGTCCTCGCACGATCGGAGACCTCTTCGATCCGCGATAATCCCCCGACCGTAAATTGAGAAGGCATCACGGGTAAGAAGTCTCCGTACCCACGGCTGATCGCGACATCCTCGACCACGTCCATTGCATGCATGAGGTCTTGCCGGTAGAACGGAAGCGTCACCGTCACATGTTTGCCTTTCGTCACCACGCCATAACCGTAGGCCGTGAGGGCCTTCGCGACTTTCTGGGCTCCGAGGGTTTGTCCAAGGGCCTGTTCAATTATGCTGATGGGAAGCTTCTGTGACTTCTCAAGATCTTGAGGAGTGATGACTCCTACGCCCAGCGAAGTCTTATAGGGATACCGTACCTCTATGGGCTCAATCACCGCGCCTCGATCTGCAAGATTGGCGGCAAAAATATTGAGGGTCAGGACGACCATCGAAAGGTCAGTACCGGTCACCTCGACGAAGAGGGCATCGTCTCCCGCCCGCACTTCTCCCGATTCGCGGCTATTGATGATCGGCGGAAAGGAGAGTGCCTGACGCTTTGCATCGCATAGGAAGGGCAGGCGATCCTGCCCTTCCAGAATCCCACCGAACTCCAAACCCTTGGGATGGACAAGCAGCATCTCCCCAAGCGTCATCACCGTATCCATCCCCAGCGGCGTGAATGACGCTTCGTCTGGCTTGACCAAGTCGTAGGTAATAGGAAACTCGATTGCCGCGAGACGATAGAGTCCGATCGACACAGTCCGGCGTTTACGTCCGAACATCTCGGAGAGTTTCTCTTGCGTCTGAATCAGTTGTGCGAGGCCCACCTGGGTCACGAAGTAGCCGGTTGCAGCGCAAGCTGCCACGTAGGGTCTGACTTTTTCCAGGCCGGGAGCGACGTTCAGCCGCTTTGGCGATTTCAATTTGGTCGTGAGAAAATCGTATTTTGAGAGAGCACCCTGTCGCTTTGCCCGAAACTGCCGGGCGATACCTTCGCAGCACCAGAGGTCGGGACGATTGCTATCTTGCAGCTCGATGCGCAGTTCGCCGGTGTCGGGATTCTGTCCCTTCAGCTCACCCTTCACGAGCATCAAAGATTCTTCAAGTTGCTCCATGGTGATCGGTTGGGGAGTTTCTCCGGGCCCGGCGAGTAATGTCTCGAGATCCTGCTTGAAAATAGTAATCGTCGGCATGTGAAACCTAGAATGCTCCTTTCGTGGCGCGAATAAGATCAAGATTGTCGGTGAACAACTCGCGAATGTCGTGAATGCCGAGCGCCACCATCGCCATGCGGTCGAGCCCCAACCCCCATGCAATGACTGGAACGGTCACGCCTAGCGGAAGGGTGACTTCAGGCCGGAACAATCCGGCTCCCCCAAGTTCCATCCATCCAAGCTTCGGATGGCGCACGTGCAGTTCGACTGAGGGTTCGGTGAAGGGGAAATAGGCTGGGAGAAATTTGACTTCCTTGGCGTGCGCGACTTCGCGGGCGAAGAGATTCAACAGGCCGAGCAAGGTACGAAAGTTGATATCTTCGCCGAGCACGATCCCTTCTACCTGAAAGAAATCAGTCGCGTGCGTTGCATCGACTTGATCGTAGCGAAAACAGCGGGCGATGGAAAAATATTTTCCCGGTACGGCTGGTTGGGCCGCTAATGTATGGGCTGAGACGGCCGTTCCCTGGCTTCGTAAGACCAGGCGTCGCGCGCGTTCCACATCGAAGGGGTAGTTCCAACCGGTTGAACCGGTTTCACCGCCATGCTGGTGGGCTTGTGCCACCTGTGACAAGAACGGTTCCGCAATCGACGAGGCATGAGTCGGTTCTTTGACGAAGTAGACGTCATGAATATCCCGTGCAGGATGGAACTGTGGCATGAAGAGCGCATCCATGTTCCAGAATTCAGTCTCTACGAGCGAGCCGCGCATTTCCTGAAATCCCATGCTCACGAGTTGTGTTTTCACCGCATCGAGAAATTCTCGATAGGGATGCCGTTTGCCCGGCGCGATGCGTGGCGCGCGAAGACTGATCGTGTACTTACGGAAGCGTTTTGCCCGCCAGCTCCCATCTTTCAACAGTTCGGGCGTCAGCTGGGAGACCTCTTCTGCAGTGTCCTGCCGTGAGAGTTGTTGAGCCGCTTCGACCCCGGTCGCTGAGAGTTTGAGGGCTCTGGTCACCCGATCGTCGATACGGAATGGTTCTCGCGCATTTCCGCGCTTGACGGCGTGATCCTGAATGACCTGCCGTTGTGCTTCGGGAAACGCTCGAAGCTCACGAGGCGCTCCATGAAGCTGTTGCAGCAACCCCCGCATTGCGTCCGCCGTCTGGCTCGCCCGCCCGGTCGATTCGATACAGCCGCCTTGAATGATGAGGAGCACCCCCTCTTTCTTAAGCCGTCCGATCGCACCGCTTATCTCCGTCGGTTCGAGCCCCTCCCGGGATTGGATATCCTGAATAGTCAGGCGCTTGCCGGTCTTAGCCGCATCGCGAGCGACAGACAGTACCCGTTCGATCGGTGAATATTTTTCAAAGTAGAGTTCACCGGTTTTGGTGAGCGAGACGATCGGCGTCGTGGTTTCCGTATCGACCACAAGCAACAACTTGGCGAGCAACCATTCGATGGCCATACTGAGCTGCGAAGGTTCCAGCCCGGTGGACTGCACGAGCTGTTCCGTCGTGAGGATTGCGGAGTGATTGACTCCGAAGGTCGATAGGACTTTAATTTCGAGAGGATGAAGGCTATCGATGAGGGAAGAAATGTTCACCCGCGAGGCCTATCGGTGAGCGGAGACGCGCAGTGGCGTCGTGGAAGAAGGTTGGCCGGCTGCCCGCATCGCAGCAATCGTCGCGGCATAGTCCCGATTTGAGAAAATGGCCGACCCGGCGACTAACACATCGGCTCCCGCAGCCAGCACCTGCGCCGCATTGTCAATCTTGATCCCACCGTCGACTTCAAGCAATGCGCGACTTCCAGTCCGATCAATCATGGCGCGAGCCGAGGCAGTCTTCTGTAGACAGGACGCGATAAACGTTTGACCACCGAAACCGGGATTGACTGACATAATGAGGACCAAATCGACATCTGGAAGAATTTCCTCGATCGTATTGAGCGAGGTGGCCGGGTTCAGGGTCACCCCGGCCTTGACACCGCGTTCCTTGATCGATTGCACTGTGCGATGGAGATGCGGACAGGCCTCTACATGCACCGTGAGGTAGTCTGCGCCTGCCTCGGCGAACTCAGCGATAAAGGCGTCGGCATTGGTGATCATGAGATGGACGTCAAGCGGCAGTTTGGTGACTTTTCTGAGCGCCGCCACGATCGGAGGGCCGATAGTCAAATTCGGAACGAAGTGTCCGTCCATGACGTCGATGTGCAGAAAATCAGCCCCTGCTTGTTCCACGGCTGCCACTTCCTCAGCCAGTCTGGCAAAGTCAGCAGATAAGATCGAGGGGGCAATAAGAATGGGGCGTGCCATCACAACACCTTCCTTAGTCGTGCGGCGTAAAATCCATCCATCGAGAACTGGTTGCCTACTGTCGAGAGGGCGCCTTGTTCAGTGACGAATCCCTGTGCGGCAGGTGGGAGCCAGGAGACGACGGATTCACGTCGGAATTCCGTATGAGCACGACAGAATCGCTCGATGACGTCTTCGTTTTCTTCCGGTTCTGTGGAGCACGTACTATAGACTAGCACCCCGCCAGGCCGCAAGCATGAGGCAACACCTTCGAGAATCTGACACTGGAGTGCCTGATGTCGAGGGAGTGCCAGCGCGTCTTTCCGCCATTTCGCTTCCGGATGTCGTCGTAACACACCGAGTCCGCTGCAGGGCGCGTCTACCAAAATCCGATCAATAGAAGGTTCGCCGATTCTGGCCTTCTTCACGGAAGGAGGTCTCGCTGCCGTAACAAAGGAAGCCCAATCACCTGGCTGTCGAATATCGCCGACGATTGGTTCGACAATTCGGACTCCAAGTCGACGACAATTACTTCGTGCCAGATCCAGGCGAGCCTCCTTCCGATCGACAGCATAGATGATCCCTTTGTTCTGCATCAGAGCGGCCATATGAGTTGATTTCCCTCCCGGCGCTGCGCAGGCATCGAGCACGATGTCGCCAGGCTGAGGGTCGAGCAGGAGAGGAATTAATTGCGCGGCTTCATCTTCGACATAAAACGCACCCTGGTGAAACCCGGGGAGCGAAGGCACGGGTCCTCCTTCTTGGAGCAGAATGCCGGACGGGCTTACGCTGGTCGGCGTGGCCGCAATGCCGGCCTGAGCAAATGTGTCGAGAAGCGACTCCCTGGTTGTGATGAGCTGGTTCACCCGAAGCGTGAGCGGAGGCGTCACGCTGACCCCCTCGCAGGCACGTTCTGCGGAAGCCAGCCCCACCCGATCCACCCATCGACGACTGAGCCAACCTGGGACCGAGTACCGCACGGCAAGAGAGTGTGCGGCATCAAGATTCATGTCGGGCCAGGGCTCGGGCGGATGGCGCAAAAGCGCGCGCAACACTGCATTGACGAACCCACTCCAGTCTCTGCCGACTGTGCCGGTAAAGGCCTTGGCCAGATTGACTGATTCATTGACTGCGGCAGATTGCGGAATACGATCCAGAAATAGAACTTGGTAGGCTCCGAGCCTGAGCACCATTTGCACGGCGACGGGAAGGCGAAGCAGGGGCTTGTCTAGCACCGGTTCGAGCCGCCAATCGATGGTCGCACGGCGCCGCAAGACACCATAGGTGAGTTCCACGGTGAGGGCTCGTTCCCTGCTGTCGAAGGAGCATGGCGCGAGAGCACGCTCCAATAAGATATCGACCCCCTCCTCGCTCGTGTCAGATTCCACCAGCAAGGAGAGGGCAGTCGCACGGGCTGACCGTGCAGTCTGGGCAGTGAACAAGGATCGAGAGCTAGGAGCCATAGGGATGTTCGAGACGGATATACTACGATTGTGTGATGATGGGCCTGGTGCTAGGAAATCGCTGGTCCTCTCCCTAGCTGCGATCCGACAGCAACATGATGGCCTGACAAGTATTGAGAGACGGCCATGCGACGACTATTCGCCGGTTGCAACTCCATCACGGCAAGAACTCCATCTCCGGTCGCAACATGAATAGCTTCAGTAGTGACCGCAATGACTGTTCCTGGATGTTTCGTCGCGCAGCCAGGAAGTGCCAAGGCTTGCCAGATCGCCAAGCGGTCACCACCCACCACGGTTGTGTAGGCTCCAGGCCAGGGAGAGAGGCCACGGACCCGATTGGCCAGAACCATGGC
>JACMLT010000171.1 GCA_014379455.1 Nitrospiraceae bacterium
ATATTCACCAGCGGGTTTCGCGCCCCTTCACGCAACGCTGCAAGGAAACGAGAGGAGACCTAAGCAGATACCGATATTCAGGAGGGAGCTGCGCACGGTTAAGCCACCGTTGTATGGACCGACTCTCGAGAAGAACGATTAGGGATCGAATGTTGTGAGGGGTTTTGGTGTACCAGCTTGAATTTATACGCAAATTATATCGGCGCACAGGACGTGCGCTCATCGTCTTCAGGATTCCAGAAACTATCCGGACAAGAAAAACTCACGTGCTCGGGCGAGACGGAGGTGGCTTGATGCTGTGACCCATTGGACTGATCTAGCGACCTTGTCGGGCCCCCTGAGCCAAGACCATCAGGACACGCATGGTATTCTTCACGCCAAAACGCGTCGGCTCACAGGGAGAATCGATCGAGATATCCCCTGCCAGAAAGGCCTCCATCATCACCATGGAAGACCACTCGAGCGAAGAGGTCATCCCATCTAGGGGCCTGCCCCTTTCCCTCCCCATGACTCCTGACTGCGCGCATCCGTTTGAGCTTGTGCCCCACCCGAACAATGGCCTCGAAGATCGTGGCATACGCCGGTTCAGGAACACAACCGTGGCAGCAAGGGCAACGCTCCAATTTCATCAATACACATATGCAATTGTGCCTGACATCACGACCGCGATCGTACCCGCCAATACCCCATTTTTTCCCTTTATCCAGTCATGGCACGAGGAAACGTCCAACTCGAACATCTAGGTCATTTTGAGGCACGATCAAGCAAGGTCTCACCGCACGCGGGCGAGTCGATCAGAAGAGAAGATTATCCATGTTATCTCGCCGAGCGTGAAAGTGCTATAGTCCCAAAAGAATCTTTTGTTCCCCTCATACAACAAAGAAGGAGGTCCCATGGCAAAACAGAACAAAACAGCGGGAGCACCACCAGTTACGGTTGAATCGATGGAAGATCAAATCCGGTCTCTTGCCTACCAACTCTACTGCGAAGGGGGCTATCAGGATGGTCGTGATACCGAGCACTGGCTGCAGGCCGAGCAGCAGGTACTGACTCGCGGGAAGACACATCTGCGCAGAGTCGTGTGATGACGTCGACATGACTGAGCAGTTGCCACTTCTCGATCGCCAACTTCTCCTCTAAACCAAGCGCTGAGGGATACCCATGCCCCGATCTTGCTTACTGGCTTCAACGTATGTACCGTGGGAAGCGCCATGACCAATAACGCGATGGCCCCATATTCGAGCCGGAGCTTGCATGAGAGGGGAAGTGGATCCTCGCGCACAGACGAGGTTCTTCAATACACACCTCAGACGCGAAACCTCTTGTTTCAACCTCGATCACCGCGACAATTGTCCGATGATATTTCTCGTAATCTGCCCCACAAGGGGATCAGTGAGATGCCGAGCCCACTCGGTGCATCCAACAGTCACAACCGTTCCTACTTCGGTCCACAGACCCAACACAGCAGCCCCATCGCGTAGATCTCTTCCCCACGGTGTGAATCCATCATCGCGACCAAAGAGTGCCGTTGAATGCACAACCGCTTCATACTCCCGCATTCGCCCTGGGGCGAGCCCTAGGATCTGAAAATTTCCTGGGGTACTGTCCCGGTGGCTCGCCACCGGGACACCATTTACCCACTCGAAATCGCAGCCGTCGCACTCATAGCCGATACAGCCCACCTGAGGAAATTGTCTTGGCTTGCCTCCCCCGGGCCAGAGCCCATCGAACAGCCAATGCTGAGGCTGGTAAATCGTGTACGGAATTGGATCGGGGTGTATCGCCCCATAACAAAAGCTCACTCCGGTCAACAGATTTTCCGGTCGATGCGGGCCTTGGCGATGACTCCACAGCGCACGGCCGTCCATAGCGCCCTCCAAGGTGAGCCGTGAGTTTGGGAGATCCATCCCCACCTGTCGGTAGCAGACATTCCCGCTGAAAAATGCCACGTTTCCCCCGGCGCGGATGTATTGATCGAGTGCCGTTCGCATACCCTCAGACCAATACTCGTCATGGCCGACGCTCAGAACTAGACGATACGAGGATACGAGATCGGGATGCCGCTCTAGGTCCTCATTCGTTGCATAATCGAGTGCAAGACCTTCCCGCTCAGCCCACTGCACAAAAGGCCATTCCCACTTGTCCCATCCAGCATACCGCCGTTGTCGGCTCACGGCCTCTCCGGCGCCGCAGTCGTACGACGAGAGAAACCCCAACGGTAAGGGCCGCTGGAAAGACGCGACGCGCCCTTGATCGTAGAAACTCCCATGGGTGGTTGCGAGTCCAGGGGTGACAGCCAGACCATAATTATTATAAGCACAATACGTGTTGGTCGAAAGAATCAGCAGAGTCCTCGACTGCCGACCGGGGTTCATCGAACGAACGACAAAGAACGCCTCTCCATCGCGTTCGCGGCCGCCGCTGGACGGCACCCTCATCGTGATTCGATAAAATCCAGATGGCCAGGTGGCTGGCACTTCAAACGATACCTCGCTGCCCTCTCCATGTTCCCATCTGCACCCATGTTCAGACGCGTCAGCTGGGATCGCATTCGGCTGCACCCACACCGGCGCTGACCAGACTAAGTCTTGGTGAACACCAAGGCGATGGATGACCACAGTGGCCCTGGTGCGCACCTGCGACGACATGAAGAGCGTGACTCGTTCTCCAGGTAGATAGCTTCTTTGGTCGGTGTATCCCTCGACGTCTAGTCGCCCTCCATCCAACCAGGAATTCGGAACACATGCGCCGGTGGGAGAAGGAGGATTGCTGCACGCGTCGACGAGCGCAGGACGAACCAAGGGGAGAAGCGCCATAGCCAGGGCCGATGAGAGAAACTGCCGCCGACTACACACGCGAAACTGGCCCTGGATATCACGAGGGTCTTTCATCATCAATCGTGCCCCCCCGGGCCCCTGAACATGTTCAGGATAGAATCTGAGTCCAATCCTGCGGGACAGGATGCGATCGCCGCGCCCAGACGAGGCGATGAGAAATGTCCTATGTCCCCGATTCTGCTCTCATGAAGATCGACCACGATGTTATGGACCTTGAGCCCGGAACGGATTGTCGCAATCACGGCAGCCGAAGCTTGAATGCGATCAGAAGTGGCTCCCCACCTCGAATTCTCTGGGCAACAGGCAGGAGAATTTTTTCTTCCATGCCAATATGGCAAAGCAGCCCGGTTCAGAATTGATCATGCGCTCTCTGATCTTCAATTGTTACGAACCGAGAATGTAATCGTCTGACTCCCACCGGCGGCCCCGCCTCCCCCTATCGCAGCAAATGGTGTCGCGGTGAGTGTATGACTGCCCGTACTCAGGTTGAATGGAGTGAAATCACCCGCAGGACTATCCCCGGCGATCGCGTAGGGGAAAATATTTTCCGTTTGAATAGACGGCGTGCCATCGTACCCGAAGACCACGCTTCCAGCTCCTCCCGTCACCACAGCCCGGATGGACAGCTCAGGTGGAAGCTCGGACAGCACCAGCGTGTCTCCGTGAAGCATCGGACGGATATCAGTGTTCGAAGCCGCATTCACGAGAATAAAACCTGTCACGAATGTATTCGCGCTCGTCACCTCGACCGCACCCATATCGCACACACCCCCGCCCTGCGGCCTCGGCACCCCTCGCTGATCTCGTATCTCGCAACCGTCTGCCGCAGGGGGTGGAAACTGGTAGCCCGCCTCAAGAACTGGGCTACTCGCCGCAGGGAGATGCGTCTGCGTGGGACCTCCATTGTTTGTTAATGGCCCCAGGAGAGGATCGACATTCAACAGAAAGGTCGAGACAAACGAAGGAATGGTGCACGCATTCGTATCGCCGATCAGATTGTACTTACTATCTCCACTCAACTGTCCTACACAATCATGGGGGCCACTCCCGCCGTGATTCCCCGCAATGATACTGTTCTTCAGCACGGTCGTCTTTCCTGACGAGGTTTGAATGCCTCCGCCACGGAAACTCCCCGCATTATTCCCCACACCCGTGTTATTCGTAATGGTCACGTTATACAAAACGGCAAACCCATTCTGAGAGATGCCTCCGGTCCCCGCGTCCGTTGAATGGGCACTGTTGCCACTGACGGTCACATTGCGGAGGTTCATTTGCCCTTCATTGCGGACCCCTCCAGCCCGATTCGAATCGTTGTTGGCAATCGTCGAATCGTACACCCACAGTTCGCCTTGGTTCCAAATACCGCCTCCAAACGCACCCGTGGCCACATTTTCGATAATGGCACTCCGCCGCATTCGAAGCGTCGCGCCACTATCGACCAGAAGTCCGCCACCACCTGTAAAGGCCTCGTTCTGCCGAATGACGAGGTTATTGAATTCGGACGTTCCGGCATTGATCCGGATCGCTCCTCCGCCCTGACTGTTGCCTCCCTGCACAGTGACGTGATTCAGCTCGAGACCTTCGCTTTCAACGGAGAACACGTGATCGGCGTGGTTGCCGTCGATGATCGTACTCGCTGCACCGGCACCCTGAATCTTGACGCCGTCCGTGATTGCGAGCCGCCCTCCACCCGCTGCCACTGGAAGAGTGAGCTGATAGAGCCCACTGGGAACTTCGATTGTGTCTTTCCACACCGAAGCATTCGATTCCATCACGGCGGCGCGCAGCGTGCACAGGCCACCCGGTGCTCCGGCCTCGGCACCAGGAGGGACCGCCCGCGCGCACGTGCGATCACCAGGGTTCGCATCCGGCGCATCCGCCAGACTATTGACTCGATACGTCATACATCCGCTCGTGACGAGCGACAGAAGAACCACCAGTGATGTCGCAACCCGGACGAGGAACCACTGCGATTGTATGGTCGGCAAAAATGGGGTCATCGGTAACCTCCTAAGGAAACGGACAACGGCGATTTCAGGAAGACTTCTACCTTGCTGGAATCTTTCATATTGTACCTTCGATGAAACCATACCCAGCTCGCTCCAGGGCCCGCTGGACGGCGGGCATCACGGCGGGGCTATCGGAGCAGGGCAGCACAGCCAGTTCCGGTGCAGCCTGGAGTTTAGTCAGAAGCTGTGCTGCTTCTGAGGTGGCCAGCTCATCGCAGGTTTCATACAAGCCTCCCGGGCCTTCTTCTATCGTATTGTGGACTTTCAGCACGGCGCGGATTGTTGCAATGACAGCAGCCGTGGGAGGCGGCATGAGCAACGACGCGATGGCCCCATGATCCAGCCGGAGCTTAGCTGCGATGGGAAGTGGCTCCCCGCCCCGCAGTCGCTGGGCAGCAGGCAGGAGAATCTTTTCCTCCATACCGATGTGGCGGAGCAGCCCGGCTCGAAATTGATCATACGTACCCTGATCAACAGTGCCAGCCTGAGCCACAGCCGATTGAAGCAGGCCTTCCAGTCGCCCATGGTCTTTCACAAGAAAGTCTGTAATAGGCCCTGCTTTTTCCCCCTCTCCTAGTTTCATCCGTTGCCTCCGATTATACCGTTGGCACAATTGACATCGCCGTGCGCAGAAGGCCTCCTCAATACAGACTTGCGAAACCCGACAACCTACCGCGAACCAGCTCCAACTAATGCTCTATTCGATGAAAGCCGTGTCCCCCGCATACACATGGAAGGCTTCAATGGAATACTTCTTTAAACAGTTCCAGCATCGCTGTCCAAGACTTCTTGTCGGCCTCCGCATTGTACTCGAGGGCATCCATCCCCGCCTTGCCGGCATCCGGATTGGTGAATCCATGTTTCACGCCCGGATAGGTGATCACGTGGAACGTCGCCCCCGCCGCCTTCATCTCTTGAGTAAAGGCCTCCACTTGCTCCTTTGGAACAAACGGATCGGCGGCACCTGTGAGCACGAGAACCCGAGCCCGAACCTTACCCGGCTCCGCAGGACTCTTCGACGCGAGCGCACCGTGGAAGCTGACCACCGCATCCAAGTCCGCTCCGGCACGCGCCTCATCAAGGACCACAGCCCCACCGAAACAGTATCCGATGGCGGCAATCTTCTCTGCCGAGACGTGGGGATCCTGCTTGATGAGCTCGAGCGCCGCATGAAATCTCGCCGGAATCACCGCCGGGTCTTTCTTGACCTCGGTCATGAAGCCCTGGGCATCCTTCGGATGCGTGGTCACCTTGCCTTTCCCATACATATCCAGCGCAAAGCCGACGTAGCCGGCCTCCGCGAGTCGCTTCGCCTGATGGCGCGCATGCCCGTTATGGCCCCACCACTCGTGGACGACAAGCACACCGGGACGTCGACCCTTCGACGCGTCATCCCAGGCCATGAGTCCCTGTAGCACCGCCTCGCCCTCTTTGTATTCGATTTCCCTCGTTTGAACTTCAGCCGCAGCCCCCGACGCGGCCAAGAGCACCGCCGCGGCCACCACGATGTAGATCCTCTTCATACAACCCTCCCACAGCGCAAAGCGAGCACAAGAGCACCCTCAAGGCATTCGACGATCGCAGCACGCGCGGAAAGGCTCCGCACGCTTGTCTCACAACGCCGCTCAGCGATTTCGCGACAAACCGTCATGAATGATGCGGGCCAGCAGCACGTGTTCGTCGCGTACACCACCCTCCTCAGCGCATTTCGGTCCAGCCGGACATGCGGCTACGAA
>JACMLT010000172.1 GCA_014379455.1 Nitrospiraceae bacterium
ACACACAAGCCGATCTACTCTATGATCCGGCAGAAAGAGGATATCGGGATCGCTCATCGCTCCAGGTAAACACGGTCTCTCCCCCCTCGTCGGACTCCAAGAGCGCGTAGCCAGGCTGCCCTTAACTGCGCGCATCGCACGAGCACATTCTGATCGTGCGCGTTCTGCGAGCAAGAAGGGCACCTGGCTATGCCCTCCCCCCCCTTGGCTGCTCCAGAAACAATCTCACTGCGACCTTCTGCCCTTTGATTCTCGTCCGACTCAGAGTCTGAATAATCTCCCGTGCCAACACTTCCGGCACTTCCACCAGCGAAAATCGATCCATCACCTCGACAGCACCGATGACATTCGAATTGAGCCCGGCCTCATTGGCAATGGCCCCAACGAGATCGCCCGGCCTAATGCCTGCCTCCCTGCCTGCCCCGATATACAGCTTTGCCATTCCAGCTGTTCGTCCGCCCCGACCAGGCGCACTGAACGGTCTGCCCTGTCCCTCTCTCGGCATCATGCTGCCTGCCAAGCCGCGAGGATCACCCATGGGACGGCGCCCCATCGATGGCCGTTCCGGTGGCCTGTTCGACACTGCTGGAATATCGATTTCCTTTCGCTCCCCACCCTGCATGCGAAACACAAGTTTCATTGCTGCTGCTGCCACATCCAGGGGATCTCTCTGTTCGGCACAGGACGCGGCCACTGCCCGAAATAGGTCCAGGTCGCCGGCGGCAAGCACTTCCTCAATCGCGCCTTTGGTTCGTGCAAGCCGCTTCGTGCGGAGATCGGCAACAGTCGGCACCGGCGTCACGACAATTTTGGCTTTCGTGAGCTGCTCGATATTCCACAACAACCGCTGCTCACGCGGGTCGAGCACGGTGATCGCTGCCCCTTCCCTCCCGGCCCGCCCAGTCCGCCCAATCCGATGGACATAGCCTTCCGGGGATGTCGGCAGGTCGTAGTTCACCACGTGCGACACAGAAGGAATATCCAACCCCCGCGCCGCCACATCGGTCGCCACGAGGAGTTCGGTCTGTCCGGCCCGAAACGAATTCATCACACGGTCGCGTTGGGGCTGATTCATCCCGCCATGAATCGCTTCGGCTCGATGCCCGCGGTCTGTCAGCATGGCCGTCAGCTCGTCGACTTCAATACGCGTGCGGCAGAACACGAGCGCCGACTTCGGAGCTTCCATGTCCAAAATACGAGCCAGAGCCATCACTTTATGTTGTCTGGCCACAATGTAGGCTGTCTGATGCACCCGCGGCGCAGCGCCCGCCTTGAGCGGCTCTTTGGCAATCTTGATTTCGACCGGATCTTTCAGATGGCGTTTGGCAATGGACGCGATGCGGGCCGGCATGGTCGCGGAGAAGAGCGCTGTCTGTCGCTCTTTGGGTGTCTGTTCAAGAATGGCGTCCAGATCCTCGGCAAATCCCATGTCGAGCATCTCATCGGCCTCGTCTAAGACGACCATCTGAACCGTCTTCAGTTGCAGGGTTTTTCGGCGGATATGGTCCAGTGCCCGCCCCGGCGTCGCCACGATGACATCGACACCGCGCCTGAGTGCCTGGAGCTGTAGACCCATCGCCTGTCCGCCATACACCGGAAGGACGGAGATTTTTAATTCCTTGCCATAGCGGGTTACGGCTTCACCAACCTGTATAGCCAACTCTCTGGTCGGCACCAGGATCAGCGCGGAGGGGCAACGACGCGCTGAATGAGCAATGCGCTGGAGCAACGGCAGGGTGAACGCCGCCGTCTTGCCTGTTCCGGTTGCCGCCTGGCCCAGGAGATCTCGGCCTGCCAATAAGGGGGGGATCGCCTCTCGCTGGATCGGCGTGGGCTCTTCATAGCCCAGTGTATCGAGCGTGGTCAGCAAGGCCGCCTCCAGGCCAAGGGCCACGAAACCAGGAGAAAAGCCCTTCGCCGACGTATCCGTCAATGGGTGTGCGGTGTCATGCTTCATAGAATGTTGCGATAGCCTTTCTGCTCTGTGTGCCAGTCAGTTGTTTATCGGACCATAATCGCGTTGCTGTCATATTACGGCAATTTCACCGAGAAGAGATACCTGGTTGGGAACAAGTCTCTCTGTTCACCAGCACAACCCCGGTCGCGCTTAGACGCGACCTCTTCCCAGGTGAAAGACTTCTATCAATCATACTTCCACGCTTACGCCTACGTTCTCCCCTAAGGGGTGACCCACTGCTCAGCGGGCTGTGCATGCCAAGCGCCCTATACACCATCTTATTCCTCCGGCAGTTGGATCGGCCCCACCCACTCCCCTTGGCCAGCGTCACTTCCTGAAACCCGCCGTCCGGTCATTGAAACTGAGCAACCTTATCGATTTGCACAATAAAGGAGTCTGCCTCGTGCGCCGGGCCAGGGAACCAGTAGCAGCCGGCGACAGTGGGTTTATCCTTACTCCATCGATAATCGGCCATCCGTCCGTTTCCTTTTCCCAACTACTGCAAGTCTGTTACAGTCGCGCAGATGGTGAAATACCATTGTGGGCCAGAAAGAATACAGTGATGGAGAAAGTCCTGAACGACTCTTGCAGCACCCAGGCTGTTCAAAAAAACTGTCCCGCAAGGTCGCAACGAGTGAAGGCCCGAGGCGTACCCTTGAGGTACGTTGAGGGTCTGAACGATGCGAGAACGACGCGGGAAGGCTTTTTCAACAGCCTGTCGGAAGACTGACCCTATCATGTCTGCACTCCCAATAGAAGATGTGTTACCGGCACTCCGCCTCGCACTCGCGGAGGGTCGAAACGCCTTGCTGACTGCCGCGCCCGGCGCGGGAAAAACGACGCGGGTGCCGCTGGCATTGCTCGACGCGCCGTGGCTCGGAGGAAAGAAGCTGCTCATGCTGGAACCGCGGCGGCTCGCCACACAGGCGGCAGCCCGTCGCATGGCCACCGCGCTCGGCGAATCGGTCGGTGAAACGGTCGGCTATCGCATGAGGCTCGATACGAAGGTCAGCCCCAAGACCAGAATCGAGGTCGTCACGGAAGGCATCCTCAGTCGCCTGCTTCAGCACGATCCTGCGCTCAGCGAGTATGCCATCGTCCTCTTCGACGAATTCCACGAACGGAGCCTGCAAGCCGACACGGGCCTCGCGCTTTGTCTCGAAACGCAACGAATCTTCCGCCTGGAGCTCCGCCTGCTCGTGATGTCAGCGACGTTGGACTGTGAACCGATCGCAGATCTCTTAGGGCACGCACCGGTCATCGCCTGTCAAGGGCGGATGTTTCCAGTAGAAATCCGGTATCTTGAGCAGCCCCTCTCCGGCCACCTGGATGTCGCAGTCGTACAATCGATCAGGCGCTCGCTTGCGCAGGACACAGGGAGTCTCCTGGTCTTTCTGCCGGGCATGGCGGAAATCCGCCGCGTTGAGCGAACGCTCGTTGATCTGAGCTTGGGCTCGCACATCCTCATCGCACCGCTTCATGGCGACCTGCCGCAAGACGCGCAGGACCGCGCGATCGCTCCCACTCAGCCGGGAATAAGAAAGATCGTGCTGGCCACGTCGATTGCCGAGACGAGTTTGACGATCGACGGGATACGGGTCGTCATCGATGCCGGCTTGCTGCGCGTACCCCGATTCGATCCGCGATCAGGACTGACGAGACTGGACACGATTCGCGTGACCCAGGACTCCGCCGAACAACGTCGTGGCCGCGCCGGTCGTATTGAACCGGGCGTCTGTGCTCGCCTCTGGACCTCTGCGGAGCATCGATCGTTGGCCCCTCGTCGCCCGCCGGAAATCCTCGATGCCGACCTGGCGCCACTGATGCTTGAATTGGCCCTCTGGGGCACCGCCGACCCGACCGAGTTGTCCTGGCTCACTCCCCCCCCACCTGGGGCTGTAGCCCACGCGCGAGAATTGCTCACCAACCTCGGCGCACTCAATGCTGAAGGACACATCACGGCGCACGGAAGACAGATGGCGGAACTGCCGCTGCACCCGCGTCTTGCGCATATGCTGCTTCAGGCTGTGCCATTACAACTCGGCACCCTTGCCTGCACACTCGCCGTCCTGCTCAGTGAACGAGATATTCTCCGAGGCTCTTTCGGTCAGCGGAATGCCGATCTACGGCTCCGTGTGGATATCATACGCGGACAACACGATCACGCAGCCGGTGAAACCATCGATCGTGCTGCGTGCCGGCGAGTCACTCGCACTGCCGACCTCTGGCAACGACAATTTCTACGATCCACTCGTTCGAACCAGCACGAGAATCTTGATGAGGTCG
>JACMLT010000173.1 GCA_014379455.1 Nitrospiraceae bacterium
GGCCATGCCCTTATCCGCACAGACTTTCGTCAACGCCGCGGTCAACGTCGTCTTGCCGTGGTCCACGTGCCCAATCGTGCCAATATTCACGTGCGGCTTCCGCCGCTCATATTTCGCCTTCGCCATGCCTCACCTCGCTCCTTTTCTAAAAGTCTCCGATGCCCTTTGTATGAGCCCGCAGATCGAGCAAGCTCTGTATGGAGCCCACGACGCGGATCGAACGCGTGACCTCGTCCTTACCAAGGACGTGCTCTACCAACTGAGCTACGTGGGCGTCCCTCTCCGTGAAACATGAATCGCAAAAGGTGAAACGACAGACTGACATATCATCTCTCTGCTACGGCCTCGACGTTTCACGTTTTACACCACACGTCTTTTCATTGGAGCGGGCGATGGGATTTGAACCCACGACAGCCAGCTTGGAAGGCTGGAACTCTACCACTGAGCTACGCCCGCCCTTCTCGAGTTCAGTGCTAAGTTCTTCTTGGTTCAGGTTGTATATGCTCACTCAGCACTCGTCTGCGTCATTATGTGGTGGGCAGGCAAGGATTCGAACCTTGGAAGCCGATGGCAACAGATTTACAGTCTGCCCCCTTTGGCCACTTGGGTACCTGCCCGAAACACCCTGCACGCGACACAAAAAATAACTCTGGTGTCCTTATCATTGCCTTCCTCTATTCCATCAAAATGATGAAAAAAAGAAAAGCAAGCCGGTCCACGCACGACTCCCCCTTCCCTAATTTAGTAAGGATGAATACGGCGAGCTGTGGACACAGACCTGTTTATGAAACGCTGGATTCTATTGATGAAGTACTGTGAAGTCAAGACTAAAAAGCAGATTTATCTTGTTTTTCTCAAAGTGCACCTACTCGTAGGAATTTTACGGACACCATTGTTCCCAACTCTCTATTTTTCATATTCATTTTTTTAATAGCACGCGTACTGGCAAACCACTCTCACATTTCAGTCAGTTTCTATAGGCATTTCATTGACTTATGGAAATACGTATTATCCTAATCCGCACTGGTCATGTCGTTCAGCCCCATTCCCAAAACTGGAAAGGCCTCCCCGCACGCGGGCTAGCAGGCTGGGGGAAAATTCAAGAATATCCTTCATCAGTATTGTGGCTTCGAGCTCCGACAAACGGGAAGCAGGGGCCAAGTACCGCTTTCGAGCCACGACCCGTTCACCGGGATCTTCCGGTTCGTAATACCCGCGGAGCGTTCCGTCTCGATCGGCATTCTTAAGACGACGCACCCATTCGTCCTGACTCTTTCCTGACCTCTGAATCGATCGTCCTACACCGCTGGTTACTTCCAACTGATTCCACACGGCCCATCCAATAAACACCGCCCATGTTTCGTTGAGCGCTTCCCAAGATTCCTGTTCGGTCAAAAACCGTTCCTCAGTGTCGCCCTTTCTCTGTACAACCGGTGTGATCACCACTACGCCATAATGACAGCCCTGCTGCACCCTCGCAAAAGTGAGCACCGGATCCGACATCTTTTCAGGCGAGGCTTGTGCCACTGTCACCAGATAATCGATGTAGGCATGGAACAGTTCGTGGTAGAGCGTTTCGATCTGAGCATGCGTGAGTCGCCCGAGCGGACGCAACGTCGCTCCAGCTCCATTAAAGGAGAGCGCACGATTTAGCACCATCCGATGCTCCCCGGGACGGTATTCGGCAGCATAACTGTGCAACTCATCGAATTCAAACTGCACGAAGCTCGGTGGGATTGCATTGAGGAATTGTGTCGGGAGGCCCAACGCCTGCGCCTCGCGAATCAACTGCATCCACATCCGGTCGGCTGGCGCGAGACGCTCCTCTGACATCCCTGCATTCGCTGCGAGAAGAAGCCCACCTATGAGAAGGCCGATCGCGACTACTCTGCACACCACACGCACCATGACAGCGATCCGTCAAACGTCAACTGTGAAACACTCGGAGCACACGTACTCGGCCGCTCTACATGTCACCTTTCACGTCTAGCCTTTTACGATTTTTCAGCACCCTGCTAATGGTCATCGCGAGAATACCAGTCTGCCTGCCCACCCTCCTCCATCAAGACCAATTGATCCAGTTGTCCCGGCAACACAGGGTCCAAAAACCTGGACGGCTTTGACAGTATCATCCCGCTTCCCCTGTCGAATACATTAATCGGGTAGGTCAGGTACAGATGCCGCTT
Source organism: Nitrospiraceae bacterium (assembly GCA_014379455.1). GTDB lineage: Bacteria > Nitrospirota > Nitrospiria > Nitrospirales > Nitrospiraceae > Palsa-1315. The sequence continues at coordinate 2,187 of JACMLT010000173.1, forward strand.
GGCTCTCGTCACAGAGACATAGAATAACCGGCGCTCCTCTTCCAGCCCCTCATCTTCACTAAACGAATAGACCGATGGGAATCTCCCATCCACGATCCAGATGACAAATACACATTGCCACTCAAGCCCCTTGGCAGAATGGATCGTGGATAATACCAGTCGCTCGTCGTCTCGATCGGTTGCCGCCACGCTGGCGACACTCCCGTCAGGCGGCTCTAACGCCAGATCCGAGAGAAATGTTTCAACCTCCTGATACCCCTCCGCGATCGTTTGTAAATGGTCTAGATCCCGCATACGCTTGGGATAGTCGTCGTATTGGGTCTTCAGAATCGGCAAGTAGTACTCATATATATGGTTCACTTGCTCGGCCGGCTGAAGATATCCGGATTCGGTAAGACTTTCGAGCGTGAGGGCTAAATCCTTGAGTCCTTTCCCGGATCGCCCCGGCATCTCACGAAGGGTGAGATAGGGCTTGTCCGATTTCACCAGTGCGGCCATGACATCCTGTGCTTTCTTTGGCCCCACACCCTCGACGAGCATCAACACGCGATGCCAACTCACGGCATCCAAGGGATTAGCCACGACGCGCATATGGGCCAGCAAATCCTTCACATGGGCGGTCTCGATAAATTTCACCCCGCCACGCTTGATAAACGGCAGGCCGTGACGCGAGAGCTCGATTTCAAGATCGAACGAGTGAAAGCTCGATCGAAACAGCACGGCCATTTCGCTGAGCGGAACCCCTTCCTCCCGCAACTCCAAAATCTTCTGCGCAATGAAACGCGATTGGGCATTCTCCCCTGCCGCCTCCACCAGGACCGGCAACGGCCCATCAAGCTTCCTCGTAAAGAGATGCTTGCTATACTTCTCCGCCGCGGCTGCGATAATGGTATTCGCGAGATTCAGGATCGGCTGTGTGCTGCGATAATTCTCTTCTAGCTTATAGATGATGGTGCCGGGAAAGAGCGTTGGGAATTCCATGATGTTCTTGAACGTCGCACCGCGGAAGGCATAGATCGATTGCGCGTCGTCACCCACGACCATCACGTTCTGATGGGTGGAGGCAAGATGCCGCACGATATCCGCCTGCAAGCGATTGGTGTCCTGATACTCATCTACCAGAATGTATCGATACAGCGATGAAATCGTCCGCCGGACTCCTTCATCCTCCATCACGAGCCGCCGCAGCAACACCAGCAGATCGTCATAATCCACCAGCTGACGCTGCCGCTTCGACGCCTGATATCCCCGCTGCAACTGACCCAATGCATCCAGATGGTCGGAAAAATGATCGAACTCTTCGACCACGATCTCGTCGAGCGGGCGTAACGTATTCTCAGACTTGCTGAACATCTCCGCAATCGTCCCCTTGCGAGGGAATCGCTTGTCTTTTTCGTTCAAACCCAGCTGCGCGCGAACCAAGGCAATCAAGTCTTCAGCGTCGCCCCGATCGAGAATCGTGAAGCCCGGCTCGAGACCGATGGACCGGCCATAGCGCCGGAGCAACATATTGGCCACAGAGTGGAACGTGCCGCCACGAACACGTTCGCTGCGTACGCCGATCAACTCACCGGCCCGATCGAGCATTTCCTGCGATGATTTTCGGGTAAAGGTCAGGAGGAGAATCTGGGAAGGATCGATCCCCGAGTCGATCAGATAGGCCACGCGGTAGACCAGGGTGCGAGTCTTGCCGCTGCCGGCGCCTGCAATGACCAGCGATGGCCCTTCGCCCGCAGTCACCGCCGCAAGCTGCTGACTATTCAACGCCGCCGCATAATCGATGGACAGCGTCCGAGGAACGGCCTCGTCAACCGGGCGCTTCAGCACATACGTTTTGGTTTCTCGTTCCATGTACCTAAGGAGAGAGGGGTTGAAGAGACACCGGCTAAGCGGTGGGGCTGTATAGCATACTGCCTAGCCCCTTTCAACGAGCGAAAAAGAGGATCGGTCAGGTGATGCCCGTCGCAGCGGCGTATCCGCTCTTGCAGCAGAAGCTTTATGAGTAATGAGGGCTAGGCCGAGGGACGAACTCGAATGCGGCCACGAGTCACGACGATCATGGCCCCGGACTTCAAGTCAGCCTCATAGTACGTTAACACCTCTTGCATCGCCACCGCCTGTTCTGCAATCGGCAATTCGAGAAAACGGATGATGCCGGAATGGGGACGGCGTCGGACCACGATCAATTCCCCGAAATCCTTGTCTTCCGTGACGACAATGCGTCCTTCTTGATGTGCCGAGACCAACACCGTCTCGTCCGAAGCGCAGGGATCTCCCTCACCCACGAGACGGACGTCGTGGCCAAGGCTCGTCAAGAGTGCGCGAAGTGAGCGAGAAGAACTGCAGACATCGAGAAGAAACTTCATGCAGATTTGGTCAGAGGCATTCGATCGTGCACATGCTCACCGCTCAACGATCGATGCGCAAAAAGAAGGCAGGCCTGGATATCGTCTCGTTCCAAGAACGAATACTCCTTCAAAATGGTTTCCGGCGTATCTCCGGCTGCCAGCATGCCGAGGACATGCTCGACGGCCATTCGCAAACCTCGAATAATCGGCTTGCCCCCGAAGATCTGGGGATTCACCACGATGCGTTCCAGTAATTGCTGTTCGTTCATATGCGCCCTCACCGAGAACGTGCCCAAGTACGAGTAACTTTACGCCGTCCGATAATAAATGACAAGCTGAGCGGTCTCGTTGCTCACACATCGCAGACCAACGATCAGGCCGTTAAGAACCCTACTGTCCACCGCTTGATATGCCATCATCCCCACATCCCTCCGCTAACGCTCGAAGCATCTGGTTTTGCCTCCATCACTTCGAGCCAACCTTCGCCCGCTTCCTTGCTGAAGGAGCGGGCGCTCCGAGGTATGGACGGAAGGAAAATCGGAGCTCTTTCGGAGAGTCCACAAAATACTCCCAGTACATTTTTTCCTTTCGCTCGCCAGGGTAACTGGCACGTCTCGGCGTGCCAGTGGATAGGCGGGTGAGAATGTCGCGCGCAGTGGAAGATAAATCAGCCCCCATCCCTGAAGAGACAACACGGGGGGGAAGGTGTCAGGAACCATTACTCACCAGAATTCACCGCCGTCAATGCAAACAATGGTTCCTGACACCTTTCTATTCCCTCACACCGTTGGATCATCCGATATTTCATCGCGATGCGCTCGCGAAGAACGTGGCCGCTTCTCGCAAAAAATCCCGCTCCTTCGTGACGCGGGCTAACTCCCGCCGCAGGTGCCCCACCTCTTCATCGCGGGATCGACCGTGGCCTGGGAACGCCTGCACCGCTTGCTGACGTAATTCTCGCCGCCACCGCCCGAGCACGGCGGCCCCAATCCCCAATTCCACTGCGATCTGGCTCACGCTCACCCCGGGGGCATTGAGCATGGCCACCGCTTCACGCTTGTACTCCGCTGAAAACCTCCGCCGTTGTCCCATGACACCCCTCCTGGCCCATTATGAGCCTTAATCAGGTGTCCGTAAAAGCGGGGCAGAACCCAGATTCAGTTTGGGATTATAAATTTTAGTCATGCACTTGAAGAACTCTTCTGTGAAACGGTCCGTCGCCTCAATCAAACGCGTTATTTCACTGTATGTTGGCGCATTTTTACTAATGACCTGTCCTTTCTTAGGAACTATGGACGGCAGACCATCTTTAGGGAAGGTCCAAAAACCATGTACAAGGGTATTTCTTTCCTTGTTGATCTTTTCTAGCTCATTCAGGGCTTTTCTGAGCTGTTTCAAAGTGTCCGGTTGTGGATTCTTTGTTTGCACGGTTCGATACAACCGATTCGCAAGGTTTACGAGAGGAAGGTCTTCAGTAAGAACCCTTCCACATTCTGGATCAATCCCAAGCACGGACCAAAGATTTAATTCTAGAATAAAATGGACAAAGCTAAGTCTCATGACAAAAATGCCAAGAGCCCGTTCTAGTAACGGTTGCCGTGGAATCAAGTCTTACGCGGAAGGAATCTGGTCAAAGGGTTTTTTCTCTGGCGGATTTTTCACGGGAGTGAGCTTAACATCCAGGCCGGTCTAGTGGAAGAGAAAGCGGCTTGCATATTCGCAGCCGCTCCCAAGCTTCCTGATTTCATTCTGGAGGTCTTCAACCTGTGGCTGAAGTGCGGCTAATATGAACGTGGGTAGAGCGCTCACGAGTTTCATCGCTTGACCTGAGAGATAAAGATGTCAGCATATTCGCCAAAACTCACAGCCGTCAATTCAAACAATGCTGACACCTTTTTATTCCCATTCTCGCCTGCGCAGCCATGTGCTCTATTGCGTCGATTCCTTGATCTTAGCGGCAGTCTGATCAGCCGACTGCTCCAATGTACTCTCCGTCTGACGGGCCTTCTCCATCGGAGTCTTTATCGCATCCACCGCGGCCTGCCCTGCTGCCTGCGTCGCCGCATTGCCGGACTCCGCCGCAGCCTTCGTCTTCTCTATCGGCGTCTCCTGATTACAACTGAATAGCCCCACCATCGCCAGTAAACCTGCAACGAATAACCAACTGCATCTGAACTTCCTCATCGCCATCTCCTTATCTACCTCATTATTCAACATTCAACGTCGCAGAATGCTCAAAAAGACTGTCCAGCAAGGCCGCAGCCGATGGAAGCACCGGAGGCGTAGCCTCTGGGCTACGTTGAGGATGCTTTCGAGGCGAGAACGATGCTGGCGGTTGTTTTCAACTGCTTCCTACTCGTCGTCCTCGTCTTCCGCGTCCAGCACCTCCTGCCTCTTCTGCTCTTCCATTGCGTTATGCAGGAGCATTCGGACAAACATCGAATAGAGCGAGCCTTTTTCCAGCGTCCCGCCTGGAGGAATGGCAATCTTGCCTTCCTTAATCATGCGATCCATCCAGACCTTTTGATCAGGTGCGATCAAGATCGGAATCTCGACCAGCCCCACACGTCCCATCATATCCATA
>JACMLT010000174.1 GCA_014379455.1 Nitrospiraceae bacterium
TATCCTGGCCAACGACCGTATGGATTCCGAAGTTCTGTTTGATGTCGAGGTTCTTGAAGTCGACCGTACGGTTGATCAGACCTATGGTCTGACCTATCCCAAGCAAATCGCGGGCGCAATTGTGCCTCCGGGGTTTACGGGATTGATCGCCGGAACGATCGGGCAGCAATTCACGCGAGGCCAACTTGCCGACCTCGGAGGGAACAGCTACCTTTTTAAGCTTCCGACCAACATCCAGCTTGATTTCTTCAAACAGGTGACCGATGCCAAGACTCTTGCGGCGCCGAAAGTTCGCGTGGTCAACAATAAAAAGGCGGAGATTAACATTGGTGATAAGCAGCCGATCCTGCTTTCCACAACGAATGTCTTGCCGGGTCAAGCGGCAACAGGTGCCGTCCCGACGACTTCAACCGTGACCTCGATCGAATTCCGCGACACCGGCGTTAAATTGACCGTTGAGCCCTCCATTCATCTGGGAAATGAACTGTCTCTGAAGATGAAGATTGAGGTCATTCGTCTTGGCGAGCAAGTGACGCTTCAAGCCAGTCCTCCCATTACCCAGTTTAAGTTTGGTAATCGCTCGGCGGAAACCATGCTTAATGTGAGAGATGGAGAAACTATTGTGTTGGGAGGGTTGATCCAAGAAGAGGATCGCAAGTCTCGCACCACAATCCCGTGGCTCGGCGATCTCCCGTTCATCGGCAATCTCCTGAGTTCTTTTAGAACCCAGCGGGTCACGACCGAAGTGATTCTGACGATTACACCGCACATTATTCAGGGGGTCACTCCTCCTGGGCTCAGCGCGCAAATGTTTTGGTCCGGGACGGATTCAAGCTATGCCACGAGCCCGATGTTTGCCCCAAAAGGGAAGAAGATTTCCATGATGGGCGGTGGGGTTTCTGGTTCAGGCTTCTTAACGTCGGGAGGGACAGCAAAAGGGGGACTAGGAGGGAAGCCCGCTGCAGCGTCACTCACTCCCATGGCTTCCGTAGGGTCGGTTGCCTCGATTAGACCGGACGAGTCGGTGATCAAAGTGGGAAAAGAGTTGAAACTCGCCATCACTGATGAACGGGTTCGCTCAACCGCGGAAGGCGTATTCCACCTTCATTATGATCCACAGGTGTTGGAATTTAAAACGCTCCTGAATGGTGAGGTCATCCAATTAGACGGCGCGGGTGAGCAGGCATCCGGTAGCTCAGTGACACAAGTGGGAACGGTTGCGTTCAAAGTCGCCCCATCAGAGAGACAGGCAGGGGGGCGGACCGTGACGGCCACGTTTTATGCCAAGGCGCCCGGTGTGTCTCCTGTGCGTGTGGCGTTGGTGGATTCCGCCACGGGATCCTCTACGACACCACTCGAAGAAGGAAAAGGTATTGTGAGGGTGCGGTGAAAGAATCAGGCGTGACCCTTTTGGAGCTTCTGGTCACGCTGACGATTGTGATGGTTCTTGCTTCTGTCGCGATGCCGCTGAGCCGTCTCTCGGCGAAACGGACTCATGAAATAGAACTGCGACAGCAGTTGAGGATCATGCGGGCGGCTATCGACACCTTTAAGCTTGAGTGGAATCGTGACGGGGACGTGTTACTAGGGACGGCGTGCATCATGAATAAGCTGACATGCAAAGACGTGACGAGTGTGTACGGATATCCGAAGTCGTTGGACACACTGCTGGGGATCAAGTTGACCAGTACAGAGGCGACGCTCAGAGGTACGACGACGAGGCGTTATCTCAGGACTCTTCCTCTTGATCCTTTGACCGGCAAGGCCGATTGGTTGGTCCGATGTTATAAGGATGCGCCGAACGCATCGAACTGGTGTGGGGATGACGTGTATGACGTTATGACACAGAGTCAGGATATCGCATTAGATGGCACAAAATATCGAGATTGGTAAGGGTGGAGCACGGGGTCAACATGGTTTTACCCTGCTGGAATTGATGATCGTCGTATCGATTATCGGCATTCTCGCCACCCTGGCGATGCCCTCGTACCAATCGTCGGTTGTGAAGGCCAGAGAGGCTGCCTTGCGTCAGGATCTTTCGACATTCCGCGATGTGCTGGATCAACACAAGGCCGATCAGGGAAAGTATCCTCTGTCTCTGTCGGCACTGGTGGGCGCGGGGTATCTGCGGGCAATCCCAAAGGATCCGTTCACCGGCGCGACAACCACATGGCAAGAGATTTCTGATCCTGTCAATGGGGGTGTGGTCGATATCTTTTCAGGGGCCGAATATGTGGGGACGAACGGCACTCCCTATAATAGTTGGTAATGATGCCTGCTCATAATTTTCATTGCGGACTGTTCCCGGTTTTGGCAGAGCCAACGCGCGCCTGGTATCCGATGGTGCGGGTCGGCGTCCTGTGTGCTGTCGGCTTTGCCTCGGCGTTATTAGCAGGGTGCGGCGAACTTGAGCCGATGCGTGAGCCGGAGATGGTTGAGTTTGAGCTGACGACAGACACGTTAAAAGCGTCTGTGCGCGATGCGCAACGGATGATTGCTGAATTGAGGGCAGATCTTGAGGTGCGGCGTAGTGAGTTGGCGGAAGCTCAGATCGCTCGGGCGCAGCTTGAAGGCCGGGTCAGAGAAACGGAACGGCGGATCATCGAATCACGGCAAGTCATCGAGTGGCAACGGGAAGAACTGGCCACAGCTCGGACGAAGCAGGCACATGTGCTCCAAGGGGATCTTCAATTACAGGGTCGGATGAAGGAGCTTCAGCAGCAGCCCTCACGAACCAGGAACTCGGGTCCCGCGCATGACAGGCAGAAGGCCGTTTCACTCCCATCCGGCGGCGCGATACACAAGAGTCAGAACGCAACGCAGGGTTCTGCACAACGAAATCAGATCTCAGAGTTTCAGGAGACGCCTCAGATGGCGGCAGCCTCTACGGCGTTACGGCCGGTCCCAGCCAACGACGGTACCTCTTCGCCTGAGCGTGAGCCGCAGGGGAATTCGCCGGAACATGTTTCGGTGAAATCCGGCGATACACTCTGGAATATCTCGCAGAGGTATCATGTGAATGTCGAACATCTGCGGACTCTCAACCAATTGACTGACAATAAGATTGTCATTGGCCGGACCCTACGGTTACCGGATGATCGGCCCACATTGGAAAGCAGCGCCGACCAGGGCACATCGACGCAGTAAGCCGACATCCCCGTTCTAGGCCTGACATTCGTGCATGCCTGACCATGGCAGTATTTGCATACAGAGTAGCCCGTCCAGATGGCTCGACCCTTGATGGACAGACTGAGGGAGAGGAAGAACACCTCGTCCGGGCCAAATTAGAGGGCCAGGGTTTCCTCGTCTTTCGGTTACAGCAGAGCGGTGCAGCGACAGCTGGTCTGGGGCTGAGATGGCACGCGTTCCGTAAGGTGCCGATTCAGGAGTTCCTGGTGTTCAATCAAGAGCTGCTTGCGCTCGTGAAAGCCGGCCTTCCTGTGTTGCGAGTGTGGGACCTCTTGATCGAGCGAGCCAACCATTCAGGATTTCAGCAGGCTTTGCGGACGGCTCGACAAGATATTCGTGGCGGGGCGTCGATTTCGGAGGCATTGGCAAAACATCCGACCCATTTTTCAGAATTGTACATTGCGACGATCAAGGCCGGAGAGCAATCGGGAAATTTGGCGGAGGTGTTACAGCGTTTCATTGCCTATCTGAAGCTCATAATTGGACTGCGCCAGAAGGTCTCTAAGGCACTTGCGTATCCTGGTTTTCTCGTGCTCGTCGGGATTTCCGTTATCGGGTTTCTGTTGAGTTACGTCGTGCCGACGTTCGTGTCTGTCTATGCGGAGTCGTCAAAATCCTTACCGCTCGCCACGCAACTGTTGCTGGACTTGGTCACGGGGGTCCAGGCGTACGTTGTGCCTGGGCTTGTGGGGCTTGCCGCTCTTGGGCTTGCAGGTCGTACGTACTATATGACGCCAGCCGGGCGGCTCACTGTGGATCGGCTCTTATTGAGCGTACCCGTTATGGGGTCGATTTTCGTGGAGCATTATACAGTTCAGCTCACGCGCACTCTCGCGACGCTTCTTGCAGGGGGCACCCAGCTCGTCGACGCGTTGTCTCTTGCACGGGGCGCCATCTCCAATCGATATGTGTCGGTGGTAGTCACGGGTGCGGTTGAGGAAATTCGTGAAGGGACGACGCTGGCTGCCGCGCTGGATCGTCCCAAAGTTTTCCCGAAATTGGCGGTGGAGATGCTGTCGGTCGGGGAGGAAACCGGATCGTTGCCCGCGATGTTGCATGACGTCGCTGAGTTCTACGAGGGAGACCTGGATCTCCGGCTTACGCAATTGACGACGTGGATTGAACCGGTACTCCTTCTGGTAATGGGGATCTTGGTGGGTGCGATCGTCATCGTCATGTATCTGCCGGTGTTTCAAATGGCCGGGGCAGTGTAGCGCTGTATGCATGTATTCACGCCGCGTGGTATGTGCATCTGTATCGAGAAGTGAGTAGGAACCTATGGCACGGACTGTGACACGACCAACACTGGCAGACGTTCTGTCCCAACAGGGAATTCTGACGAAGCAGACGCTCGATCAGGTCCTCAGTCGATTGGGCGGTGTGACAGCAGCCTTCGGCCAAACTCTGGTCAGTGAAGGAATGCTCTCTGAGGATCAGCTGGCCTGTGCCTTGGCGGCTCAATTTGACTTGCCCTGCGATCCTCTACAGGAGTTCCGAGTCGACCAATCGTTCTATGATTCCATGTCGGTAAAACTCATGCGGCGGCATCCCTTCATCCCGATTGCACTACAGCAAGGCCGCCTGACCATCTCCATCCCCGATCCGCAGAATCTCCTGGCATTGGATGAGCTGGAGCTGCTTTTGGGTTATCCATTGGATTTGGTGGTGAGTTCTAGGAGTGCAATCCTGGCGGCCTTGGAACGCAGCGAAGGCTCCAGTCAAGCCCTTCGGGAGCTCGAGGCGGAGTATCGATCTGTGTTGGTGAAGGAGGACGAACGAGGCGAGGAAGTCCTCACGATCGATCAAGCGGGAGAGGATCAGAGTCCTGCCGTGAAACTATTGGATTCGATCCTCCTGAGCGCGATGCAGCGTCGAGCCAGCGATATTCACATCGAAGCCGCCGATCGCGCCACCAGGGTGAAATTACGGGTCGATGGGATTCTCGTCCCAGCCATGGAGCCGCTCGATATCCGTCTCCATGCGCCGTTGGTCTCTCGGTTGAAAGTCATGTCGGATTTGGATATCGCCGAGCGGCGGGTGCCTCAAGATGGAAGTTTTCGGATGCGGTTGGAGCGAAAGACCGTCGATTTCCGCGTCTCGATTCTTCCAAGTGTGTTTGGTGAATCAGTCGTCGTGCGTATTCTCGACCGCGAGGCGATCACGACAGGTGTCTCGACGTTGCGGCTGGAGCGACTCGGGTTCAATGCAGAAGATCTGAAGCGGTTTCGTCGCGCGATTACGCGACCCTACGGCATGGTGCTGGTGACCGGTCCGACCGGCAGCGGTAAGACGACGACGCTGTATGCGGCAATTACAGAGATGAATATCAAAGAAGATAAGCTGATCACAATCGAAGACCCGGTCGAGTATCAGTTGTCAGGAGTCGTACAGATTCCTGTGAATGAGAAGAAAGGCTTGACGTTCGCGCGAGGGCTTCGATCCATCCTGCGTCATGACCCTGACAAGATCATGGTCGGCGAGATTCGCGATGCTGAGACTGCACAAATTGCCATCCAATCGTCGCTCACGGGGCACTTGGTGTTGACAACGGTGCATGCCAACAATGTGTTCGATGTCATTGGACGGTTTGCCTCAATGGGAATCGATGCCTACAACTTTTTGGCTGCGTTGAACTGTGTGTTGGCCCAGCGGCTCGTTCGAATGGTGTGTGTGGCCTGTAAAACGGCGGTCAAGCTCGACAAATCGCTGGCGGAAGAGTCCGGTCTCGACTTCGAAGGGTATAAAGATTCGCCATTTTATGAAGGCAAAGGCTGCCAGGAGTGTCATGGAACCGGGTATCGTGGACGAAAGTGTATCACGGAGTTTCTGGACCTGAACGATGAGATCAAAGAGATGATTCTGGCTGAGCGTCCCTTGTCCGAGATCCGCTATCGTGCGGTGACCAGCGGGATGATCACGTTGCGGCAGTCCGCGCTCAGAAAGGTGCTGGAAGGTTCCACCACCTTGCGCGAGATCAATCGAGTCACGTTCAGCGAGGAAGGGTAAGCCATGTGGGGGATGACCGCCAGTCGTCCGCGGCATTGTTTGAAAATCGGGGCGCAGACTCTCGCGTGGGGAGAAGCCGTCCGCACCTGGAGGGGGCGGTATCACTACCGGTGCACGCTCTCACCAGCGCCGCCCAAGGCGATCAAGCTGTCCCCGATGGATCTGAACCTGACTGACATGCCTGCGGTTGAAAGTTGTCTGCGGTCGCTTGCGGGGCCGAGGCAAGATAGTGGAGTTGCAGGACGTGTATGGCAGTCTGAGGTTCCATGCCCGATTGTATTGATGTTACCGGATCTATCGGTGCGCGCGACGGTGCTGCAGTTAGAACAATTTCCGGTGCAAGCGGAGGAACAAGAGGCATTGATCCGCTGGCGCCTTGGGCAGGAACAGCTGTTGCCACTGGCGGGAGCCAAGATTGTTTGGCAGGGGTTCCCCTCACAGAGAGCAAGAGGTGAGCATTCCCATGTTGTCCTAGCCGTGACGATTCAAGAAGCCATCTTGAAGCAATATGAGTCGCTCTGTGAATCAGTCGGATTACTTCCCCAAGAGATCGGAGTGACCAGCTTCCGTCTCTTTAATCTCTGGCTGAAAGCGGCAGGTGGTCGAAAACGATTGGGTCGCGATTTGCTTTGGGTCAGTGTATCCGACGGCGGCTTGACCTGTTTCGTCATGCAGGAAGGTCGATTGGCGTTTGTCAGGACGAAGCTGTTGCGTGACGATGGTTTACAGGATGACGAAAGCATTGGTAGCGGCATGGCTGATAGCATTGTCCAGGAATGTGCGGCGTCGCTTCGTGCGTGTCGCGACCATTTTCCAGACCTGAATGTGACGGATATGGTCTTCGCCGGCGATTGCGCATTCCCGACTATTGAACAGGCGCTGAATAGAGAACTCAGCCTGTCGATTGAGCGGCTGGACTGGAGAGCCGTCGAACGGGCAGGGTGGACTCATGACGGTGGAAGTACGTCGTGGGCAACCCTTCCTGTGGTGGCAGGGGTGATGTAGATGATGGCGCTTGGATGGACATCCATTCGTACGGTCGCCGCCAGGTCGCGATATTTTCACATCGAACTGAGTAGCCGATACCGATGGTATGTTGTGCCTACCCGCCGGATGTTGGTTGCGCTCTGCGGGATCATTGGAGGCGCAATCCTTTGGAGTGCAATCCAGACAGGCATGACCGTGCGCGATCTCCAGGACGTGCAGGCAGGCCTCGATCATGTTCGCATGCAAGATCATCAGCTCCTTGCACAGGCTCAACAAGAGGGCATTGATCTTTCCGGGCCTTCGTTGCAGCAGTTACTGGGAGAAGTCAGTTTGGCGAACGAGGTGCTCACGAAGCGGCATTTTTCCTGGACACAGTTTCTGTCCGCTCTTGAAGCGGCCATTCCCCGGGAGGTGTCGCTTAAGAGTATACGCTTGGATCCGGGGGGCGTAGTCGTACACATGACAGGGTTGGCGGTGACCGTCGAAGATGTGACGGTATTGACGGTCACATTACAAGACCACGCCGCCTTCTACGATCCTGTGCTGGGCCAGCACCGAGTGAGGCCAGATGGATTGGTTGAGTTCGACCTGACGCTCCATTATCGGCCACCGGGTGTATAGCGCGACATCATGGACATCATTCTCCAACAGCTGCGAAAACCCTATGGGGTGTTGATTCCATGGCTCGCACTGGTATTGCTGTTGGCAGGGGTCTTGTGGGCAGTCCGTACCATTGGGGTGGAAGGGGCCGAGCAGAGTCTCGCGGAATTGGAATTGGAATGGAATCGAGCCCGTCAAGAATTCACACACCATAACGTGGCGCAGAAAGCGCGGAAAGATCTTGCGCAGGTGTGGTCGGTCTTGCCGGTTGAACGGGACTTTGCTCCCTTAGCGCTGGGCATTACTGAGGAGGCAAAGCGTGATCGTGTGATCCTCCCGGCACTCTCCTACAAGACTGAGCCCACTCTCGTCGCCAATACGAATAAGGGGGTACTCCAGGGTACCATGACCGGTCGTTACGAGGATCTTCGGCGGTTTCTTCATGACCTGGAGACGGCTGAGGAATTGATCTACATCGAGGATTTGGAACTTGTGCCCTCAGATACTCAGCAAAGGCAGACGTTGACCTTCGACATTAAGATTGCCACATATCTTCAAAGTGAGCCTAACAAACCGGCGCTTCAATAGTCCCTAGAGATGCTGACGACGAATCAAAAGAAAATAACGGCATTAGTTGGGTTAGGCCTGCTCTGGGGTGGAATTGTTGCGTGGGAATGGCTGACTGTGGAAGAACCCGAGCGTGTGCCGCTGATGAATGTAAGCGGCCTTGCTTCTACGCCTCGGCCAACTCGTGGAAGAGTGGACGGGTTGCATGTGCAACTCAATTTCCTCGCAGCCACGCGGACTCAACGGGAGATGACCTTTACACCACCACGCAATATCTTTGCACCGCTTCGCGCTGATGATTCGGGGGCTGCCTCTGCGAATCGGCCAGAGGTCGATGCCGGTTCGGAGCAGGCTCAGCGCCAGCAGGCGGCTCTTGCAGGGTTGGCCTTATTCCACTATCTCGGGTTTGTACGGTTGGATGAGGTATCGCAAAAGAAAGGTGAAATGGCTGTGCTCACGAAGGAGGGCGACCTTCATGTCGTTCGGACAGGAGAAACTGTCGAGGATCACGTTGTGGTGAAAGCGATTACACACGAGAGTGTGACGTTGCTAGACCGTCAATCACGAGTGGAACATATGGTAGTGCTCTCCGAAGAAGCTCCCGTGCAGCCATAATAGTTCAATGGCCATCAGCCACCGCCAGTGCCGCATCAATGAGCGAGGGGTTACCTACCTCATGCTCATGATCGCCATCGTCCTCATCGGGATTGCCACGACTGCTGCGGCAAAGCAATGGAAAACTACTGTGCAACGGGAGCTTGAGATGGATCTTTTGGCCAAAGGGATCGAGATTCAGAATGCGCTCGCGTTATATTCTGCGACGATTAAGGCTGGCCGTGTGATGCCGGGAGAGGTCTATCCCCAGACGTTGGCTGACCTCACGAGATTGCCCAAACCGTTCTTGCGCAAGGTCTATCTTGATCCAATGGAGCACGGAGACTGGGAGTATCTTCGGGCGCCGACAGGCGGCATCATGGGTGTTCGGAGTAAGAGCCGCGCGAAACCGTTTCGACAGCGCGATTTCCCTCTTGCTGTCCGGCATTTTGAGGGGCGTACCACCTATCGTGATTGGGTCTTCCAACACCCGAGTCCCTCTTCGGCCTCGATCGTTCCGCAAGGGACTGTGCCCTCTCCTCCAGGGCAACCATTAGTGGAAGAATACCCGTTCGTCCCTGATGGAGATGCGTTAGATGGAAGCGCTTCAATCGATCCGCCAATTGCGGGCGAACAGGCCCCGAGCCCGTAGCCTCTACCGATATTGGTTGCGAGTCTAGTAGGGTTCAGGGTACTCGCGAACCAACAAGTGTGCCGTATCTGTAAATTGAGCGGGCCATTGATGTGGTCACGCAGGTTGCATCATCCTGCCAGTCTGGGAGGATACCTTGAATTTCCTCTTGCTAGGATGAGAGTGGCGCCTTAAGGCTGACCTTCGCTCACACTCAGGCCTGACCCCAGTCTGTTGGCCGTGAATACCCGCCTTGACCCCGTTCAAACTCCCACTGTATCCTGTCCACACAACATAAGCGGTAAGAGTGTGCATGCTGTCTAATCCAAAAACCCAGGTGGATACGTCGGTCGAGCCCATCGAATCGATGGGTGTGGACGTGGTTCCGCCCATCCCGACTCCAGAATATATCAACACATTGGTCACGCGAGCCAAAGGAGCGGCGAGCCGACTGGCTACGCTGTCGACTACGGTAAAGGACAGAGCCCTCCTCGCGATGGCAGAGGCGTTGGAAGAGCAGAAGGACGCGTTGCTGGCTGCGAACGAACTGGATCTGGAGGCCTTTGGAACTGCGCCGGAAAAGAAAGCGATGGCAGATCGGTTACGTCTCACGGACAAGAGAATCGCTGAGATGGCCGCAGGTCTGCGCGAGGTGGCTGCGCTTCCCGATCCACTCGGGGATATGCCGAAAATGTGGACGAGGCCGAATGGGATGCAAGTGGGGCGCGTGCGGGTTCCGATCGGTGTGATCGGCATTGTGTATGAATCCCGTCCGAATGTCACAGCGGACTCCGCTGCGCTCTGCTTGAAGTCCGGGAATGTCTGCGTGCTTCGGGGGGGAAGCGAGGCGATTCATTCAAATATAGCAATTGCGACGGTCCTGTCGGAGGCGGCAGAGAAAGCCGGTGTCCCTGCCGGGGCGATCAGTTTCGTCGCGCGACCGGATCGTGATATCGTTCCTCTTCTGCTGAAGCAAGATCGCTACATCGATCTGATTATCCCGCGCGGCGGTGAATCGTTGATGCGCGTCGTCACCGAGCATGCCACGATTCCCGTCCTTAGACACGATGCCGGTGTGTGTCATATCTATATCGATGCCGACGCCGATCCGGCCATGGCGGAACGGATTTGCTTCAACGCAAAGGTGCAGCGACCGTCGACCTGTAATGCAGTGGAGACCCTCTTAGTGCATCAGAGCATTGCGCGGCATTGGCTTTCCCCCTTCATTGAGAAATTAGTGGCGGCCAAGGTTGAGGTTCGCGGATGTCAGAAAACCTGCCAGCTGTCATCGTCGGCCAAGCCTGCGAGCGACGACGATTTTGGAAAAGAATTTCTGGATCTCACCGTCGCGGTGAAAGTGGTCAAGCACCTCGATGAGGCGATGGAGCATATTGCCACGTACGGGTCACGCCATACGGAAGCGATCGTCACATCAGACTACCCGAAAGCGATGCGATTTTTGCGCGAGGTCGATGCCGGTGCGGTATTGGTGAACGCCTCGACCAGATTGAACGATGGCTATCAGTTCGGGCTTGGGGCAGAAATCGGGATCAGCACGTCCCGCATCCATGCCCGAGGCCCGATGGGACTGGAAGAATTGACCTGCTTCAAGTTTGTTGTCATGGGGAGCGGGCAAATCCGCGAGTAGATGCCCCTTGATCCACATCGTGTCGCATTGACCACCTCTGGTCATCTTCGTTTCTCAACCAACTTCCCCTTTGCACAGGATTTCGAACGGGCGGGTGGACAGGTTGTCCACCAGTCAACTGGGCATCTCGTCTTCTATCGCCCTGACGGTCATCGGTTTCTCGCAACAGATTCATCAGGAAACCCGCTGCATGAGTGTGAGTGGGGGACTGATGCCTCAGGAGATTTTGTCCTCCAGCGCGCCAGAGTACGGTTGGATTGGGGTCAATGGGTCGGCTTGAAGCCGGCCGGTTTGGTGAATGAAACCAAGCTCAATCTGGCTGGAAAGCCAGGCTGGCAAAGGCTTGCGGCTGACGATTTGCGGGTGATGGCCGCTCAGGCTCTCCGGGTTCCGCTCGAGGATGTGAGACTGTTCTATCGGGATCAAGACTTTTTGATCGACTCGACCGGTCGGGCGGTGATCCGTCAGCGAAAAGATGCGTTCTACGTGCTTGAAGATGGGGATTTCGAACAGGCCCGCTTTATGTCCTGTATGGGGGCGATGAATTGGCCCGCGATCGATTTCCTTCCGGTCGTTGAACTCTTCCAGTCGCTGTTACCGGGAACCGGGTCCGCGATCTTTGAATTGATTCGCGGACTCTACGACGATCAGAATGAAGGGACGCTGGCGCCACGACCCTTACGATATCGGGGTATTCCTACCTATCCGTCGGAAGCCGCGTTCCGCTTGTTTAGCAGTTTCTTTACCCCGCAAGCGCCTGGTGGGGGTAACCCGTTCACCCTCTTCATGAATCCTGAATGGTCCCATCAAGTAATCTGGCTGCCGACTTCAACACCGCCGACTCGATATTTCGATCAGTGCGCGAGGATGTGTTTGACCATCCAAGGTGGTGTGTTGCACAAGGTGACGGTGGAATCAGATTCTTCCGGGCTGCCGTATACGAACCAGAAAAGAGGTCGATATGCTCCATATGATCGGAGTGTGAGGGTTGCCGGGTCACAGATCGTTCTCAAGGATCGTGATCATGAGACGACAGTGCCCGTGATCTTGCCGCAAGGAGTACAGGATCAGTCGAGTGAGCCTGTGGCCATGAGCCCGATCGACTGGCGATTCGTCTTTGCCCAGGGGATTCCGCCCATCTCGCCTATTGACGCGTACGGAGCAGTCTTGCTCTATCCTGAAGACGAGTCTGAAATCGGTGAGTGCGCCGCACAGCCCTTCGTGGCTGATTATCTCGAAGATCTTGCCGAGCAAGATCGCGAAATTGGCGTGGTTATATCACAAGCCCAGCGTGTGCTCATCCATAATGGCGATGCCGTGGTGGCGACCTGTCTCACATTTGATCGGCCGAGAGACTATACCGTGCTGGTACGGTACCCAGCCTTTGCGCAAAAGCAGGCACAACGGATCTGGAGTGTTTGTGCCGAGTTGCAGCAGTGGAATTGGCTCTCGCGCATTCGATTCAGTATGGACGAAGGGCTGTACGATCGGGACGCCCCTCACTCCTATGACCTGGTCTACTACTGGGTGCCCTATGACAGTGGAGATCTAGCGGCTGGTTTGGCTGAGCGCTTGATGAGGATCAACCGAATGCTTCGAGAAGGAGGCTCTGCGTTCGTTATCGGCCCAGCCCAGCTCGGGCAGATGAGTCTATCCCACGGATTCCACGTGTGTTGGGAAGAACTGGTTGAACAGCTTCCCACGTTTCGGATGCATCGCACTATCCTTCCGAAAGCAAGGCTGAGAGCCGGCCTGACGCTGTTCCACATGAAGAAGGTTTAACGTGCCTGCACCGGGTCCCCTTTCTTCCTTATGGGACGGTCCTGTCCCGGAAATAGCGAAATAGCAAGTAGGCATTGAGTATCGTCACGATCGTGAGGATGCTGTATGTAGTGAATGCCGTAGCCAGGTTCAATTCGTTGAGTACCCGGGACAAGCCGAATGTGACGATCAAGGCATCGAAGGCCATGCAGATTCGCCTGAACGTTTCAGGATCCATCCAACGAATGAGATAGTAGCCGAGGGGAATTCCCAACAGGACGCTCGGGACGATATAGGGAATAATCGCCATACTGTCGTAGCTGTAGAGTCCAATGAAGTAGTAGGCGATTCCCGTGAAGACTCCTTCTCCCACTCGAATGACCCCCAACGCGGCTCGGAAATCCTGTTTGGCATACCCTTGATTGTTGAATAACAGCGCAAGGGGAGGGCCGGAGATAGTCGTCACGGAGTACAGCGTTCCGATTCCCACTCCGAAGGGGATCGCAATGGCTTTTTCGGCTTGGATGGGTTTTCTGATACCGGCAGCTTGGAGCAAAATCAACGGCAGCAGCATGGAGTACGTGACAAACTTGACCCATGCAGGATGAACGAGAGAAAGAATATAACTGCCGATTGCCACACCGATGACGAGGCCGATGAGAATGGGCGCCACGCGCCACCAAATGTTCGGAATACTCTTGCGGTTCATCAATAGGACGTACCCATTGATCACCAATTCCACAAGCACCAACGCCGGATTCAAAATCCGATTGGTATAAAAAAGCAGCGCCACGGGAACGGTAATCGAAGAAAAGCCGTATCCCAGGGCGCCATTGACGGTAGCTGCTACAAAGGTGATGAGTACGAGAACGATGAGATCCACGATTATCCTTTACGATGCCCGGAGGCGAAGTCGTCGAGCGTGTAGTGGTCCAGGATACCGGCGATGGCATCACGCACCGAACCCATCACGTGCTGTACCGGACACTGCGCGTGCTCGGCATAGGGGCAATCTCCGCATTTCTGATAGGCCATCTTGCTCACACATCCGATGGGGGCGAGGGGGCCATCCAAAATGCGAATGACTTGGCCGAGAGTAACCTCTCCAGGAGGTTTAATGAGTGCATAGCCACCCTTCACCCCTCGGCGACTAGAGAGAAGCCCGGCTCGTTTCAATGCCAGGAGGATTTGTTCAAGAAATTCAATCGGGATATGCTGGCGAGTCGCGATATGATGGCGTTGGAGCGTCATCTTGCCATGCACGAGGGTAAGCTCAAGCAGTGCACGAAGTCCGTACTCGCTTTTTTTTGAGAGCTTCATCAGAAGATCCGTTAATTCATGAGTGAGTTAATCAAGAATAGAAGCAATAAAGTACGGCGCTGCATCAGTCAAGAGTCGGCGGAAAAAAAGAGTGTGATCATTCAAGTGTTCTGACCTTCAAGATTCATCAATTCTCAGGATATGATATCTTGCAACGTATTGATCCTAGAGGGGTTGTGCCTTGACAGCCCTTCCAAATTCCTGTTAGCTTCTTTCCTCATTTCAACCGTCTAGCTTTAGAGTTCAGACCTTCCTACAACGACTGGACTGTTCGTGACTTTCCAGGACCTCATTCTCACGTTACATCGATACTGGGCTGAGCAGGGTTGTATTATCCATCAACCCTATGATCTGGAAATGGGGGCTGGCACCTTTCATCCGGCCACGTTCCTCCGATCTCTCGGCCCGGAGCCTTGGCGGGCTGCCTATCCCCAGCCATGCCGACGTCCTACGGATGGACGATATGGAGAGAACCCGAATCGTCTGCAGCACTACTACCAATATCAGGTCGTGTTGAAGCCGGCGCCGGATAACATTCAATCGTTGTATTTAGAGAGCCTGGCTCAATTGGGGATCGACCAGAAGCAACACGACATCCGCTTCATTCAAGATGATTGGGAGTCTCCGACGCTCGGCGCCTGGGGCTTGGGCTGGGAGGTGCGTCTTGACGGGATGGAGATCACCCAATTTACCTATTTTCAAGAAATTGGTGGGATCGAGCTGAACCCCATTACCGTCGAAATTACGTATGGGACTGA
>JACMLT010000175.1 GCA_014379455.1 Nitrospiraceae bacterium
GCAATCCGGGCATCGAAAGCCCTCGGGCCACCGCAGCTTGACCAGGTAGTCCCAGCAGGCCTCCTCCGAGGAGAACTGGCGGTTGAATTCGGCTGCCGTGCGGGTACTCCATGGCCCCAACTACAACCTATGGGGGCAACTCACGTCAAGGTAATACCCCTCTGGTGCCAACAGATGATGGATGAACGGATGCGCGGCATTCGTTGCGAAGCGGTCGAATGTGACGAAATCTGGACATTCGTTGGCAAGAAAGAAGGCGTCATGAAAGCCGACGAGCGTAAGGCCAACCCTGAGCTTGGCAACCAATACACCTACATTGCGCTTGATCCTGTCAGCAAGATGATTCCGGCCTTTCATGTTGGCAAACGTGATTCAGTTAATACGCACCATTTCATCGAGGATCTGAGCCGACGCATTGAGGGCTCGACTCAGGTGAGTACCGACGCCTGGGGGCCGTATAGTCCTGCCATTGCTCGGTACTTTGGCAATCGGGCCACCTATGCCACGATCACAAAATTCTATGCTTCCGAGAATCCTGGTGCTGGACGCTATGCGCCGCCTCGCGTGTCGGGAACGGAGATTACCGAAGTCTTGGGCATCCCGGACTACAGTAAGGTCTGTACCTCTTACGTCGAGCGGCAGAATTTGACGCTGAGGATGAAGGTTGCTAGATTTCACCGTCTCATCCTGGCATTCTCGCGCAAGCTGGCCAATCTCAAGGCCGCTGTTGCGCTCTACTTCTGGAGCTATAACTTCTGCTTGATTCATCGGTCCCTTCGCATGACGCCAGCCATGGCGGCAGGAATCACGGATCGGATTTGGGAACTTGATGAACTCATTTAATCACTGGTTTCTTCAGCAGAAGAATTGGCAAGGTAAGCATTCTCCTGTGCCAAAGAGCAAAAGGCTGCTATGAGCCAAGATAGCTGCGACGATAATGATGAATATCCCAATCCGCCAAATTCTTCCAGTACCGTCCAACAGGTGGAATCCCCAGTGGGCAATAAAAATGGCAAGCAGCAGACCGATTACGCCCGCCCACGGTGGTACAAACGAACGGAGCCTTGGGTTGCGATATTCACAGGTGTTCTCACGATTGCCACTATCCTTCAATGGCGAACGATAATCTCCAATCATAGAGCCACCGAACGAGCTTGGGTAACTATTAGAGGGGTTACCGTCCAACAATCTGCAGCTCCTGGTGCCAAAGTGCCCGTAGTAGCTGGACTTCGCTATTCTGGTAATTCGCCAGCGTTGCAAATCACCATCAAACACATGCTCGCTATCGCGCCTAGCTTGCCTCCAGAACTTAAACCTAAGCCAGGGCTCCCCGGTCCTCACGGTGGAAGCCTTGGAGTAATGGGGCCCAATTCCACGGGAACAAGTAAAGGAGAGTATCTGGTGACGGCAGAGGACATGCTGAATCTGGTCGCCGGGAAAGCCCATTTTTACAGCTTTGGAATCATCGAATACATGGACATTTTTGACACCAAACACTGGACCATGTTCTGATACCGATCGCACACTCTCACCGATGTTGATTTGGTAGCTTGCTCCGAGTGGAACGAGGTAGACAACAATTAGGGCGCATAGAAGGAAGCCAGCGAAAGTTGAAAATAGCCCACTACCTCCATCCCCCTCCCCCCACTTGCAGTTCTTCCTGCCAACCCGTACACTTAGAGTTTCGCGATCCAGCCTGGCCTGAATAGTCCTGCCTGATCGTCTATCAGCTGATCAATAACTGAGTCATTCGTTCGGTAGAGCTATGCCACCAACCATTCTCTTGAGCTGCGAGTCCATCAGCAAAAGCTACGGAGTGAAACCGCTGTTTGCTGATTTGTCGATCGGGTTGGCCGAAGGCGATCATGTCGGATTGGTCGGACCTAATGGCTCTGGTAAATCGACCTTGCTGAAAATCATGGCAGGGCTCGAAGAGCCGGATGAGGGCACTCGATCCATGCGCCGACAACTCCGCATCGGCTACGTGCCGCAAGACCCGTCCTTTGACGAAACACATACGATCGAGGACGTGCTCGCACAAGTCTTGATCGACGAAGGGCATGACCCCCACGACCATAGTGGTCGCACGTCCGCGGCGCTCAGTCTCGGAGAGTTTCCCACAACTGACCAATCCACCGCCACGCTCTCCGGAGGATGGAAGAAACGTCTGGCCATTGTCCGCTCACTGATGCTGGAGCCGGACGTCCTACTGATGGACGAACCGACCAACCATTTGGATGTCGAAGGCATCCTGTGGCTGGAACGATTGTTACGAGCCGAAGCCCGAGCCTTTCTCGTCGTCAGCCACGATCGGCGGTTTTTGGAAGCCGTGACATCGCGGATGATCGAACTGAATCGCAGCTATCCCACCGGGGCATTCGAAGCCAAAGGCAACTACAGCGACTTTTTGGAACAGCGGGACGCCGCGCTGCACGCACAGGCCAACTATGAAGCGTCATTGGCCAATCGAGTCCGCCGCGAAGTGGAGTGGCTCCGGCGCGGGCCCAAAGCCCGCACGACGAAAGCCAAATCACGGATCGACTCAGCCGGCCGCTTGATCGAGGAACTGAACAGCGCCGACGCCCGGAAGGACCAAGCCACGGCCGGCATCAACTTCACCGCATCGGGACGCAGGTCGAAACAGTTGGTCGAAGCCGTGCAGCTCTGCAAATCGCTCGGCGGGCGACCGATCGTCACGAACCTCGACCTGTTGCTCGGCCCGGGCCAGCGGATCGGGCTGCTGGGTCCGAACGGAAGTGGTAAGAGCACATTGCTCAAGCTCATCGCCGGAACCCTCAAGTCCGACGCAGGCACCATTACCCGCGCGGATAAACTGCGCGTGGTTACGTTCGAGCAGCACCGCGAATCACTGGACCAGACCTCCTCGCTCCGTCGAGCCCTCGCCCCATACGGCGACTCGGTCGTCTATCAAGACCGCGAGGTGCATCTCGTCTCCTGGGCGAAACGGTTTCTCTTCCGAGCAGAGCAGTTGGATCTCCCGGTCTCCCGCCTCTCCGGAGGCGAACAGGCGCGCCTTCTTATCGCGAGGCTGATGCTGCAACCAGCCGACCTCTTGATCCTCGACGAGCCGACGAACGACCTGGACATTCCGACGCTCGATGTATTGGAAGACAGTCTGGTGGAATTCCCCGGCGCACTGATGCTGGTCACTCACGATCGATGGCTCTTAGACCGTGTCTCCACAGTGCTGCTTGCGCTGGACGGTACAGGCCAGACGGAATGGTTTGCTGACTATGCGCAATGGGAGTCCGCGCAAGAACGCAAGGCGGAAGAACAGACTCGCGCGTCGACCTCACGACTCTCCAAGGCATCCCGGGCTGAGTCGGAATCGACTCCGAAGGCAAAACGGACAGGTCTGTCCTATCGTGAGCAAAAAGAGTGGGCAAAGATGGAACAGCGAATCCTCCAGGCCGAGGAGACTATCGCCGCCTGTCAAGCCGCCGTGGAAGATCCTGCCATCGCCTCCAACGCAGCAGCGCTGCAAGAGAGATCCGAGTCGCTGGACGCAGCCCGCACAGCCGCAGAGCGGCTCTATAACCGCTGGACCGAACTCGAAGGGAAACAGACGGAGTCGGCCGGACAGCCCCAGACCTAGCGGTAAAGATTGCTTGACTATCTGGCTCATTCGATCTCAGCTCTTACCTAATCCTCAACCATCCAATTAAGAGCGGCGAACAATTTCAGATCCTGCGAACAGAAAATCCTGTGTCTTCGCTGGGCTCCAGAAAAATCTGTACAATACACCCATGCGTCTCTCGATCTCGCTCTATACGCTGTCGATCCTCACGTTCGCACTCATCGTATCCGGCTGTGAGACGACCGATCGAGCCCTTACGGCAGCTGGCCGAGTCGCACGAGGCCAGACCGGACAGGCCATCATCGATCTCGCTGCGGGAAAAGATCCGGCACAGATCGCCAAGAGGCGCCTCGACCAATACGCGCGCGACCCCGAAGCGCTGCTCAGAGATCTACGCGAGGCAAAAAGAGACTTTGAAGCCATCCTCACCGTCCTTGGGGTGAATGTCGGAAAAACCTGGGGGAAGAAGGAAGTCCAACTGCCTGAACGCAAAAAGTATGTAAAGTACACGCAAAACTACAAGAGCCGGGCGATCGTCGACTTCGATTCAGGCGAAATCCTGGTCGAGACGTTGGACGATCAGGACCCTCAACGAAGTCTCAAGAATGCCGTCGTCACCACGCTTCTGACTCCGCAAGATCCCCGATCGGTCGATTTATTTTCCGACAAAGAAATCGTCCTCACCGATGACAAGGAGCCCTACCTCTTAGGCCTCGTCCTCGATCAGCAAAATAAACCGCTACGCACACCGACCGAGGCCGAGCCATTTGCCGCCTATCTTCTTGAAAAGAAATCCGGCACACGAACAGTCGACCAAGACGGAACCAAGAAGACGGTCCACCATGTCACCATGCCCATGGTGTCCAACCTTCCGATGAAGCAGGCGGAGAAATACCGAACGCTGGTTCACCAATTTGCACAGCAATATAACATCAGCCCCAGCCTGGTCTTCGCGGTCATCCGCACAGAGAGCAACTTCAACCCCTATGCCGTCAGTTCGGCCCCGGCCTATGGACTCATGCAACTGGTCCCGACGAGCGGAGGCCGTGAAGCCTACCGAAAGGCAAAAGGTCAGGACGTGGCCCCCTCACGAGATTACCTCTTCGATCCGGCTAACAACGTCGAGTTGGGAACCGCCTACTTGAATGTGTTGATGTTTAAGCAGCTGGAAGCCGTGGATCACAATGTGTCACGCGAGTACTGTGTGATTGCCGCCTACAATACCGGCCCGAGCAACGTATTCCGCACCTTTTCGCGAGATCGCACCACGGCGGTCAATCAGATCAACAGCCTCCAACCGTCCGGCGTCTATGAGCAGTTGCGGAAAAGCCTCCCCTACGAAGAGACCCGCCACTACTTGGAAAAAGTGACCGGCTACCGCAAGTCGTTCATCAGTTCGCCGGAGAGTTCCAACCGGTAAGCAACAACACGCCGCAGACGTCATTCATATCGCAATGTTCTTCGCAACCGGAAAACTTCTTTACGTGTGTCATACGCTTCACCAATAACGGTCTACTACGCTACATATCACGAGTATCGAGAACGCTGAGGTGGTTCATTTCAACACGAGTGCATTTCTCATCTCGCACCTCGTAGTCGATCACTCCCCGACGCCGGTCGAGTTCGATCGTACAACAGGCGTCCAACATCCCCTTCAATTGGCGACGCCCCCGTTGCACACGAGATTTCATCCCGGAGAGCGAAAGCCCTAGCTGTGCAGCGGCCTCCTGCTGAGTGAGCCCTTCGAGATCGACCAGCGTCACGGCTTGCCGATACTCTTCGGACAAACGTTCGATCATGGGGCGTAGACAGCCGGACAGCTCCGCACGGAGCAGACCGGGATCCTCACGCATCGTCTGTCTGGTGGGCAACACTTGATACGCTTCGAGGTCTGCCGCAAGCCCGGCCGGCATCTCTCTCCGGCGCCTCGGCACACGGTAATGATCGATGATCGCGTGACGCGCAATCTGGTAGATCCATGAGATCAGCCGACTCTGATCTTGCAACCCATCAAGCCCTCGCTGCATCTTAAGCCACACATCCTGCACAATGTCGTCGGCCTCAGCTTCATTGGCAACACGCTTCGCGATGAATGCGCGGAGGCCAGTATGGGTGTCCTGCCACATCTTCTGCGCATGCGCATCCATGCCAACACCTCCACCGTTCGTTTCCATGCGGTACTGTTCCCTGCTCACGCCATGCAAGTCGCCGGTTCCGACGCACCCTTCCCCTTTGGCACGCAGCAGCCGGTATTCTTGAGCGTTCCCGTGACGGCCAACTGCTCATGGACCGTAAAGACTTCCCAGGGATTGCCGTCCGGGTCGGTAAACCAGAGCTTGTCCTGCCGCGCGAAACAACATTCTATGCCCTCCTCAATCTTTTCGAGAATGCCCTGCTCCACTAGCTGCTGTTTCCATCTCGCAATGTCATCGGCAGATTTGACTTCGATGCCGAGATGGTTCACCACGCTTACCCTGCCGCTGGTCGACAGGAGCGACAAATTCAGCGACGGCTCCATCAGATCAAACTTGGCATAGTCCGTCGTCTGCTTCTGCGGCACCACACCAAAGACCTTCTGATAGAACTCAACCGAGGCGAGCACGTTTCGTACATCGAGAGAGATATGAGGTCTCATGAGATTCTCCTTTCGAGTGAATAGGAAGGCGCTATGCCTCCCCTCACTTCTATAGGCGGAGAACTCTTGAAAAGGACGCAAGCCCTTCCACCCCCACTCCGCTATTCACAGTGCAGGCTAGCGACGAGCATGTATAAAACAATCAGTCGTGTGATCGTTCACCAATCCGGCAGCTTGCATGTAGGCATAGATGATCGTGCTGCCGACAAACCGGAATCCATGCTTCTTGAGTTCCTTCGATAATGCGTCGCTTTCTGGGGTCGTGGCAGGAACCTGGGACATGCGAGTCCAGCGATTCACTTTCGGCTTGCCTCCGACAAACTGCCAGACATAGCGATCGAACGAACCGACCTCTTCTTGGACTGCGAGGAACGCCTGCGCGTTGGTCACCGCCGAGTCGATTTTGAGCCGGTTGCGAATGATGCCGGGATTCTTCAGCAGCAGGGCTTTTTTCTTCGCCGTAAATCGCGCCACCTTCTTTGGGTCGAAGTCCGCAAACGCCTGACGATAGCCATTCCGCCGCAGCAAGATGGTTTCCCATGAAAGACCAGCCTGTGCGCCTTCCAACAGCAACATCTCGAAATGTTTCTGATCATCGTGAATCGGCACACCCCACTCTTGGTCATGATACGCGATGAAATGCGGCTTGCCACCAACCCATCCGCAGCGGATCTTGCCATCGGCAATCGAAAGAATTCGTTTAGTCATCATCTGTCTCCGTGTAATCGATATAAAGCTGCACCAGTTAGCAGATGATTACTTCGATGGGACCGCATGGCTGGCGCAACAGAATAGTACTCCCGCAGGATGCTCAAAAAGTTCAGACTTCTCACCCGCCCAACCCCGTCGCGCCAAGACGCGCCGTTCCGCGGGCAAGGCCGCAGCGAGGCGCATGGTGCGACGAATAAGGAGCGCCACGTTTGTGCGCGCCGCCGAGTTGGTGAGTCGGCGGTGGCTTGGGCCGAGGCATACTCAGTTCGGTACGTTGAAGGTCTGAACGAGGCGAGAACGCCGCTGACGGAGTTTTCAGCATCCTGCTATAGGGATGAACCATTTCGGCTTGATGCGACCAAAGTCGGTACGGACATGCTGACGAAGTGTGCGCTTCGAGTCGAACACGACAGGTCCGTGAGGCCCTCTCCAAAACACCACCCAATGCCAGAAAGCGCGATCCCGTTCTCTGTACCATTTGATGGCGAGTAGCGCACGATCCGGCAGAGCCTCCCATGAGGTGAAGGGCACTTCGGTGCTTGCCGGCCTGATTCCGTATTGCGTGAGCAGCCTACGAACGTGGTGTGTCTCTGACCATAACGTCGGATCGCCAGAGAAAATGCCGAGCCGGTTCGCCACACGCTGTGCCTCCCGATAACTCACGCCTGCTAGCGCCGCGACGCTCGCAATGCCACACCCAGTGCGCTCAAGTTGCACAACCGGCTTCATGACCACTCTCGTTTCAACGTTCGTCCATTGGATATTAGACCTTCCGTGCATCTTTGCCATATCATGACACCTTGTCAAGAAGATGGTGGCGCCGGCCAGGGTATCACCCGTAACTTCACCTGTGATAGGTTCGAAGGTCAGCACACCTCATCCTGACAGCGCGAGACTATGTCGGCACACACCTTACGCATCGCGTTACTCCATCTCGCGCCGATCCCCGGCGACATCACAAAGAACCGCCGGCTTGTCGAGAAGGCCGTCAACGCTGCCGCACGACTCGGCGCGACCTGGATCATCACGCCCGAACTCATTGTCACCGGCTATACGTTTGCTGACAGCATCGGAACGGAGTGGATTGTGCCTCAGCCAGACCCGTGGATGACGCACATGTCCCGACTCGCCGCCCAACTACGCGTGACATTGTTTCTCTCCTCTCCCGAACAGGACCGAAAATCCCGCAAGTTCTACAACAGCCTGTTTGCGATCGCAGCAAATGGGGCCATCGTCGGCGCCCATCGAAAAATCAATACTTTACGAGTGGGATCGGAGGCTTGGTCGACGCCAGGAACGCAGGCAGTCGCCGTTCCAGTTCCTCCATTCACACGGGTCGGGATGCTGATCTGTGCAGATGCGTATACGTCAGAGATCGCACGAAACCTACAGGCCCAAGGAGCGCAACTGCTGGTCTCATCGGCCGCATGGGCCCCAGGCCTGCATGGCCCGAATGGGGAATGGGAACGATGCACCCGCGATACAGGTCTTCCGCTCCTGGTGTGCAATCGGACAGGGCCAGACAAGACCCTCGACTTTCGTCAAGCCGAGAGTGTGGTGGCCAAGGACGGGCAGCGCCTGCTGTCCTTGTCTTCAGCACGTTCTGCGATATTCGTAATCGAGTGGGATGTGAAGACACAGACGTTGGCGAAGCAGGACTATCAGACCGTCTACCTCTAGCAAGCGGCGGTTCGTCTGGTTGCTCTGATTTTTCTCGTTTGTTTGGTTGAACCAGACGAACCAGAGAAACTAGATGGGCCAGAGCAATCAGCCGGTTCTCACGTCTCTCGCATTAGGGCCATGGATGCTGTCGAATGTTCCCAACATCCTCCTAGAGATCCACCTTGAGCTTGCGTCCGCCGGAGATGCTGAATCCCTGTTGCTGATAAAAGGCCAAGGTCCGGTCAAATTGAGGTAATGGCGGCGTAGTCACTTCGAGCCTAGTCCACCCCTTCAATCGCCCAATTCCTTTTGCCTCCATGAGCAAGGCAGTCCCGATCCCTTGTGATCGATACGGCTGGCGGACATAGAATTCTGGAATCGTGCCGTACTCGCCTTCCGTGTAAAGCGCATAACTCTGATACAGGGCCAGAAAGCCGACCGGCTCAGACCCCTCGTACGCAAGAAGCACCGTGTACAGGCCGCCTTTCATCCACGAACAAGCACGGACCACTGTGTCGTCGTGATGGAAATCGAACACCTTGTCTTTCACGGCCACCATAATCTCCTGAAGCAATTCCCCCACCAGCGTAGCGACGGTATCAGCATCCTCAGGTCGAGACTGAATAATCTGAATGGACATCGATTACCCTGCCAGTTGTTGAAAGATCGCGTAGCCTTCGTTCCATTCACCATGTCCACTGTCGGCATTGATGTGGCCTGCCTCTCCAATATCGACGAAGCGGCTGCCCCAGGCGTGTGCGCAGTGCTGCGCAAACGCTGATGACCCGAACGGATCGTTCGCACTCGCGATGACAATGGAAGGAAACCCATGAGGCCGCATCGGCACCGGTGCAAACCCACGTGCCGTGGGAGGGAAGCTTGCGCTCTGCGGGTCCGGCACCCCCACGAGAAACGCGCCCTTCGGAAGCAGCGCTGAACGATGAGCCCAATGAGCCACAAGAAGGCAGGCGAGGCTATGAGCGAGCAGCATGGGCGGAGAAGTGCACGCTCGCACGGCAACATCCAACGCGCGAACCCAATCGTCACATACCGGGCTGTCCCACTCTCCCAGATTCACGCGCTGCCAATCGGGATGGCGCAGTGCCCAATGCGTTTGCCAATGTTGCGGGCCGGAGTTGCCAAGACCAGGCAGTACTAACACCGGAGTAGCTACCAACATCTCATCCCCCAGCCTTCCGGCCACTCACGGCAATGGTGGCGTAGTAGATGGCCCAGGCCTTCGGGTCGACGGCGAATCGGCAATACCGCTCAAGATCCGACGGGCCAACGATCCCTGTAGCCAAATACTTCTCCCGCAATTGCTCAGCCGACATCTTCATCACCGTGGCCATGCCGGACCCGCCCGCACAGAGCGGAGCCTCGTTCTCCACGGCAATATCTTGCAGTCCGCGCCGTTGCAGCAAGGCGGGTAACTTCAGGCCTAGCGCGTGGTCCATCCTCAATGTCGCGTACATCTTCGCGATAGCCTGATTGACCTTGTGTACAGATGCAAGTTCTTCCTCATCGCCGGCAATCCCTCGCGAAACTGAAAAATCAGGCTCCTCCAGCACAAGCCAGCCTCCCGGCTTGAGGCAGTCGAGCATCTTCGTCAATGCCACCTCGTGGTCAGCGAGATGGATCAAGACGTACCGCGCATGCACCACATCGAACGATTGCTGTGACAACTGAGCCGTGCGAATATCGGCTCGCACGACGCTCACATTGGGTCGTTCCACTTCACGCAGAAACTTCAGATCGAGATCCACCGCCACAACCCGCCCCGTCGGACCAACCACTTCACCCATCCAGTTCATAATGGATCCAACACCTGGCCCAACCTCAAGACAGCACCAGCCGGCTTGCAGGCCAGTGGCCAGAAGCCTCCTCCGACTCGCAGGATCGAACACCCGCTCGATCATCCGAAGCCGTTCCAGTTCTCGTTGATCGTTAACTCGCTGAAAGACATACGCCGATTCGGCCATGCCACAACCTCGCCTTCAATGTAAAACAGAAGATCTGATGGGCCCAAACACTGGAGGAGTGCGGAGTATAGACCACGAGCAGGCGGGGAGAAAGGCTGTCCACTTCCTTGATGTGCACATCCTTATCATGTCTGTCTATAACGTGGTGAATTCTCCACACAACTATATCCGGTTTCTCCTACCGGTGCACACACGACTTGCCGC
>JACMLT010000176.1 GCA_014379455.1 Nitrospiraceae bacterium
ATTCAAGCCGGGAAGATCAATACGTTGATCGGGTTAGAGGTCATTAACAGCTGGGAGAACCCCAGCATTTCCCGCAGCTGGACGTTCGGTTTGGCGCAAGCCTTTACAACCACCGGCATCCGGTTCACCTATCCATTTTCGTCATGGGGGACCGCAGCCATTGGACTCATCAATGGGTGGGACAACATTGAGGACAATAATAGGGGCAAATCGTTCGAGTATAAAATTGACCTGACGCCGCACGAGATGTTCGGATTCGCCGTGTACGGCTCCTACGGCGCCGAACAGTCGAATGGTAATGCGGCCTTCGGGAATGCCGCTACCGGTGCCTGCGTGAGCGGGACAACGGGGTGCGATCCGACAGGCAAGCGAACGGTGGTGGGAGCGCTCATCACGATCAAGCCGACTCCTAAAGATACCCTGATCATTGAGCCCTATTACGGGAACGAGGGTAATGCCACCACGAACGCTGGTCAGCCATCCCAGAACGCTCGCTGGAATGCGCTGTTGGCCTATTACACGCATGACTTCAACGATCAAGCGCAGCCCCATGCGTTCAGATTCTCAGCTCGTGGAGAGATCTTCGAAGATGCCGGTGGTGTACGTAGCTGCGTCGGAGGCAATAACTTCAACGGCGGTGCCAATGCCTGCGCTGCTGTCCCCGGCGGTTTTCTGCCTGGTGGTGGTTTATTTAATGTTCAAACGGGTGCGGGCCAACGTCAGACCCTCTGGGGAGGGACCTTTACCCTCCAATACAAGCCGGCCCCGTCACTCATCACGAGAGCAGAGTTCCGATATGACAAGTCAGACCAGAATGTGTTCCTCCGGGACAATGTCGGAATCAACAATCAACAAACTCTGTCATTCCAAGTCGTGTACCTGTTCTAAGAGAGAGAAGACAGTCATCGGTTGAATGGTGACAGAGGGCTCCCTTCGTGGACTAGTCCACGAAGGGAGCCCGTACTTGAAGCGCTGCTGGCCGTGCCGGCTCCAGGGCATGGCTGGTAGGCCACGAGGGTTATGGTCGATTATTGTGAGTGGTGCAACAAGCAGTCAAACCGTGAAGGGCTGAGTCCACGCGCTCAGCTCTGGCTGTGGGCAGATGCAGCAGCTCAGTCTAATGAAGAACGAGCGTGAGACAACCAGGGGGCCGCTCAGAACATTCCAACGCGCGTTTTGTCAACCTCGTCCTGAACCAGGGGATGAAAGGATACAAATATGTCATCGCATATGATGAGCAGTATGAAGAAGATTCTGCCGGTCCTCCTGATCTGCTGTACCATCATGTTGGCAGGAGGAGCCTCGCTGTATGTGCCCGAGGTCGCTGCCCAGGCTCCGGCTCCAGCGGCGGAGGCCGCTCCGGCTGCACTCAAGGTTGATACTGGAGACACCGCATGGATCCTCGCCTCGGCGGCGCTGGTGATGGCGATGACGTTGCCGGGGTTAGCGCTCTTCTATGGAGGACTCACCAGGCAAAAGAATATCCTGAGTACGGTCTTGCATAGCTTTGTCTGTCTCTGTCTGGCCAGCATCGCGTGGGTGTTATTTGGATATAGCCTTTCTTTTGGTCCCGATGTCGGTGGGTTCATCGGGAACTTCGATTGGGCAGGGTTGCGCGGGGTGGGGGCCGATCCCCATCCGGTCTATGGTCCCACGATTCCGCACGAAGTCTTTATGATGTACCAGATGATGTTTGCCGCCATCACCCCGGCGCTGATGACCGGGGCCATTGCGGAACGCATCAGATTCTCCTCAATGCTGTGGTTTCTCGGCATCTGGTCGATCGTGGTTTACTATCCAGTCTGTCATTGGATTTGGGGCGGTGGTTGGTTGGCGCAGATGGGCGCATTAGACTTTGCCGGCGGCGCAGTCGTGCATGTCAGTTCCGCCACGTCTGCGCTGGTCGCCTGCATTATGCTCGGAAAGCGTATGGGCTATCCGAATACTCCTATGCCTCCGCATAATCTCCCCATCATGTTGTTGGGCGCGGGTCTGCTCTGGTTCGGCTGGTTTGGGTTCAATGCGGGCAGTGCGTTGGGTGCGAATGGGCTGGCGGCCAGCGCCTTCGTGGCTACCCACATCGCAGCCTGTGTCGCGACGGTGGTGTGGATGTTGATCGAGTGGGCGCATCGTGGGAAGCCCACCGCGCTCGGTTGTGCGACCGGGGCGATCGCCGGTCTGGCCACCATTACCCCTGCTGCCGGGTTTGTCGGATTGTTCGGGGCGATCATGATTGGCCTAGCGGCTGGGATCGTCTGCTATGTGTGCGTCAGCATCCTGAAGCCTGCCCTGGGCTTCGATGATTCGCTTGATGTGGTGGGGGTTCACGGTGTGGGCGGAGCGCTCGGCCTCGTTGGGGCAGGGTTATTTGCGTCGAAGGCGATCAATGCTGCCGGGAACGATGGGCTGTTCTTTGGCAATCCAAAGCTCCTCATGGTTCAGCTCATCATGATCGGCGCAGTGGCGGGATTTTCTATGATATGCACCTGGATTATTCTCAAAATAATCGACGTTATCATGGGTCTGCGTGTGACGGAGGATGAAGAGCAGGAAGGCTTGGATATCAGTCAGCACGGTGAGAAGGCCTATCACGTGTAATACACGACCTATGATAGAATCGACGAAACAATCGTGCCGGGAGCCCTCGTGACGCTGTATGCGCAGCGTCCGCGGGGGCGCCTGTAAAGGGGGGGTATCGCTATGAAGATGATTGAAGCCGTGATTAAGCCGTTCAAATTGGATGAAGTCAAGGATGCCTTGGTGGAAATAGGTGTGCAGGGGATGACGGTGTCTGAAGTCAAGGGATTTGGACGCCAGAAGGGGAGTAAGGAAACCTACCGGGGGGCTGAATATACGACCGACTTTATCCCTAAGATCAAGATCGAAGTGTATGTCGCAGATAACCAGGCGGCGCGTGTGATTGAAACCATTACACGTGCTGCGAAAACCGGCACCGTCGGGGATGGAAAGATCTTCGTCTCGGATATCGCCAACGTGGTGCGAATCAGGACCGGTGAGATGGGGGAAAGCGCTCTGTGACCATGACCCCGGATAACGGGTTGCCAACTGGGCTTGTGCCAGAGTCGGAGATTACGTCGGTCTCCGCCTTGGCTAGGCACAGACAGGCGCTCAAGCAGCGGTTGTTGGACGGGGCTACGGGGGCCGAGCTGATGGCGGCCTTGACGGAGTTTGTGGACGGGCTGGTGAGAGACCGTTACCGGAGTGCCATGAAGCAGGCCGGGGAGGGGGCGCAGGTCGCAGGGGCTCAGCACTGTTGTCTGATCGCACTAGGGGGGTATGGCTTGCGGGAATTGGCCCCCTATTCCGACATCGATATCATGTTCCTCTACAGCGAGGAAGCAGGAGAAGCGGCGCCTGCATTGTTTCGCGAGGTGCTGCACCATCTCTGGGATTTTGGGTTCCAGGTCGGGCACAGTATGAGAACGACTCAAGACTGTATCGAGCTGGCCGGGGAGGATCTATCGATCCGTACCGCGATGATGACAGCCAGGTTTTTGGCTGGGAGCCCGAACTTGTTCCAGAAGTTTCATCGCCTCTATGCGAAGGAAGTCATTGGCCGTGGAGTGGGGCGTTTTATCGAGCAGAAGATGGAAGAGCGGCAACGTGAATATGTGAAGTTTGGGCAGACGATTTACCTCCTGGAGCCCAATGTCAAGAAAAGCAAAGGAGGGCTGCGGGACTTTCATCTGCTCCGGTGGGTCGGCATGGCTCGGTTTCTGGCTCCAACACTACAAGATTTGGCGGACCGCAGTCTTCTCTCCAGGCAGGACTTTCTCTCAGTGACGGAAGCACGTGATTTTTTGTGGCGTGTCCGGGCGTTCTTGCACGTGGGGGCTGGGATGGCCCAGGAAATTCTCTCGTTTGATGAACAGGTCCGGATCGCCTTGTTGTATGGATTCGAGGATCGGCCTCACCTCCTTGGGGTAGAGCAGTTCATGCAGCAGTACTACCGACATACGATAGGGCTCCACGAGACCATGCTCCGATTTGTGGACCGTTGCCAGGCCATATCTGCAAAGCGCCGATCACCTCGTGCTTTACAGGGCACTATGGTGGACGGCTATTTTGTGGTGACCGGCCGGCATGTGACCGTTCCCTCTGCGCTGCGGGCTCGCGTGTTGGATAGTCCGGATGTGCTCCTCCGGTTGTTCGACATGGCGAGGTCCCGGCGGCTGAAAATCGAGACTGATCTCGTAGACGAGATCCATAGTCATATGGAAAGCGTATCAAGCGAGGCATTTAGAACTCCTGAAGTCAGCCGCGTCTTTCTGAAGATTCTTGCCGGACCGGAAGGGGTGGCCGCCACGCTTGAAGCAATGCATCGTGCCCATCTGCTGGAGAAACTTATCCCTGTGTTTGCGACCCTCCGAGGTCTGATGCAGTTCAACCAGTATCACAAATACACGGTAGACGTGCACACCCTATTGGCGGTGGCGAAGGCCGAAGCGCTGGGCCTGGAGTCTGGAGCCATCGGGGAGGTGTATCAGGAGATCAGGCGGAAGGATCTCTTGCACCTGGCGATCTTGTTGCACGATTTAGGGAAGGGACGAAAAGAAGATCATTGCGAAGTCGGCAAGGTGATTGCTGAGGAGACGGCAGCGCGGTTGGGCCTCGACGAGCAAGAGACGAGAATTCTGGTGTTTCTCGTGCACAAGCATCTGCTCATGGCGAACACGGCCTTCCGGCGCGACCCCTATGACGCGAAGGTCCTCCTCCCCTTTGCCAATGAGGTGGGGACGCCGGAAGTCCTCCGCGAGTTGTTGGTCCTGACGGCTGCCGATATAGCGGCGGTGGGGCCTGGTGTTTTGACGAAGTGGAAGGAGTCCTTACTCACCCAGCTCTATCGGCGTACGCTGCCGGTTGTGTTGGGTGAACAGGATCAGATGGTTGGTCCCGAATGCATTAAGGAATTGGTGAGCGAGGTGGCGCGCGAGTTCACGGACGCAGAGACCGTGGGCCTCGACTGGATCGAGTCGCAACTGAGCCAGTTTCCCCTGCGCTATTTGCATGGGACGCCTCTGAAGCGGATTGCCATCCATCTGGAGGCCATCAAGAGGTTGCACGCGGGAGATGTGCTGGTTGAGGAGACCTACAACGAGGAACTGGGCATGTGCGAGTACACGGTGATTACCCACGACAACATCACCCCGGGCATCTTCTCGAAAATGGCCGGCGCGATGGCGTCCGAGGGGCTCGATATTCTTGACGCACAGATCATCACCAGAGATGACGGGATCGTCGTGAACACCTTCCAGGCATCTGATCCGGATTATGTGGGCATCCCCCCGGAAGATCGCCGTGCTTCCGTCGGCGAGACGATGATCCGGGTGCTGAAGGGCGAAGAGGCGCTTGACCAGTTGATGCGCAGAAAAGCCCGCTTTTCTACGGCGCACCAATTGCCTGACACCCACCATGCCACGGAGGTGGAGATCGATAACGGGATATGCGACCGGCTCACAGTGATCGATGTGTTTGCCGACGATACGCAAGGGCTCTTGTATGTCATCACGCATGCTATTTTTGAACTCGGTTTGTCAGTCCATGCGGCCAGGATTTCGACCAGACTGGACGACGATATACAGCAGTCCTTGCGCACCGTCGGCAGACATCAGGTCGTCGACGTGTTCTATGTGACAGACCGGGATGGAGGCAAGATCGAGGGCCATGCTCGACTGGAGACCATCCGTTCGACCATCATGCAGACTATCGATCTGTTCATGGGCCAGCCGGTCGATGCGTCGGAAGGCGTATCAACTGGAACACCGTCATAAATCGGGCGTATTAAGGAGGACTGGAATGAATCCCCGCGAGGCACTGGAGTTTGCGAAGAAGCACAAGATACAGATCGTGGATTTGAAGTTTGTGGATCTGATCGGCACCTGGCAACACTTTTCCATCCCTGTGGACGAGCTGACCGAAGGGCTCTTCAAGGATGGGTCAGGGCTAGACGGTTCGTCGATCCGCGGCTGGAAGGCGATCAACGATAGCGATCTGTTGATGATTCCCGATCCGACTACGGCCTGTCTGGATCCGTTCTGTGCCGTGCCGACGATGAGCCTTGTCGGTAATGTCGTCGATCCGATTACACACGAGCCGTACGAGCGCGATCCGCGATTTGTGGCGCAGAAGGCGGAAAAGTATCTCCAGAGTACGAAGATCGGTGACACATCCTATTGGGGACCAGAGGCAGAGTTCTTCATCTTCGATCAGGTTCGATACGATCAGACGGGCCACAGCGGATTTTATTTTATTGATTCCGAAGAAGGCGCTTGGAACATTGGACAGGAAGGCCATAACTTGGGCGGGAAAATCCGCCACAAGGAAGGCTATTTCCCCGTGCCTCCGACCGACACACAACAGGACATCCGCAGCGAGATGGTCCTGGAGATGCAAAAGGCCGGGATTTCCGTTGAGAAGCACCACCACGAGACAGCCACGGCAGGTCAGGCGGAAATCGATATCCGATTCGGCTCGCTGGTCAACACGGCAGATAAGTTAATGATGTACAAATACATCGTCAAGAACGTAGCTCGCCGGCATGGCAAAACGGCGACGTTCATGCCCAAGCCGATCTTCGGGGACAACGGGACCGGTATGCATACGCATCAGAGCATCTGGAAAGACGGGAAGCCCTTGTTTGCGGGTAAGGAATATGCCGGCATCTCGCAACTGTGTCTCTATTATATTGGTGGCATCCTGAAACATGCCCCGGCTCTGGCGGCGTTTACAAATCCGACGACCAATTCTTATAAACGGCTCACCCCTGGGTACGAGGCGCCGGTTCTTCTGGCCTATTCCAGCCGAAATCGGTCGGCAGGAATCCGGATTCCCATGTACTCACCGAGTCCGAAAGCCAAGCGGATCGAGGTGCGCTTCCCAGATCCAACCGCGAATCCCTACCTCGCCTTTTCTGCCATGCTCATGGCCGGGTTGGACGGGATTGAGAACAAAATCAATCCTGGTGAGCCGGCAGAGAAAGATCTCTACGATCTTGAGCCGGAGGAAGCAGCGGCAATTCGCACGATGCCAGGCAGTCTCGACGAAGCGTTACGCAATCTCGAACAGGACCATCAGTTTTTGCTCAAGGGGGGGGTCTTCAGTAAGGATCTGATTGAAGCCTGGATCAGCTACAAACGTAGTAAGGAAGTCGATCCCATGCGGTTGCGCCCGCATCCGTACGAGTACGTCTTGTATTACGATGTGTAAACCGCACTCAAGCGAGAGGGGCGAGACTGGCGGGAAAAGCGCGACGGGTGAGATGGACAACGGTTCGATCTCCGAAGTGTGAGGTTTTCAGAGCTTCGATCCCAGAACCTTGAACATCTAGTCGCGCCCTTCTCGCCTGTCCCGCGCGGCACGCGCCTCAGTAGTGCTCTCGACATAAGGCAAACGAGACAACGGCGTCCGCCTCTCGCGATTGGGAGGCAGACGCCGTTTTTACCGCAGTGAACCCCCCTGCTAGTTGATTGCAAGGTTTAACCCTGTTCCTCTCTCCTTTCCTCTCCTCATTCGATTGTCCAAATGAGATATCAGAACGAGCAGTATAGGCCTGTGTTGGATAATCTAGTGTTCTCACGTGACGGCATAGACATGAGCGCAAGCTCTGTGATTCAATTTGTCGGGTTAGATAAATAATATGGGCAGGCCTATGGACCGGATTGAAATAAACTATCGAGCCCTCTTAGCTGTTGCTGTTGAGCTCAATTCGCAGCGGGATATGCACAGTCTATGGGAGGCGATTACAGCCGAGATTACGAAGGTCATTCCGTGGGCACGGGCGTCTGTCACCCAGTATGATCGCGAGGCCGACGGGTTCAGGTTTTATGTCATGGCAACGACGATGGCGCAGGTGGTGCTGCAACGCAATGCCATTGTGCCACATGTTGGGAGCGGCATGGGTTGGGTTTACGATCATAAAACTGTACACATCCGC
This sequence comes from Nitrospiraceae bacterium, assembly GCA_014379455.1. Taxonomy (GTDB): domain Bacteria; phylum Nitrospirota; class Nitrospiria; order Nitrospirales; family Nitrospiraceae; genus Palsa-1315. The sequence continues at coordinate 7,955 of JACMLT010000176.1, forward strand.
CCTGACCTGAAGCAGGAGCAAGTCTTCCTTGAAGACGAATGGTACGTTCAAGAAGGCCTTGGACGAATGATCAATCTGCCTCTTCTCGTGAGAGACAGGTGTGTCGGTCTTCTCAATATCGGCAGTATAGAGTCGGGCGCTCCCGACCCAGGGGATCTCGAGTTTTTGACGCAAGTGGCGATACAGATCGCCTATGCGATCGATCATGTTCAAGCGTACGAACAGATCGATCGACTGAGAGATCAACTTGCCAAGGAAAACGTCTACCTTAACGAAGAACTGAGGCTCATGAAGAACGTTGGCTCAGTGGTAGGGAAGAGCCTCGCTTTTCGGCATGTGATAGGCCTTGCACGCGACGTGGCGCCCACTCCGTCCACCGTGTTCATTACTGGTGAAACGGGAACCGGCAAGGAATTGATTGCTCAGGCGATCCATGATTGGAGCCCGCGGCATTCGAAACCTATGGTTCGAGTCAATTGCGCCGCCTTTCCGGCAGGGTTGGTCGAAAGCGAATTGTTTGGCCATGAACGAGGCGCGTTTACCGGAGCCGACCGCGCGCGCGAAGGCCGATTTGAACTGGCCCATGGTGGAACCCTCTTCTTGGATGAAATTGGTGAAATGCCATTGGAGACACAGGCCAAGTTGCTACGAGTCTTACAAGATGGCCTGATTGATCGCCTGGGTGGGAAAAAGCCTGTTCGTGTTGATGTTCGCGTGATAGCCGCCACTAATCGCAACTTGCCTGCCGCCGTTAAAGACGGCGCATTTCGTGCCGATCTATTTTATCGTCTGAATGTTTTTCCTATCGGCTTGCCTCCACTCAGGAATCGCCCGGAGGATATCCCCATATTGGCTCGACATTTCCTGAAACAATACGGCGTGAAACTCGGCCGTTCGTGCAAGGATATTGATCAGGAATCTCTAGAACGGTTGATTCGCTACACCTGGCCCGGCAATGTCCGTGAACTGGAAAATGTGATTGAGCGCGCAATGATTCTCTCTCGTGAACCTATGTTGCGGATCGACGAACATGTCTTGGGTTCGCAGGACACCTCCGACACTGCCTCGCCGCCGGCTGACCTCAAAGAACTTGAACGACTACATATTCTTCAGACCCTCACACTGACACATTGGCACATCGCAGGTCCCGATGGCGCGGCTGTGCGCTTGGGAATCCCTCCCAGCACGTTGCGCAGCCGGATGAAGCAGTTTGGGATGAAGCGACCCTCTTCTTAGCTCAGGAACCAGAACATCCGTCCCGCAGGATCTCGCTACACCCTGTCGGAAGGAGCAGGACGCGACCAGTCGCGCGCTGGGCCCGCGAGAAGGCGCGATCTATCGCGCGGTACCTGCTGCTATCCTCACTTGTTCTTATAGGGTATCTCAAGCAGACCTAACATTTCAATGAGTTGCGACCGAGCGGTTGAAAAGACCTAGGCGGCACGGCCTGTGCATTAAGTGGATTCTGTACGCACAATTCAACTCACCTGGGAAGGAGAAATAACATGATGACTGCCGCTTTTTTAATGAATGGCTCGCTGTACGTCTGTTTGCTCGGAGTCTTGGCCATGGCATGGGGATGGTTGCAGAGAAGTGATTCTTGAATGAGGTTCGGCTGCACGCTGGAGACCGGGTTACCCCTGAGTGACTATGAGACGACTGAATAGATGAAGATGGGCTCCAGAATGAAACTGAATGAAACAGATGTTTCACTATAACTCTACAAGCGCACCGAGCATTCCTGGACGGGTGTAGTCATCTGATGGAAATTGCAGGGCTTGAGGCGCTGGTGCTGACAAAATTCGCCAATATTATGAGGGAAAAGAAAGGAAGAGTATACACGTGGGCCATAGCGCAATTTTGACTACAATCTACGCTCCCCTATTCACTGTGGGGCTGGTGCTGGTAATCATGTGGGCCATGAGCAACGCGGGATCGCATCGTAAAGGATCCCGCCAAGACCAGAGCGAGCAGATCCAGCCACGAGAGGTTTGACGAGGACAGAGAGTGTGGTTGAGAAGGGAGAGTCAACGCTCGTCCAACGAGCACCGCTCAATCTAATGTTCCTTCCAAACTCGTTTGTTTCACTCTTCCGGGGAATGGCACCCGTGTTGGTTCCACTGCGGCCGTCGAACGAAGTTATAGATGTTCCCTCCAAGCTTGCTTGTCTTCTTTTCAGGGAGGGTGTCCTGCTTGATCTCCCACAGCGCGCAACTTTCTCACCCGCCACCCACTGGCATGCCGAGACGTGCCAGTGGGTGGGCGGGTGAGGGCCCACCAATTTGCCAAACCCCTATTTGAGAAATGGCCAAGGCTGCCCTTTACTGCACAGATCGGACGAGCACAACCCCATCCAATGATCCTTCCAAGCTCGCTCGCTTTTCTCTTCACAGGGGAGCTTGGTTGATCCTCGATTGCGCGCGTCGAACGAGCACATTCTTATCGTGCGCGTTCCGCGAGCAGGAGGACAATCAGGCTCCCCCTTCCCCTCACAACGCTCCGAACGTCCGTTCGTAGAAGGTCTTGGTGAGTGTCATGTGCTGCTGGATGTCGGACTGTAATTCTCGCGCGCCGGCCCGCCAGTCGTCCCTCGTGTAACCGACCCGGCGGGCAAGGCTGACAAACTCCTCAGAGTCGGGAGGAGGGAGCACAAGATCCTTGGTGTTTCCCCTGACCATCCGCAATCCATCGACCAACATTCGGAAGAAGATGTAGGCTTTCCGAAGCCCGGCTCCATCGGTGCGTGGGAGCAATCCTCCATTCACCAGGGCGGCCAGCGCCTGCAGGGTATTCGGCGTGTGCAAGCCCGGGTGGTTGTGGCCATGCATCACTTGCAGGTATTGCGCGGTATATTCGATGTCGATGAGCCCTCCTGCACTATACTTCACGTTGACTTTTCCCGGTGCGACCAGTTGCTTGAGTTGTTGTCTCCTGAGCTCTAGCGCCGTGGGAGTATCCCAGTGGGCGTCTCCGTAGACGAAAGAGTCTCGGTGTGTTTCCAGTTTATGCCCCAGGGCGGAGTTGCCTGCGATATGTCGTAATTTGATCAGGGCTTGTCGCTCGAATGGCGCGGCAAGTCCTGTCGGACTGTAGTAGCGGCAGATTTCCTCGAACGCATTGGCGAGTGCGCCCTTGCCTCCGTGCGGTCGAAGCCGGACATCGATGCGAAAGATGCCTTCTTGTTTGGCCTCGATCCATCCCAAAAGTTCCTGGGCCAGCCGTTCGAAGTACTCGCTATTCTCAATTTCATTCGTGCCATTGGTGTTGCCGGATCCACCGTAGACGAATAGGACTTCGATGTCTGAGGCGTAGCCGAGTTCCCGCCCTCCGAATTTTCCCAGTCCCATGATGGCGATGGGGCACGGCTTTCCGTTGGAAAGCCGTGGGACTCCATACGATTTTTCCAGCTTAGCAGTGCAGTCTGCGAGGCTTCGCTCCATGATGACCTCCGCCAGTTCCGTGAGTGCCAGCGAGAAGTCAGGAAAATTGCTTGAGGGTTCGACGATATGTTTGATATCGATTCGGAACATCTCACGGTCTTTAAACCGGTTCAAGGCATCTTTTCGTGCTTCGTCTGTTTTGGCGCGAGCGACGAGACGTCCGAGCTCTTGACGGAGGGTGGCCTGAGGCTTGATCAGGGGGGCATCCCGGTATTCCGTGAGCAGCGGTAGGAGGTTGTCATGCTGGCGTCGAAGAAAATCCTCCCACAAGAAATCACTGGCGCCGAGTAGTTGTGCGAGCAGCGGAAAGGTTTTTTTATCGCTGACGAAGTCGAGTGCCTGGTTCTTGCGCTTCTTTCCTTGGTCCTTCACGATGAGATCCAGGAACTGGTCGAAGGATGCTAACGCCTTAGCCGGGTCGGAAGCCCAGGTCAACGCATGCGTGAATTGTTTGATGAGCACGGCGGTCAGCCGTAGTTGCTGCTGATCGGCAGAATCGATCAGTTTCTGTCCATCGCGATTCCTGACGAAGAAACGATCGTGCAGCTTGGCGCCGTCGCATTCGATTTGGGCCTTGGTGATGTAAATGTTGCGCATGGCCAGGGCATTCGCAAGCGCATAGAGGAACGCCGGCGTATCATCCGATTGGATGTCCATGATCGTGTCAGTCGCTGATTGGCTATTGTCGAAGGTAATTTGCACGGTATCTAGTAGACCGGTAAAGGCACTCCGCTGCTTGTCCAATCGTTCGACGAGCCGGCGGTTGACATATTGGCGCGCTTCTTCGAACTGACGGGTATCCAGCAGTTGAACGATTTCGCCGACTGTCTGTTGGAGGGTATTGTGTTGGGGTAAGGGAAAGCCTGTGCGATCTATGGGATGGACCAGGAAGACATCGACGATTTTCTTGCGACTGAGCCCCGGCCTGACTTTAGGTCGTCCGGCCGTCGAGGGAGAGGCCTCCACAAAGGTATAGATCCGTCCTTCTTCGATATTGAGCCCAAAGGCCGAGAGCACACCGCAGATGGCGGCGAATTCAGAGAAGTAATCGTAGGCGACGATGCTGATTTCCGATCGGCCTGCTCCTTTGTCGAGCACCGATAATTCGCAGGGGTGGTCCGGTGTGAGCCGGCTGGCAAGTTGAATGTGATGCGCAATGGTATCCGGTTGGAACCGCTCGAAGTACTCGGGGTCCATCCGAGACACGAAGTCCTGAGTAACTTCATCATCGACATCAGGACAGAGGGAAGCCAGGGTCTTGATGATCGACTCGCGTGATCCAAGCCCATCCATCATAGCTCGGAGTATAGCCGAAGTGTCGTTCATTGTGCGAGCGTCAATGTGTGAGTATAATGCCCGACCATGGCCGCTCGTCCTAAGAAACCCGTGCCGCGTTATTGTGCTGTTCCTAAGCTCGAGTGGGCTGCTCGCCCGGATCCGACTCTGGTCCTCTTAGCGCCTGGGCTGGATCAGACTCGACTTGAAACGATCCTGCAATCCTACGGACTCCACCGCATTCAGGACGCCGATGCGAATCTGCAGTCGATGGCGGGTGATCTACACCAGAGGCGTCAGTTGGTGGACATCCTGCCCGCATTGCTTGAGGCCATTGAGCGGACCGCCGACCCAGATCAGGCGTTGAACCACTGGGAACGCTGGCTCGCGAGCGGAGTCAGCCGATCAGCGGTGTTGGAATATCTACGTAGTGCTCCCCGCATGTTGAATCTGGTCAGCACGATTTTTGGGAACAGCGATTCCCTTGCTTTTACTCTCGTCCGTGACCCGCTGTTGTTGTATTGGCTGGCTCAACAGAATGTGTTGTCTACTGCGCCCACTCGGGCGGGGATGGAACGTACGATCCGGCAGAGTTTGGAGACGGTCACCGCCACTGAACTCAAGTTGGACGCGCTCAGACGATTCCATCGCCGGGAGATGTTGCGTATCGGCGTGCGCGATCTCCTCCGGTTAGCCGATGTGGTGGAAACGACCGCCTCTCTCTCGGATCTGGCCTCGGTCCTTATCGATGCTGCGTATCGCATCGTCGACACCGATCTACGGACTCGACACGGTATTCCCATGCATCAGAACCGTCAGGGGCGATGGGTGGAGACCGGCTTCACCGTTATTGCGATGGGGAAGCTGGGCGGACACGAGCTTAATTATAGTTCTGATGTCGATGTACTGTATGTCTGTGAATCCAATGAGGGGGAAACCAAGCCGATGTCGTTTGGGCGCACAAAGGCGAAGGGGCCTGCGCAGCGCGGGCTGTCGAATGAAGAATACTTTGAAATTCTCGCACGAGAACTGACGAAGGCGCTGACCGCGCAAACCCATGAAGGGTACGTCTATCGCGTGGACCTCCGCTTGCGGGCGGAAGGTTCGGTGGGGCAGCTGACTCGCTCGCTCGACGACTATGCCAAGTATTATCGAACGAGAGGGCAGGTGTGGGAACGGTTGGCCTTGCTGAAGGCGTGGCCTATCGCAGGGTCGCAGGAGGTCGGGAAATCGTTCATCAAGCTGGTGCGCCCCTTTGTGTTGGTCCCCTCATCCAAAGACCCGGATGTCAAAGTAGGACTCACTGTTGTAGAGGAGGTTCGATCGGTCAAGGAACGGATTGATGCAAAGATCGCGGAGCGCGGGCATGAACAGCGCAACGTCAAGCTCGGCGTCGGAGGGATCAGAGAAATCGAATTTCTCGTTCAAACAATCCAGGTGTTAGCTGGCCGTCGGTTGCCGAGAATTCTTGGTCGTGGCACGCTCGATTCGCTGGTGCGACTCCAGAAGGCCTGTATTCTTTCGAAAAAACAACAGACCGATCTGGCCAGCGCCTATAGGTTTCTCCGAGACGTGGAGCACAAACTCCAGATGGTGCACGATCTGCAGACGCACGCGCTCCCAGATCAGCAAAAGGAATTAGAACGGTGCGCCATCCGCATGGGCTATGACAGGGCCGATCGGCCGATGGCCGTGAAACAATTTCAAGCCGACCTTGCCACTCATACTACCCTGGTGCATCATATTTTTCGGTCGGTCTTCGACACGCCAAATACGTCGTCGTTGCTCAAAAAGACTTTCCAGTTGATGGAGTGAGCGCCGATAGACTGAGCTTCACCGACAATCAGACTCGTTTCTCTCGACGTAACTCTGAGCCTCTCATCGCCCAGAAATCCGGCGGACTGTTCGCGGCCGCATGAGTCGCAACGATGATGGATTGTGTTGATAGGTTGCAACCATCGGAAACCAGAGAATAGGTCCGATACCTTCCCTTGCGGCATCCGAGATGGGGCCTACTACGTCGCGCACACAAGAGAGCATGAGGGAAATGGTTGTGTTATTCCTCCGCGAATGCCGGAGGGTCAGTGCTGGTGCCTTGATCAGGCCGGCCGATTCCCAGCGTATCCATGCGGTATTTCAGCATCCGGCGGCTGATTCCCAGAAGGTTGGCGGCATGGGTTTGGATGTAGTTTGTCCGTTTGAGAGCATCTAAAATAATTTCTCGCTCGAACTCCATGACGGCTTTTTCGAGCGACAGTCGCCCGGCGAGGGTATCGTCGCGGAGTGAAGTGGGTCGGGAGCCCTCCTTAAGAATGACTGGGAGATGTTCGGGCGTGATAGTGTCCGATCCCTTGGACCAAATGAACGCCTGTTCGATGATGTTTTCCATCTCTCGCACATTGCCGGGCCAGGGATAGCGAGACAAAAGATCGATGGCATCTTTTGAAAACTCTTGGGGTGGACGGTTGTCTTCTTCGATTCGTTTGGCCAGAAAATGTTTGGCGAGGAGGGGAACGTCTTCCCCACGTTCCCGGAGCGGGGGTAAATAGAGTCCAATGACGTTGATGCGATAATAGAGGTCTTCACGGAATTGCCCTTTGCGAACGAGCTCCTCGAGATTTTTGTTTGTTGCCGTCACGATGCGCACATCGACCTTGATGGATTGCACCCCACCGACTCTGGTGAATTCTCGTTCTTGCAACACACGCAACAACTTGGCTTGCGTCATGGCGCTGAGGTCACCGATCTCGTCGAGGAAAAGCGTGCCGGTATTGGCGAGCTCAAATTGCCCGACTCGGCGGGCCGTCGCATCCGTGAACGAGCCTTTCTCATGGCCGAACAGCTCACTCTCGATGAGCGTTTCGGGAAGAGCGGCACAGTTCAACGCAATGAAGGGGCGCTCGCGCCTGCCGCTATTATAGTGGAGCGCCTTGGCGACCAATTCCTTCCCCGTGCCGCTCTCGCCGGTGATCAGGACGGTGGTGCGACTGTCGGCGACTTGTTCGATCTTGATGTAGATGCCTTGCATCGATGGGCTTTTGCCGATCAGGTTGTGAAAGGCATAGCGTTGAACGACTTGCGCGCGGAGCTGTTTCACCTCACGTTGGAGTTCCTGGTCCGTGAGTGCGCGTTCGACAATGAGGCGAAGCTCTTCCACGTCGAAGGGCTTTGACAGGTAGTCGGCTGCGCCGAACTTCATTGCATCGACAGCGGTTTTGACCGATTTTGTTCCCGTCAACATGATGATCGGTGCCGTACGGCTTTCAGCACGGAGAGTTCGGAGCACCGAAAGCCCGTCGGTGCCTGGCAGAATGACGTCTAGAAGGACGAGATGGGGGGCTTCCTTGCGAAAGAGATCGAGGCCTTCCTGGGCGTCGGCGGCTTGGATTGTTTCGTAGGTCGGCTCCAGAACCGTTTTCAACGAGGCCCGGACCCGGGCCTCGTCATCGATCAATAACACGCGTTTTTTCATACTGGTGTCCTTAGGGTGTTGGCGGTTATGCGGGTAACGCAGGCAGGCTCACGAAAAACGTGGTGCCGACACCGACCGAACTCTCGACTCGAATCTCGCCGTGATGTTCTTGAATAATTTGATGGACGATCGTCAAGCCCAATCCTGTCCCCTCGTGCTCTCCACTCGCGTGTTTCGTTGTAAAGAATGGATCAAACACATGATCGAGATTCGTTTCCTGGATTCCTTCACCGGTGTCCTTGATCTCGATGTGGACCCACACGATGTCTCCAGGCTTCGTCAACTTTCTGGTCTGAACGCGTAACCGCCCACCCGATTTTGCCATCGAGTCCACGGCATTCAGGAGAAGATTGAGCAGGACTTGCTTGATTTGCTGCCGGTCCAGCATGACACGAGGCAGGTCGGGCGCCAGCTCTTTTTCAATCTTGATCCCCTGACGGTCGGCCTTGACATCGATGAAGTGCAAGCATGAGGCGACAATGTCGTTGAAATCCTCGTCCGTCAACTTAGGTTCCATGTATCGCGCATAGTCGAGAATTTCCTGAATCAGCCGTTCGATACGATACACATCGTCGAGGACCATTTTGCTGAATCCATGAATAAACTGAGGATCATCTTTTCGTTGTGGGGCCAATTGGATAAACGTTTTGATCGACGTGAGGGGGTTCCGAATTTCATGGGCAAAGCCGCCGGCGATTGTCTCAAGGGATTTCAGGCGATCCGTGCGTTTCATGAGCATATGTGAGCGGTGGAGGTCCTCGTATAGCACAATAGTATCTAGAGCATTTGTGGCGATTTGTGCGAGTGCGGCGAGTACGGATTTTGTCAGTGCATTTTCCTCAGCGATAGGTTGTGCTATGCCGAGGAGCGAGAAGGCGATGAGGCGGTTTTTTATGAAGTGCGGCACGAGGCGTGTGACCTGCAAGGCTTCCATCGCCGCGTGTACGCCGGTTCCGGGGTCGGTTTCTTGGAGGTCTCCAGCTAAATCGTCCCGCGTGATGATCCGGTTTATTGTCAGTATGTGGTGGGGCAATGGATGGCTTATAGCCAGCATAGGAGGTGTCAGCGCGAGGGCGATCGGACCAACGGTGCTGACTCGGCGATAGCACTCGTGTTCGCGATCCAGCAGGAACAGAGTCCCATGAGTCGTGGCGCCTGCGTGGCAGAGCTCCTGAATAATCCGATCCCCAATCGCTGTTAGGTCGGTCATCGTACCTAATTCTGCTGAAAACCGTGTTACGCCGTCCAATAGCTCGCTAGTGGACGGCGGCAAGATGTCGGTATGTGATGAGGGTAATGCCATAACAAACATAGTGTGCAACGGTGCTATGCAGCCTACCGGACGCAATCTCGAAGGAGCATGAAATACATATGTGTTCAAAGATGTACGTGGAAGTATACACGGCCAGAGTAGGTTCAGCTAGAAGATTTTCGTTTTGAAGATGGCAAATATGTTAATTGAGGATTACGAATGATGTGGGGTATGGAGGGTTTCAGCTTGCTGGAGGCGTGAGGCTTGGGGGGCATCCAAGTCTTCAAGTATGGGTGATGATTGCTGTGGGGCAATGTTTTCAACTATCACGCATCCCAGGGGAGGTCTACGGAAGGAAAAGACCCTGTATCTCAGGATGCGGACGAATGCGGCGACGGATGGTGCGAAGCGTTATTTGAGCGCGAGCGGCGAAGGGGACGTCGAAGGACAGGCGCCGGGGGTCATATACAATAAATAGTTCCCCATCCCATGTTGGGCGTCTTTTTTCTGTAACGGATGATGATGGACCATGACCATTTCATAATCATCCGCCTTCGTCACAGGAAATCCCTGACTGTCCTGATAGACTTGATGCTGTTGAAACTGGAGAAAGGTTCCGTCCTTGTCGACATCGGGAACCGTTCGCAGCAAAGTCTGCTTTCTGGTCATATTGTCCAGCCCGATCATGAGGAGTTCATCATGGCCATGGGGATAGGCAAACTTCACACAGCCATCCATTGAGAATTTGAGCGGCTCCCGGTGGACCTGGACTCCGGAATTAATTTCTATCCCTTCGTCTGTCTGGTTTGGGCCGCGCTGAGAGAACTTGCTGAAGCACACAATGTTGACTCCCACTTGGTATACATCCATTTCCTTGACCGGTGCGCCCTCAGGCGCCATGTACATGGTGAACGTTGCCATGACATCTTTGGTGACCGGCGCTTTATGATAAAACGCAACGATCGACATCAGATGGTCACCCTTGGCAAGCTTGACTCCATAGCCTTCGGGGAAACGCGTCTCGGTCATCTCCAGCCCTGCTCCCGCAAAAAACAGCGGTTCACCGTCGCATGAGACGCTCGGCTTGCTGTTGTTGAGCATCAATATGTGATGGAGATAGTTCTTGGGGAGGGGCTTCCCTTCTTTGGTGAAGACAGCGGTTTTATACCCCACCATATACATATCCTTAGGAAGCTGAAAACTATGCTTGGGCATCGACGCAGCCAGATCTCCTTCGTGAGCGGCCGGGAGATCGATGGGACCGAATGTGAGTGTGACGACATGTCCTTGAACTGAGACGGTCGTCTCCGTTTGATTCTTGAGTGTCGGAACAGCATGGTGATCGTGACCGCCGTCTGCGAATACAGGGGTTGCTAGACAGATGCCGGCGAGTAATGTGAGGAGTATCTGACGCATAAAACCTCCCAAGAATAAAAAGTGGTCACGTGAAGATGCGGCCCGCCGGTTGTATACGTCTGTGTGATAGACAGATGTCATCGTGCAGATAGTGGTGGAGTCAAACGTTTCCAGAGATAGGTTCCGCCGTGTTCACGAGGAGGAATATTCTTTTGGGTGCCGACGCGAGAATACCACCACACGCCTTTGGCCTGGGTCCCATCGTCTGAGAGGAGGAGCTCAAATCCTCCTTCGCGGTCGTTGCCAGGCTGCTGCCAGGTGCCTTGCCAGAGACGGTCCGTAAATTTCGTGGTCACAAATTGTCCACCGTGTTGTGTATAGGGACCGTTGCCGGCTTTGTCGAGAGTGGCCCGGTAGCGTTTGTCGTCCTCCACCTCAAGAATGTCCCATTCTCCGCTCAGGTCCTGGACGACTGGTTGTCCGGCCGATGAAGCCACAGTGCGTGGCGCAACGACATTCAGCTGATTGTCGACAGGCGACATACCCCCGGCATTGCGGAAGGATTCATGCCAAGATAACAGGATCCACCGGCCGTTTCGACGCTCAAGCACCCCTGTTTCCCGTAACGGCATGACGGCGCGTTGCTGGTCTGGTCCTTGACCGAGGACACGCACATAGTCCAGCTCCATCGTGTACCACCCGATATCTCCCTTCGACCACACCTTGAGTTCGGAAATGGGAAGGTCGAGCGAACCGACTTTTGCAAATTCCTCCTTGATATCCCGCTCAAGGTTAGGCCAGCCCACGTATTTTCGGCCTCCGATGGAGTAGCTGACAATGTCGGCGTCGTGGGCCATCAGCTTAGACATGGCGGGCAAATCCTTATCGGAATTGGCTCGCACGAGGGCGCGAACTGTGGCTTCGAGTTCGGTGTTCTCTGCGGGCGCACTCATCGCTGCGGGGATCCAGCAGGTTCCTCCGATGAGCAGAAGCACAATGAGTCGAAACAGTACGAGAACACGCATGATAATCTCCGGCCTGGTTCACAAGGGAAATGGGAGGAAAGACTGCCTGGCTGGAACCTGAGGCTACAGGGCTGAGAGAGCCTTGTCAATGACTAAACTGCCGTGACAGCCGACGGTCCCCACGCCACGACGATCACGGTCACATTATCTTCTCCCCCTCTGTTCAGCGCCTCCTCGATCAGATCATGGCAGGCCCGGTGGGGATCGTCGCTCGCGCGCGAGAGTATCGCCGCGATGGCCGTGTCCTCTAACATTTTCGTGAGTCCGTCGCTGCAGAGGACAAACAAATCTTGAGGGGTGACTGGTATCGAAGTCAGTTCCGGTTGCATATCGCGACCCATCCCCAAACCGTTGGTCAAGACATGGCGTTCAGGATGTATGAGCGCGGTGGCTTCATCGATCTAGCCGCGCTGCACAAGTTGTTGGACGAGGGTGTGATCGCGCGTCAATTGTGTGAGCTGGCCTGCCCGATAGAGGTAGGCTCGACTATCGCCCAAGTGGGCAATATGGGCGACCGGCATCGGTGTTGGTGTGATGGCCAAGGAGACAAAGGTTGTGCCCATCCCTCTCAAGGAGGGCTTTTCAAGCATGAGATCATGGATTCGCCGGTTGGCGCTCGTCACGACGTCTGTCATGAATTCCGCAGCGCCGTTTGGGTGATCGTGGAGCCGGGGTGCTCGCGCTCGTGCCCGCTGTGTGGCCACGGCCACGGCGGTTTGGGCCGCGACATCTCCTGCCGGGTGCCCACCCATTCCGTCTGCTACCATCCAGACGCCACAGTCATCCAGGAGGGCCAATGCATCCTGGTTCGACGCACGAACATGCCCGGTTTCAGTTCGTCCGACCCCGGTCCATCGCTGGGGTTGCGTCACGGCGCGACCTCAATCGGCTTCTGGTAGCGGGTAGGTGAACATGCTATAGAAGGTGGGCCGAATCGGACGACCATCTGCTCATAGAGCCGTGCAGCGAGCGGTTCAAGGTTTTGAGTATCTGCTGCGTTATACCTCAGTAACAGATCGCGTGCGGCCTCGTTTCCTGCGCACCACTGGTGCCAGAGGCGGACGGCTTCCCATCCATCGAGTCCTATCACATCGGTTTCGCGAGTAATGTGCATGTCTTGTTCAATGCGTTTCAGTCCGCCCTGCAAGCCGAGTCTGCGCGCCGCGAAGCAGAGATCGAAATGCGGTTTTTTAAAATTCAATCGGGGGAATTTTGCCTGCAAGTAGGGAATATCAAACCCGCTGCCGAAGAATGTAATGACGAGGTCTGTCTGTTCCAGTTCTGCGTGCAATCGGTCCTCGGTTAACGTTTCCCCTCGAACGAGGCTGGTCATGTGACCGTTTCGATAGAGTCCGACCACCGTGACATGTCCCTCGCGCGCGGACATCCCTGTCGTTTCAATGTCCAGATAGAGCGTGCGGGGGCGAAATGTTTCGAAGAGGCGCCAGTGCTCTCGACTTTTCAAACAGGCGCCGAAGAAGTGCGCGTCACCTTCTTCCAGACGCGATTGGGCCGTAACAAGCTCGCGGTCGTACCACTCTTTTCTCGTTGAGGCGATGCCGGGGATGGCTGGAGATCGGATGAACGACGCCCAATCGAGAATGCCCGCTTGCCAGAGACGGCGTTCGGAATGTTGGCCGATACCCTTGAGAAGCACGAAGGATGATTCGAGCATATGATCGGGGGATTGTAGCCTTGATTTCACCGAATAAACAAGCTAAAGTCCGCGTCCTGAAAGGGTTTTCACTTGATGGCCACCGGGAGGGCCGACTCGAGCACCATGGCTGATTTTCCCAATAAAGTTCGCATCACCGTCGGATCTGTGCAGCTCGATGCGGAACTCAAGTCGACAAAGACGGCGCAAGAAGTCTATGCGGCCTTACCAGTTGAAAGCCCAGTCAATACGTGGGGCGAAGAATTCTATTTTAAGCTGGCTGGGGTGAAAGACCATCGCGAGACCGCAACGAATCAGGTCAAAGTCGGCGATGTCGCGTTCTGGGGCGCTGGACAGGTCCTGGCTATTTTCTTCGGTCGCACACCGATGAGCATGGGGCAAGATCCCGTTCCGGCCGACCGTGTCAATGTCATCGGCCGCATTCTCGGGGATGCCTCGGTACTGCGGCGAGTGATGGATGTACCGACCATTCGAATCGACAAGATATAGCAGGATGTTGGAAAAGACCGCCAGCTTCGTTCTCGCATCGCTTAGCCCCTCAACGGGGACCCGGCCGCCTCACCACTCGGCGGCGCGCACAGACTTGGTGCTCCTTATTCGTCGCACCGTGCGCCCCAGAGGGTACGCCTCAGGCCTTCGCTCGCTGCGGCCTTGCTGGACGATCTTTTTGACCATCCTGCAAGAATATTTTCTCGTTGTGCTACACGTGCGGACTACTCAAGTTCTCGCGCGCCAACATAGTTTTTACACGGCTTGCTAGCCATGAGACTGTCGAAAGAACGAATTCGCCACATCTCGGAATCGATTGCCGTCAGGCTGCAGCAGGAGGGGCAGGTGGCAATGGTTGGAGATCATAAGGCGTTCGTCGAACAGATCGATCATGCCATTCTTGATGAACTGTCGGTTGAAGATCGCTTGAACGCCGAAGTGCGGAAATTGCTGACCGTCTATGAACAAGACATCGAGCGGGGACATATGGACTATCAGAGGATGTTCACGCTGGTGAAGAGTAAGCTCGCACGGGAGCGGGGTATCATTCTTTGAAACGGTGAAGGGTAAGGGGTGTGAGACCAATGGGCCGTCTCGTCGAGAACCCCTTATGCCTGAGTCCTCACCCCTGACGAGTTCCTTATGTTGAGCGAAGATAAAATCAGCCACCTTTCACACGTTATTCTTCAAGTGGTCAAGAAAAGCCCACTGGTGAAGGTGCAAGCCGATGAGGGGCGAGTGTTGAAAGAGATCAAACGGGTGCTCGCATCC
>JACMLT010000177.1 GCA_014379455.1 Nitrospiraceae bacterium
CGTCGACGACGGACCGTGGTGTGCTCTGTCACGGTTAAGCCTGGGGTGTAGGAATGGGCCATATAAAATTGCCTGGCAGGATGCTGAAAAAGCCCGCCAGCTTCGTTCTCGCATCGTTCAGACCCTCAACGTACCCCAGAGGGTACGCCTCGGCCCTTCACTCGCTGCGGCCTTGCTGAACGGCCTTTTTGAGCATCCTGCAGAAGTGTTCTTCTATTGTGTCCTTCGTTGCATGCCTTACATCCTCGGATACAAATCCACCGCCTGGTACCATTTCGTCAGCGCCGCCACCCTGGCTGCATGATCGGTCGGCAATTGCAACGGGCGCCCGCGTCCATCGAGCATGAGACCCACCACACCGCCTTGCACGTCTCGTGTGATTGACACTCCAGCTCCTGCTCCAAGATTCACCTGTTTCACCGGCTGGATCGCGATCGAAGCCTTCTGATCGCTGGCCAGGGGAATCAGCCGTAAGTCACCGAATGCGAGTTGCCCCTTATCCACTCGTCCGTCAGGAAAGGTGATGACATAGTCCGCGCACCGTTCCCCATTCTTCCCCTGGCCAATCGGCGCGATACAGGTCCCCAGATAGACCATACAATCACGGACAAAAACATCGGTCGCCGCCTTCTCATCGATCGTCGAGAGCACACCGAGGTGCGGCATCATGAAGATGCTGTCCACCGAGAGCCTCGTCACCCCGAGCGGTTCATAGGCATCTACCATCATCAGCATCGACTGCACACGGCGCGGCGCATGGGACAGAATCCCCCCGCTTCCCACGATTAAATCCAGCTTGAGCATGTCGATCAGCGTCTTGCCGGACTGCTGCTGCTCGAACACATCCGAGATCGTGCGCTCTTGTTGTATGCCCTTGAGAGCCGTGGCGAGGGACTTATGATGGATCAAGGCGAGCCGAAGCGCCTCGCGGGCAATCGCATGTTCGATCTGCAGCTCGTCCAATGTTTGTGGAATCGTCGTCGGCCGGACCATCTTGTTCTTGATCCGGTTACGAAGCGTCTGTTCGTCGATCGTAAAGGGCACCCAGCGCATGATATTGGCGAGCCCTGCTTCCGCCAGCACGTTGGAAATACTGTATGACATGCCAAGGTTCGCGCTGACGGTTCGATTGAAGAGCCCCTCGAAGACCGAGAACACGTCCGTGGTCGCGCCGCCAATATCCACCCCGATCAAGTTCAAATGCTCCCGCTTGGCAATCGTTTCCATGATCACGCCGACCGCCGCCGGTGTCGGCATAATCGGCGCGCCGGCCATCTCGATCAGTTTCTTGTAGCCCGGCGCTTGTTGCATGACATGTTCGAGAAACAGGTCATGGATCTTGTTTCGCGCCGGCGCGAGATTCTCCCGCTCTAATACCGGACGAATGTTGTCCGTCAGCACCAGAGCCGCTTTCTCGCCCAAAATCTTCTTTACTTGTGGTTGCGCGTCTTTGTTGCCCGCATAAATCAACGGAAGCTTGTACGTCGCCCCGAATCGGGGACGTGGCTCCGCCGCTGAAATATACTCGGCCATCTCGACCACATGGGTGACCGCCCCCCCATCCGTCCCGCCGGACATCAAGATCATGTCGGGCCGCATCGTCCTGATACGCTCAATCTTTTCATGCGGCAATCGACCGTCGTTCGACGCCAACACATCGATGACGATCGCCCCGGCCCCCAGTGCCGCCCGCTGCGCACTCTCCCCCGTCATGTTTTGCACGACTCCAGTCACCATCATTTGCAACCCACCGCCCGCACTGCTGGTAGAAATATAGATATCGACACCGGTCTTCGCATCGCGACAAGGCGTGATAATCTTGTCACCGTCAAGAATTTTCCTGCCGGAGAGTTCTTCAATTTCCGCAATCGCGTTCAGCACCCCGCGCGTCACATCTTCAAACGGCGCTTCCACCGTCGTCGGCGCTTCACCGCGATAGGTTTGCCGATATTCGTCGCCGACTTTTTCAATCAAAATGGCTTTGGTCGTGGTACTGCCACAATCGGTGGCCACGATCACGTTGAGGGGATGGGTGGTCACCGGCTTAGTAGGTGCAGGACTCGGCACACTCATTGAGCGGAGGCTCCTTGAGGAGCCGGGGGAGGAGCTTGGGGAGCAGACTTCGTGTCAATGATGGCAATGAGACGGGAAATCGTATCGCGTCGCTCAAGCAACCGGGCCACTTGCTCGACTTCCTTCGCCTGAAAAGCCCATTCAACGATGGGGGTCAGAAAATACAACGCCTGACTGCCGAGAAAGTTCATAGGACCGAGCGATTCCAGAAACACCGTGGCAGGAGCAGCCATACCTCGTTTCACCACCGCATCGGCTACCCGTTCAAGCAGCGCGAAGTCTTCGGTCGTGAGTACCTGGACCTCGGACGTGGTTGAAAAGGCATGGGAAAGTTCCGCACGAACCTTCTCCCATGTTTCTCCCATTGATGTCTTGGGGAAAGAAGCCATAACTGTCTGGAAAGGCAGAAAAAGCTACAATCGAGCGGCATTATATGGAGGGGTCGGAGGAGAGTCAATAAATGTGAGGCGAGGCGCACACAAGGGTCAGGCCTTGAAGGAGTACGATCAAGCAATCGTGCGCCGATCGCCTTCTCCTAATTTTCTAGTGAATAGCTCCAGCGCCATGACATAACAGATCTGGGCCGTAGCCGGATCGTACCGAGGACCTTCATCCCGAAGAAAGGCATGCGCATTGTTGAACTCATGCCACTGAAAATGTGTCCCGGCATCACTCAGCGCGTTGTAGATCAGCGCTCGCCCCTCGCGGGGAATATGTGGGTCTTGTCTGCCCCAAATCATCAACAGCTCGCCCGTAATCTCCCTGATTCGATCCAGACTGTTGTCGCGCATGCCCTCGCACAGACTACGCTTGTGGATATCGGTTGCGTAGAAACAAGTGGTGGCCAACACGTCAGGCTGCATCGCCGCGCGAAACGCCAAATGTCCCCCAATGCAGATCCCCATGACGCCCAGCTTACCTGTGCAGTGCGGTGAAGACCTAAGACAATCCAGCGCGGCTCTCGCGTCGCCATCGTAGCTCGATAATGTCTTGGTGGTCTTATGCCGGTTGCCGCGCTCGGCTCCGGCCTCGTCGTAGGCCAACACGGTCCCGGCCGGCTCCAATTCATGGTAAATCTCCGGAGCCGCCACCACAAATCCGTGGCTCGCCAACATCGCGGCAATGCGCCGAATTGGCCCCGTAACCTGAAAGATCTCTGAGAATAGCACCAGGCCTGGATACCGCCCCTCCGCCACCGGCCGAAAGAGATACGTACGCATGAGCCCTGTGGGAGTGTCGATATCAGCCGACTCAGTATCTGTGATAATCATCCCGGTCTCCGATTGATTGACAGGAACGACTCCTCATCATTCACATGTGGGGGAGCCGGTAGACCCTGATAGACAAATTTAGTATCCCCGCCCGGTGCTGCCACCACGTCCCATCCGATCCAGCGGGAGCGCTTCGTATCGTGCCTTCATGTCTGGATGCTCGTTGAGATAGCCCTTCACCGCCGCGTCATCGGCAAAGACCTCCGGACTGCGCTTTCGATAATCCTCGACCGTCAGATCATACCTTTCCAACAGCTTGCCGAGTTTCGTGTGGATGTCCGCACCCATCTCCTTCATCTGTTCAGTCGACGGGCGTTGCCCATCCTTGAACTGCCCTCCGCCTTTAAAGTAGTTCGTCATCATCTCACCGATCTCGACGCGCGCCTTCACAAATTTTTCTACCTCAGCCGGCTCCGTCGCAAGGCTAACGTCCGAAAACAGCAGGACTCCCAACGAGATTCCGATGATGTGACGTGCCAGATTCATGGACATAAACTCCTTGTAAAAATTGGATAAGACCTTCGTTCTACGGAACAAGATCCATCATACCATTCCGGCAAGACGAAAAAGGAGGGGACAAGGAAGGGTAGCCTGGCCGTTCTCCTGCTCGCGGAACGTGCACGATAAGAATGTGCTCGTTCGACGCGTGAGATACAGAGCCGCCTCACCTACCTCCTTTGCACCGCCTCTTAATCAGGCTATGGGTCCAGAGCAGTGCACGCAGCCTTGAAGGTTCTCGAATAATAGGTTTTCATAGGACTGTTTCTGCTAGGATAGTAGCGTATGGATAGTTGACCTGTGACATCGATAGAAAGGACCTAGCATGAACACCACGAAACTCATTGCCGCGGTGATCGTCATCGCTCTGATCGGGCTCCCGTCCCTATCCTTCGCAAGAGCGCGAGGGGGCGGATATGGTGGGGGATATTC
>JACMLT010000178.1 GCA_014379455.1 Nitrospiraceae bacterium
ATGCCACCTGGTGGCTGCAGCTGGATATGTATTAAAAACGGCTGAATGCCGCCATCATACTTGTAATTGATGCTGCTCTTATATACTCCATGCCCCTCTTTGAGAAAGGCAATGAGCTTAATCTCAAAGGACTTGTACAGGTTGCGTTTAAAATCCGCCTCAACTATCCCAGGGGGATTGGCCGGAATACCTCAACTTTCTTCATCAACATCTTCGGTCTGACCGATTTTAGATTTAGGGTAGGCCTTTTGTATTGCCGCCGTAAGCTCATTACCTTGCGAAGGTTGGTCGGCAAGACTTGAATAGACATCAAATAATTCGCAGAAAGAGGAGGCGAGAATAACCACGTCAAGGTAGGTACTCAGCTTGCGAATTTTCATGGAGGGAAATTGGCTCCCCGGGCAGGACTCGAACCTGCGACCAGCCGGTTAACAGCCGGCTGCTCTACCAACTGAGCTACCGGGGAATGGGACAGATCGTCTTTAGGCTGCGCATTCTAGCAAAAGATGTTGCTTGGGGGGAGAATTTTTTCTATCAGCGCAATTCTTGCCTGCTTGCGACTAATCCGTTATACATCGAAATCTTGTGTTTCATCTTCATCAGAGGTCGCGTCTGTATTACCTGCCGCAACGGATGCATAGTGCTTGGCCCAGGTCAGATAGAGATTCCCGCTGTCTCGCATGGTATCGGCAGCCTTGACGAGTGTGTGTGCCAAATCCGGATCTTTCCCGCTGGCATGAATCTCGGCTGCACGCCGTTCGAGCACTTTTGGGTACTCGTGGATCAGACCGGCAATCTCTCGAACGAGCTCATCAATGACATTGTCTTCGGTTTCCATCTGTTCCCTCCAACAGCGGTACCAACAAAAAACCCCATAGCACAGGTGCCATGGGGTCTCGCGCGGGAAACCCGCTACATGAAATGGTTATCCTTGGTAGGCCTGTCCAAGCGCGGCGGATTCGCCTTTTTGTGACATCAGTTTCCCTGTGGCGCTGACTGCCTGCATGGTGATGGCATAATGCTTGGCCGCGTCGCAGACGACCACGCAGAGGTCACAGCCTTTACAGCGGTCAATGGTCACTTCGGCCACCATCTTGGTTGGATTAAGATCGAGGCAATTGGCCTCCGGACAATACATGATGCACAGTCGGCATCCCTTCTTGGCTACGCATTTCTCGTCGATGACTTGCGCTACGTTATACATTCGAGCTGGTTCCTTCTATCTCGTTAAGCCGCAACGGCAGGATTGCCGACTCGCAGCTCATACTGATTCTTCTCTGCCCATTCACTGGCGATTTCATAGGCTGCTTGCATGGTCGCAAGGTTCTTGGCCAACAACATTTCTTTCTTGGCAAATTTCTTCTTGATCGCTTCATCCAAGGACGCGGTTCCACCGGAGGCGACGAACTTCTTTCCGAACCGTTCTTGTAAGGCACCGTCCAGGGATTCCATTGAGACACATTTGGTAATACCCGCTACAGATCCGATCATCGACATATTCGTCGATAACTCGGTGCCGGCCACCTCGATCGCGAGTTCGGTTCCCGCAATGTAAAATACTTTAACATTTAGATCATTCAGACGTTCTACGTCGTCTGCCGACAGAAGTTCCTGGTCGGAGTTGATGATGACGAGACCACCTTCCTTCACGCCGGAGTAGAAAGGCATGGTGTAGCTCTTCCCCATGGTGATGACCTGGGGATGAAAGACCTGGATGACGTCGGGAAATACCAGCTCACCACGGTCGTAGATCCGTTCGATGCCGATCCGACAATAGCTCTCCGCCGGCGCCATGCGTTTCTCGGCGCCGAAGAAGGGATTGGAGATCGAAAACTTACCGTCGCGGTTGGCAGCCATAGCGAGAACGTGCGCGGCTGTGACTGCACCCTGTCCACCTAATCCCGACATCCGGACATTCAGTCTTTTCTTGATCATGGTCGTCTCTCCTCCAGAATCGGATTAGGCCCCCTGAGAGGCGAGCTGTTTCGCGGCGGCCTTCTTTTCCTTGTCCTTGGCTGACACCTCTGCTAGGAGTTGCTTGGCTGGTTCGCTTATGTACTCTCTATAGGCAAACCGCTCGGTCGGTTTTTCCGAGTCCCGCATTTCCTGGAGCCCTTCCATACTGTTCTTTCCGATTTCGAGAATGCAAGGCGTATAGAGCTGGAGGTAAGTCGGGCCGATTTCGCGTGCGATCATGACCGCATTCCGGACCACCTTTTCCACGAGGGATGGCTTGCTGACGGTACATTGGATCACGTAATGGCAGCCTGATTCACGAGCGATTTCTGGCAGACGGACCTTGTCGAAGAGCTTCCCAACCGGCGCCATCTTGGCCACGAACCCCTTCTGCATCAGGCCGCTCTCCTGGCCACCGGTGTTGGCGTACAGTTCGTTATCAAAACAAATCGTGGTGAACTTCTCCTGACGGAACCAGGCTTGCAGTGTCATGTCGAGACCAATGTCAACGGTGGCACCGTCGCCGGCGAGCACAACTACGTCTTTCGTCCGGCCTGGGAAGCGGACGCTCAAGGCGCGCTTCAAGCCGGAGGCAATGGCGTTCTGGTTGCCGAAGAGTGAGTGAATGTTGTGAACGGCTACCATGGGGAATACCAGGCTGGTGCAGCCGGTGGAGCCGACCATGACGGTGTCCTCGGGGTTTGGCAACGAGGCCAGGATGTACCGGAAGGCCATGGATTCCGGACAGCCGGCGCAGAGGGAGTGCTGTTCGATCAGTTCCTTGCTGTTGCCGATATCCTTCCAGCCCCGGTCTTCCTTGCCGTAGGTCGCGCTCTTGACCAGGTCTTGATAGTCGGACGGCATGATGTCGTACAGGTCTTCAGAAATCTTGATACGTTCTTTGCTCATGATGGCCTCCTCAGTGCGTGTGTCTTATTCAGGGCGTTCGGTTCTTGCTGTTTAGGTGCGATCAACTGCCTCGACCGGCCATCGACATGGTGCGCATGCCGAGCAGGGTCTTGATTTCTGAAACAATAATTTCCGGTGGCATCGTCATGCCTCCGCAGACACGTGGGCCAGCATTCACGCGTTCGCTGTTCGGGATGGTGGCTTTAATTTCCTTGGCCAACCATCCGGTCACGTTGAACTCCGGGACGATAATGTGCTTGGCGTTTTTCGTGGCTTCACGGATTTCCTCGCCTGGCCAGGGCCGCAAGGACTTGATCTTTACCAGGCCGCAACGGATGCCTTCGTCCTCAAGGAGCCGGATAGCCTCCCGGCCCTGCGACACAGCCGTACCGGAGGCGACGATGATGACCTCGGCATCGGTATTTTCTGATTCGATCAATCCGTTGATCCACTTGATCGTGTGCTTGCGGGATCGTTCTACTGCCGCCCAGACTTCTTGTTGCCAGGAGGCGTGGGTGGCATAGCTGATATAGTTGCTCTTCATGACAAACGGGTCGCGCATCATCCGAACCGGCGGACATTCCATATCCATGCAGGGTACGGGGGAACGGTAGGGATCGTATGGTGGAAGGCACATGTCGGCCGGGGTAAGATTGACAACGTCCTTGGTGTGCGTCACGAAGAATCCATCGCAACACAGAGCCAAGGGGAGGTGCACGTCAGGCTCTTCCGACACCATGTAGCCCTTGAGGATCCAGTCGAAGAAGTCCTGTGCGGTTTCTGCATGCCAGACGAGCATGCCGGTATTCAGAAGATAGGCGATCTCTAGCGTGTCGGGCTGAATCGACAGGGGAGAGTTGATGCCGCGGCAGGTGACGATCATCTGAATCGGCAACCGCGCGCCGGACCACATTGGGAAGTTCTCCATTGCGCGCATCGTGCCTGGTCCCGCGGTCGTTGTAAACACACGTGCGCCACCGAAGGCCGCCCCCGCGCATTGCGACATGACGGCGAATTCGCTTTCGCCACGGAAGTAGTCGCCAATGTAACCCTCAGCGAAAAGCTCGCCAATCAAGGCGGCCGCTTCGCTCTGTGGTGTAATCGGGTACGCGATCATCACGTCGCAACTGGCCCGACGGAGCGCTTCCTTGATGACCTCGCTGCCTGTATAGAACGATGGCGTGCGCGGCGCCTCATTCATCATCTTCCAGGTATCGGTAAAAGTCTGCCCTTTTTTATTTTTAGTGCCGATGACTGAGTGCGTGTCTGCCATGGTTCGATCTCCTTTCACTGTCTTCAGAACGTCACGTTGCGTAGATTAGTTTCAGGCTCCGTTTTTGGCTGACGTCAGCCGTGGGGTAACCGTCCCTTTTAATCTTTTCACGGCATCGGCTAGTTTCATGATTTTTTCAACCGAGGCGTCACGGAACGAGAGCATGGCATCTTCATGGCCTGCCTGAGCGCACATCGCAATCGTGTAGCAGGACGTGCCGCCTCGAATGATTTTGAGCGACAAATTCGCTTGATGACAATGGACCCCGATGAACATGCAGCAATCGATTTTATTATGCCAGATGGTCAGATTCGGGTGGTTGGGATTGATCTCGACCTCAGGATTGATTTTGGGGTATTTGGGGCGATAGTCTGGCATTGGGATCAGCATGGGCGTTTGCCCAGGTTGCACGCATTCCTTGATCGTGTTGTACAAGTGGCGGATGGCCGTGGCCTTTTTGGCCGCTTTCTCATTCCAGGCCCATAAGACTAAAGGGCCTGGGAAAAGAGTCGGCACCTTGGCCATAAGGAATTGCTTCGCCGCTTCCTCGTAGGCCTTTTCCTCTGGGACGATCACGCCGTTGATATGGGCTTCCCCAGGGTTCGGCAAACAGATGCCCATGCTAGCAGCCGATGGGGGGAGGAAATGTTCGGGGCCTGGAAGGACACGATACTGAGTCATCACAGCGTACTCTCCGGCAAGGGGTTATAGAACAAAAAACACATATTTTCAGACAATCACAGCCTCCGCCACTCTAAGCTTTTTCTGTGTCCCCTGCAACCTCGCAGAAGACCCACCGCTGAGAAATTTCGGGCCATTATTAAGGGTGGAGGTTTAGGTCTTTTGTCCTCAGATTCTGGCTTTACCACGTGGCCAGCCACTACCGTTTACCCGCTCACAATCTAACTGTGGCAGTAGTATAGGGGCGGCTCGCCCAGTCTGTCAAATCAATCAGTATGAGTTGGGGCTGCTATTGGCTGGCTCGCTTGCGTGGGTATGAGATGGTAACATGATATCAATATAATGCTTGGTGCTAGGGCAATTGCTCGCAGGCCTGAACGGATCCTATGACGCAGGCTCGTTCAAGGTCATCCTTAGCGAGCCGACCCTGTAAACGTTCCCTGTAAAGTTTCGCTCTGATCACCAAAGCGGCAGCATTGGTAGGGTCGACCCGAATAACAGTGGACAAGTCTTCAATCGCTTGTTCCGGTTGATTTATTTTAAGATAAATTTCGCTCCGTAGTGCATACGCTTCCTTTTGATAGGTGATCCAACTTTCGGGTGTTTGGGGGTTGAGGATTTTCTTCAGCGTGGCCAGCGCCTGACGCCAAGATTTGGCTTCAGCCTGACGGCGAGCTTGCGTCGTGTATATGCCGATGAGGGGCTGGCGAGCGATATCGGCAAATGGATCAAGTACAAGGGCTTGCTCGTAGGCTGCGGCAGCCTCATCCAATTGTTTCGACCATGTGAGCACGTCTCCTTTCCCAACCCATGCCCATACGTTCTTGGCATCGAGTGCGATGGCGCGATCGAAGTCTATGTTCGCTTTGTCCAGATAATCCGCATAGTCTGATGCCTGACCCCGTTGGGAAAACGCTAGTGAGACGAGTCGGAGATAGGTCTGCCCTCGCACAATCAGCGGATCAACGTAGCGATCGTCAAGTGTGGCGGCGGTGGTGCTGAGTTGGATCTTGTCCCGTAGATTTGTTGTATGGAGAGCAGTTTCGAGCATCGCACGTGCCTGCCCATGTGAGGCGGACTTTCTATTCGGATCGATCGCCAGCATTCGGACACCGATCGGCTGCCGTTGAAGCTCTTTCAGCTGCGAGCGCAATTGGTGATTTTCCTGCTGGAGTTGGCGGAAGTGTTGCGTGAGTTGCTGGTCAGATTGAAATCGGCGTATCGACTCCGCCAGGCTGCTCATATCGACGGTGGCGCGGATACGCACGAAGAAGACGGGGCGGTTCAGCTCGAAGGAACGCCTGGATTCAAGAATTTCCGTTCTCGTGACGGCGGCGGCAATCGTTCTGATTTCAAGTGAACTGGTGTGTGTGCTTTTCCCACCCGATTCTTTTTCTACATCGCGAAATGTCGATTCGAGATAGATGCCTGCTTCTTCCACTGCGTTGCGTTGAGCTCGTTGGAGGACATTTTCTTCTGCGCTGGCTAAGGTGTCGCCATCGGCCATGGCATAGTGGCCGATGGCGATGACGGTTTGTGTGGAGGCGCTGAACGCAGGGGTTCCCCATAGTAAGAGTGTCAAAAGGGAGGGGTAGAGCAATCGCCAATATAGTCCCATTGTAGATAACTATACCGCACCGTGCGACGACTATGGAGCCTGCAACCGGGTGGTGCAAACGGAGTAGAGGCTGAAGGACTAGCAATAGGTTTTGGCTACCGTTCTTTAGGAAAGACTTGAGTGAATGGGTGGACCTCAACCCGTTCGAATACACCATGGACGGTATAGGGGTCTTCGCGAGCAAACTGTTGCGCGTCTTCCAGCGAGTCTGCCTCGATGACAATAAGGCTCCCTGTTTTATCTGTGAGCGGACCGGCCAGCACGACTCGGCCTTGGGCATCAAGGGGCTCCATCTTGGCGAGATGCGCCGGGCGATAGATTTTTCGCTTGGCTTCTCCGTCGGGACCGTCGAATCCGAATATGGCAAATTTCATAAATATGTCCAGGAATTGAGGGTGAGGATTCTGTTTCAGGCCAGGCCTTCCAGCAGACACCGATCTTTATAGCCGGTGGTCGTTTCATGCCACCAGCGAACTTCTTGTTCCCCAAGTTTCCAGCATAGATAGACGACTCGACCGTCACGAAGATGGGGGAAGTCACAGAGGCCGAGATCCAGGTCTTTGACCAGGATGCCGAGCTCCTGAATCGCTTGAAGATTCGCGCTGACTTGTTGTAGGCCCAAGATATAGACGTGCCCAACGGTACTACCCCCACCATATTCGGCCTGGGCACTGGCTTTCTTGATATCTTCTTTCGTACGGGACAAGACGGCCTTAGCTTGCTGAATAGATGTCAGCTTGGAATTGAGCTGGGGGATGAGGCGATTAGCCTCGGACAACGTGAACATTCGCTCGTGCTGTCCGTATTCGTCGTCGTGCGCCATGGTGTACCTCCACCGATTTCCTCATTTATCACACCACTCTTTTGTGCTGCAACCAGCAGGCGTCAGAGGAAGTTAGTTTGTCGTGGCGAATATAGGAAGGGGCTTATCGAGTTGGGTTAGTTCAGCGCGAAGGGGGTGGTATGAGAAAAAAGATATCCCTGTGTAGATAGCAATGGGATATTACCTTGACGTGAGTGCCCCCTACCGGTTGTGCTTTGAGCCCTGCCGGCCTCGCACATGCTTGATGATGGCCTCGTAGGGAGCAGGACCGACGGCGACCGCTTGCTGGCCCAGGCGGTAGAAGAGCTTCC
>JACMLT010000179.1 GCA_014379455.1 Nitrospiraceae bacterium
GGTGCTGACTCCGGCAGAGCGTCAGTTGGCCAAAACAGTGGAAGGCATCGATATGGTAAGGCGATTGCGGCAGAACCTGATTGCGCTAGGCCGGGACAAACTCTGTGAACAGGTGAGCGAAATCACCGGCGCCAAAACCCTTGCGCTCTTTACCGATATCGATGTGCAAATCGGCGAACGAGTGTTCGTGTTCACGCTTGATCGCGACATCCAGAACGGTAGTCGATAACGCACGCGAGGCCGGGCATGTTTCATCCATGACAAAGCACCAGCTGGAAACCCTCTCCTTCGATAACTCCTATGCTCGACTGCCCGAAGCGCTCTCTGCCAAGCTGAACCCGACTCCGTTTTCCGAGCCCCCTCATCTTGTCAGTTTTAATCCCGCAGCAGCAGAACTCATCGACCTCGATCCGGAGCAGGCGAAGCGACAGGAGTTTGCCGCAGTATTTGGTGGCAGCATGCTTGCCCCGGGGATGGAGCCGTTGGCGATGCTGTACTCCGGCCATCAGTTCGGCGTCTATGTGCCGCAGCTGGGAGACGGGCGGGCGATTCTCCTTGGCGAAGTACGGAACGAACGGGGCGAGAAGTGGGACCTCCATCTGAAAGGGGCGGGACTGACGCCGTTCTCGCGAGAAGGAGATGGCCGCGCAGTGCTGCGTTCAACCATCCGGGAGTATCTGTGCAGCGAAGCGATGTTTGGCCTTGGCATTCCGACGACGAGGGGGCTTTGCATCGTGGGCAGCGACCACCAAGTCTATCGCGAGCAGATCGAAACCGGCGCAATGCTCGTGCGGATGGCGCCGTCTCATGTGCGGTTCGGTTCGTTCGAGATCCTCTACTATCGGAAGCAGCACGATCAGCTCAAAGTCCTCGCCGATTATGTCATCGCGCAGCACTACCCTCATCTTGTCGATGCATCGGACAAGTACACACGATTTTTCTCTGAGGTCGTCGAGCGCACCGGGCGGTTAATCGCGCAATGGCAGGCCGTCGGTTGGGCGCACGGGGTCATGAACACCGACAACATGTCGATCCTCGGCATCACGCTCGACTATGGCCCCTTCGGCTTCATCGACGACTACGATCCCGGATTTATCTGTAACCACTCCGACCACAATGGACGCTATGCGTTCAATCAACAGCCCTATATCGGCCTCTGGAATCTCAGTTGTCTGGCGCAAGCCCTACTCCCGTTAGCCCAGAAGGAAGAGTTGAAGGCCGCACTCGACCGCTATACCCCCCTCTGCGAAGAACGGTACATGGAGTTGATGAGGGCGAAGTTCGGGCTCATCGAGACGAAGGAGGAAGATGCATCATTGATCCAGGACCTCTTGGCACTCATGCAGCTGCACCATGTCGATTACACAAACCTCTTTCGAGCATTGAGCCTGTTTCAGACTGGAATCGAATCGCTGAATGAATCGCTCCGTGATTTCTTTTCAGATCGTGACTCATTTGATCAGTGGGCTCGTCGGTACAAGAATCGGCTGCGCGAAGAGGGAAGTCGGGATGAGGACCGTCTAACACGCATGAACCACGTCAACCCCAAGTACGTGCTCCGCAACTATCTGGCCCAGACCGCCATCGAGAAAGCCCAGAAGAAGGACTTCTCCGAGATCGACCGGTTGCTCACGCTGCTGCACAATCCCTACAGCGACCAGCCAGGCATGGAGGCCTACGCGGCTCCGCCTCCCAACTGGGGCAAGCATCTTTCTGTGAGTTGCTCATCGTAACGCCTATACCTCTTTAAGTGGGGGTTGTTTTTTCCAGAGCTGATGGGCTATATGTCAGACAGGATCAAGCAGAAATCTGAGAATGCGGCTCGCGGAGAACCTAAAAAAACTTCATTTCGTAGCCTGACTATCTTGAAGATATCCTATCAATTGTTCGGTAAGTTCGTTACCTGTGCCACGCTCTTACTTGCGCTGAGTTCGTGCGGCGACGGTGGGTCAGATGGGGGAGGGGCCCCATCTCAATCCGGTACTCCCCCCCAGGCTAGCGGCCCTCCAACCATCACGAGCGTGAGTCCTGCGCAGAATGCGTCTGTTCCTGTCGGACCCGTGACGGTTTCATTCACGACGCAGTCCTTTCCGATCGGCACGCCAGGGCAAAATCATCTGCATTTTTATCTCAATACCGACCCTGTGCCGTATCGGTTCTACAATGGAGCCGGCATAAACGATCAAAACGGGGTCCTCTACAACGGTATCCATACCCACTTCGTGCACTGGAAATCCGCGACGTCTTTCGACATCTTCGGGCTCCAGTCTACCGCCCATACCGTCCGTTTAGTTCTCGCCGATCAAAACAACATTGAACTACAGAATACCGAGGCGACGAAGACGCTCAACTTCTCGGTCAGCCAACCGCCGCCCGGCAGCGTGCAACTGCAGCCCATCGTCGGCTCGCTTAGGGGCCCGGTCGGTCTGTCTTTGGCGCCGGATGGCCGCGTGTTCTTCAACGAGCGTACAGGTACCACTCGTATCATCAATCCTCAATGGCAACTCGTGAGCCAACCGTTCTGCACTATCCCTATCTCGACCACCGGAAATCAAGGATTGCTCGGGCTCACGCTCGATCCCAACTTTGCCGCCAATCATTACGTGTACGTCTTCCATACAGCCCCGAACCCAGTGCGGAATCGAGTGGTGCGATTCACCGAATCCAGCGGGAGCTGTACGCAGGAAACCCCTATTCTCGACGGCATTCCCGCGGCGTTCGATCATAATAGCGGCATCATTCAGTTCGGTCCGGACGGCAAGCTCTACATCAGCACCGGTGATGGAGATAGCACCGCCACAAGCCAACAGCTGACGTCCTTGAACGGCAAGATTCTCCGTTTGAATCCGGATGGCAGCACACCATCGGATAATCCATTCATCTCGAATGCGGATCCCAACGCGAAGAAAGTGTTCAGCTTTGGGCATCGCAACAGTTTCGGCTTTACTTTCCATAATCACACCGACCACCTGTGGCAGACAGAGAATGGCCCGGAGAGAAACGACGAGATCAATCGCATTGTCGCGGGCGGCAACTATGGTTGGCCGACGGTGACCGGTATTGCCCGCAATTCGAACTTCCGCGATCCGATCTTGGCCTACACCCCACCCATCGCGCCGACTGGGATCATCTCCATCCCCGAGGATTCCACGGTCTACCCCATTGACTATCGTAATAATTTGCTCTTCTCGGACTTTAATGGAGGCAAGATTCGCCGAGTGGTTTTGAGCGGTGCAGACCTTGCTCAACTTGGCTCATCGAGCATCGTCTACAACGGCGGGAACGGCTACTTATTGAGTCTCATGGTCGGCGCCGACGGATTCGTCTACGTTTCCAACGAAGACACGATCTTCAAAGTCGTCGTCACTCCGTAGTATTCCCTCGATCGACCACATCGGGTTCCCCCAGAGCTGCACATTCCCTTCTTGCAGTCCCCCTCACTGTCTGTTGTACAGTGGCCCCACCAGTCTTATGGAAATTGGAGCGATGCTATTTCCTGCGACTGATCACAGAAGCAGACTGTTCTATGGCCAAAAAAGGATCTGGCGACTCGAAGCTGGCAATAGCGGGGGCGCTCGCGCTTGTGCTGGCCATTGGCGGCGTGTTGCTGATCAAAGAGCCCTTGCGCAGTTCGAGGCCGGTCGGCACCGGGCTGGAAATGACTCACACAGTCGGCGGGCAAGCCGTCCGCGCGCGGCTGTGGGAAGATCCGGTGGCAGCAGTGCAGCGAGGGTTCCAAGAGGCACGATCCGGCAAGACCGCCGGACCCGAACCACCGCTCAGTCAACGACTTGGGCCGCTGAGGCAGGCGCTAGCCGAGCGAACCGAGCACGGCCAACGCGTCACCGTGCTCCTGGTGACCACGAGCGGGGGGCCCTACGTCGAGAGCACGGAATCCCGCATCCGCGATCGCTATGCCATCGGCACCGCGCTCGGCGTCGCCTGTTACGTTCCGGAAGACGAGGGCCGTCTCTCCTTCATTGAATGGGAGCCGCAAGGGGCCATTCACGCACTGCCCTATGAATGGTATCGCCTGCGGGAGACACGCGTCTGTGGAAAAGAGGGATCGCTCGCCTCCAGTATCCTTGTCGTCTGGCTACCAGACGAAGCCCTCAGTCGAGGGCTATTGACGACCCTGACATCGCTGTCTCGATCTCTGGTGTGCCAGGAACTCCGACCGAAGAGCGACTGCCTCCAGACCGACGACAAGCGAAAGCTGGTTCGATTAAATCCCGCCGTTCAACAAGCAGTCACGTTTAAGATCATGGGCCCTCGCAGCTCATCT
This sequence comes from Nitrospiraceae bacterium, assembly GCA_014379455.1. Classification (GTDB taxonomy): domain Bacteria; phylum Nitrospirota; class Nitrospiria; order Nitrospirales; family Nitrospiraceae; genus Palsa-1315. The sequence continues at coordinate 4,286 of JACMLT010000179.1, forward strand.
GCCTTTCGCGCGCTGTTGCAGGA
>JACMLT010000180.1 GCA_014379455.1 Nitrospiraceae bacterium
AGACCCTCTGGAAGGAATCGCCCGCATTTACTTTGAGGTGGTGCGCGTTCTGAAGGCCTTGGACGCGAATACAGACCGAGTCATATCTTCTTGGGAGATCGTGACATCTGCTTCGCCTCTTCGGCGACTAGATCGCAATGGAGATAAACTGCTCGACGCTGAGGAGTGCGGGCTTCCGACGTACGAGGGGCCGGACCCCAGTGTGGCTGTGTATGCCCAACTGGAGTTCGTGAAGGCGAATCCGGTTTTGAAGGCTTTGGACGCCGATGGAAACGGCGTGATCTCCTTCCCGGAGATCGACAGCGCTTCCATTGCCCTTCGAAGGTTGGACAAGAATGGTGACGGAAGCTTGAGCCCCGCAGAGGTGCTTCCGGAGCGTATAGATCGGCGAGCTGCAATGATTCTGTCCAAACTGGACAAGGATCGAGACCGAAGGCTGTCCAGGCAAGAGTGGTCTGACCAAGAGGCTGGTTCGCAGCGGGGCTTGCTTTCCCATGCGGATCGTGATGGAGATGGAATCGTCACGGAGGCCGAGTTGACGCGGGAATTGAATCTTCGCGACGAGGCAAGAAGCATCGAGGAGCGCGCGACGCGATCCACTGGAAAAGGAGCAGCGCCAAGTCCCGCAAGCCCGCCTAGGTAGAGTTTTCTGATGATTGTCTGTTGTTGAGATGGCCGAAGAAGTTTGCAGGGATAGCGGATTGTGAGTGCAGTCTCGAGGCGAGGCAGCGACGGAGCGAGGGCGAAGCAACGGCAGGTGCCTCCCAAGGGCCGCTCGACTGGGATTGCTCCGGTGAAGTCGGGCAACTAGAGCGATTCCCCAGTCTCCGGCCGAATCACGCGCGATAAGGAAATTGACCTGATGCTACTGTCCAGATTGCCGCCGAGCTGGAAGTGAACAGGTCTATCTCTACACAACGCCGTGGATCGCGAGTGGCGTCGGCGTTCCTGCTAGTGAGCCCATCTGAGGCTCATATTCTGCGGCCAGGTCCGTGGGGCTTTGATCAATTCCAAGATGCCAGGGATTACCTCTCCCATGAAGCGGTTGAAGTCTGCCGGGAAGGAGTTGAACACAAATGCCAGGGTTGCGCCTTCGCTGGTGCGCACGAGCCACGAGACACTGCTGTCTTTAATCGCACCGGTATGCCAAAAATCCACTCCGTTGTTCCGTTTGGCCACTGTCCAGCAAAGGCCGCTCGCCTTGGTTGTCGGAATCGGAGTATCCAGCATCAATCGAAACATAGCAGGGCTTAGCAGTGCTCGGCCCCGCTGCCCATCAATCGCGGTGGCAAATTTAACGAGATCCTCTGCTGAAGCAATCCACCCGCCGGAGGAATCCGTTGATCTCAGATACAGGCCGCCGTAGGCGAACGGCACGAGACCGCGTCCTGGATAAACCGAATCAACGAGTACCTGGTTGGGCGGCCCATAATATCGGACCTCGGCCCTAGATCGCTCAGAGGGCAGGGTCCCGCCCAGCTTCGCCCGTGTAATTCCAGCAGGCCTCAAGACTTCTCGCTCCACAAATTCTTCGTAGGGCACTCGCTTACCGCCAGCAGAGGCAACGGCCTCGATTATTCGCCCGAGGATGCAGAAACCGAAGTTCGAATAGCTCGTCTTGCTCCCAGGGTCGAAATCCAACCGTTTGCTCAGTTGGTAACGAATCACTGTTTCGCATGTCGGAGGACTGGGGGAGCCGACCTCAAAAGTCACTTGCCCAGTGAATGGCATCGTGAACGATGGTTCAGTGTCCTGCCAGCCGCCGGCATGCTGTAAAAGCTGCTGAACGGTAATCTCCAGAAGGCGAGGATCGACTGTTGATCCGTCTGCCGGTTTCAGGTGCGAAAGGAGGGAAAGCACCCTGTCGCTGAGCCGGAGCTTGCCCGCTTCCACCAGCTTCAGAATGGCGGCCGTAGTGAAAGTTTTTGACACACTCCCTATCCGGAACAGTGAATCGAGTTCAACCGTTCGTCTCTTGTTAAGGTCGGCGTCACCGTAGCTGCGGCTAAACACTAACTTGCCACCCTTCGCGATCGCCAACTGTCCACCCTTGAGACCCCACTTTTGCATCATCGACAACATGGCTTCATCAAATGGCCGCAGATCGGGGACGATGCGCCCGGCTACAGGTGTTGGCGCTAACTCTTGGAGATACGCACCGACTATGGGTGAAAGCGCGATAGTGAGCAGAAGCATAGGGTGTGTATTGTGCATCGGCAATTTCTACCCTCGGATTATTCTAGGCCGACTAGACCATCGGCAGAACCCCATGCAGTCGCATAGTGCAGCGCGAATGACATTCACTTCCCGGATCACGTGCTTTACCGGCCAATCTCTGCCGATCTTAACCCGTGCTGAGCCGTTTTGCTTCGGCCAGGATTTTCGTGAGTCGATTGGATAGCCGGTTGAGGCAGGTACGCATGAGACCATCTGACAGCGTGCGACGAAAGATCTCGAGCACATGTTGAGCACCGGAGAGCGCATCAATTACGCCGTCGAGGCCAGCTCGAAGAGGAGCCATCGGAGTCTTGGGCGGGGGAATCAGATGCCGCGGTTTTGAACGTGCCAGTTGGAACTCGCGTTGAAGATCGGTCAAGGTCACATCCAGGTACCGCATGGTCATGTCTGGATCAACGTGACCGAGCAGAGTCATGAGCGCAGGCAAGCCGACACCGGCACGTAGCATCTCAGATGCGTATGTGTGTCGACTATTCCGGGGCCGGAATAGTCGGCACTATGCCGGGTTCCTGACTATTCCGGGTTAAGCGAGGTCGAGTTGCCAGAGCGCC
>JACMLT010000020.1 GCA_014379455.1 Nitrospiraceae bacterium
CCAAGGTGGATCGGCCGTCGGAACTGTACAGGTGGTTGTGATTTCCTCGCGCTCACGTAGTGTATTCTGGCGGCCTCGTAGCCGGGGATAACTCCAAGCACAAGCTAGTAATATCAATCGACGGGTCGCAAGAAAACGGGCCGATCACGGGAGGCCGCATATAACTGGCTGAAGGGTCTTGAGCGCCCATTGGGCTTTTTAAGGGGGGTCCTCCCGACATACCCGGGAGCGCTCTACCGGATATGCCCATCGGTATTCGTGCACGTGAGATAACGGGACTGCCCCTCAGGCCTGGGGCTGTGGGAGGGGTTATTATTATGGAACCAGGAACCCCAAGAGTAGGTAACGGTGGTTGTACCTGGCCAGCTTGTGGATTCTGAGGGACTTGATTCTGTGTCCCGTCTTGGACCGTAATCGTTTGCGCCGGGCAAGGATCATCCCACGCGATCAGTCCTGTGAATGTTCCCACAACTATGACAATTGCCAGTGGATATGGCATGCTTCCTCTTACTGAACCGACAGAAAAGAGTAGCGTTACACCTGTATATTGCTCGACAAGTCCATCACAAACGGTGACGATCAACGATCCAATATCATCGTTGTTGTCAGCTCTGATGAAACCGTGCGGCGTGCTCAAGATGAGGTTCGATAAACGTAATGCCCATCTTCGCTATCGGTTTGATCGCGCGCTATGTTCTCGATTAGATGGGCGAACCTCGTAAAACTCATAAATGAGGACCTGTTCAAGACTCAGATCCGGCCAGTTATTCTTGTCAAAGCCCGGCGCATTCTTTAGGTCTTTTTTGTGTACATCCAGCGAAAGTTTTTTATTCGTTTCATCCAGCTCCAGTGCTTCCCACGGTACGGCAAAATACTTATCTCCGATACCGGCAAATCCTCCGAATTCGAGCACAGCATACTCGACACCACCTTCCTCAGGATCAATGACCAAGTCTTTAATGTCTCCTAATTTTTTTCCGTCAGTACCTTGAACGCTCATTCCAATGAGTTCGCTGGCTTTTAAGACCCCACTCTTGTCCCGTGCTTGAGCCGGGAGGCCGAACCAGGTCAGAAGGAATACGATGAGGGCTACGAGTCCCACTAAACGAACGAGTTTCTTTCCGAATTCTTGCATCTCCATAAAAGTCACCTCCCAGAAATCAGAACATGACCTCGAGTTGACTCATGCTACGTAAAATACTAGCAGGTGGAACAACGGCATCGATTTTATTTGGTAGGCACCTTTGCCCCTTGGGCCCTGGCCTTAGAAAGTCCGATGGCAATGGCTTGCTTTCTACTTTTGACTGGCTTGCCATTCTTCCCGCTCTTTAAACTCCCTTCCTTCAGTTTATGCATCGCTCGCTTGACCGATCGCTGTGCACTCTTGCCATACCTAGCCATACGGTCTCCTTTCTGCCTATAGCGCGAGATCTATTCTAGTTCGGTGGATTATAGAGCTCATAAGGTTTCCTCTTCTGATCGATGAAGTCGAAACTGTTTTCGACTCTGAAATATGAACTCATGATCGCGTCCCGCGATTCGTATCAAGTGACGACCAATTATAAATTTCATTCGGCAGCAGAGGTAACTAGAAGTTTCCCTAGCCCACATTATTGACATCTCTGCAATAGGCCTGGTACTCGGTGGGGCGCATTTTGGGCAGGCATGGCTGGACAGCCGGTCGGTTGCCATAATTTTTCAACTTGTCTCCCTTCCCTTTTCAGTTCCGCTCTGCCTCACCCAGGTTGGCAACTCCCAGTCTCGCGACTTCGCGCACTTGCGTCTCGCGTGGCGAGTGCATAAATACGGCACCATCAGGGGGCCTTTCTCTTTCCACCTCCTCGGCCGCTGAAAATAAGCTATGTCGGCCTTACCTCCGAAAGGACCCTTCGGTTTCAATCACCTTTACCACCGCCATCATGAAGGATCCTGACTAGGGGTTCTTCTAGGTCTCCTCCACTGCTGCACTTGATAGATTGATAGTCGATTGACGACTCAACTAAAGGATGGTGCAAAATGTCCGCAAGCTCAGGGCAGAAGAATACACGCGAGGCCGAGCGAAGAGAGCGCCATGAGAACGCGAGCCAGAAGAATCGTCTTACTAAAAATATCGGGGACACGGAGCGATTGATTTCTAGCATCCTCGGTGGGACGTTGCTCATCGTGGGTCTGAGCAGAAGGTCGTTGCCAGGACTTGCCCTCGTCGCAGCGGGCGCAGCATTTCTGTACCGAGGGGCAATAGGTCATTGCAAGGTGTATGAATCTTTGGGGATAGACACACACCGCGATGCTCTGAATTCCAATCATTCTTCAAATCAGTCGTATGATGCCATTCGACTTGAAGGGTCAATAGAAAAGAAGCCTCCCTCTTTGACACCGAGACGGAAGCAGACTGTAAAGGCGATGGTTCGCAGAAAAGGCATTCTCAAGGTTGCAACCGTTTCATGCGTTCCTAAGAAATGATTTAGATTTCTGCAGAGTTGTGCACGATTTGGCAGCATCTCGAAAATTTGTCGAAGGTCGCAATATGTATGAGGAGTCGTGATTTCGTTGAGCCTTTGCTCTCGCAGTAATCAGATAGTATGGACTTAAGATCTGGACATCCGTATTGGCTCTTGAAGAACGGCATCCTTGCCGACTATCCATCGCTCAAGCACGATGAATCCTGTGAAGTGGCCGTCATCGGCGGCGGAATTACGGGAGCTCTGGTCGCGCACCACTTGACGCGGGAAGGGGTGGAGACAGTCCTTGTAGACAAACGAGATATTGGTGCCGGCAGCACTGCCACCAGCACAGCGCTGCTGCAGTATGAAATTGACACAGAGCTGCATGAATTAATTGTCACAGTGGGAGAGGCGCACGCGGTACGTAGCTACAGACTTGGACTCGAAGCCATTGATACGGTGGAGCGTCTCAGCATTGAACTGCAGGACGATTGCGGGTTTGAACGGAAAACCAGCCTCTATCTCGCCAGCAGAAAATCAGATGTGTCGCAACTTCGGAAGGAATATAACACGCGCAAGGCCTTTGGTTTTCACGTCGAGTATTTGGAATCGAAGGATATCGAGTCACGTGCGTCATTTGCTGCCCCAGGTGCGATTCTGTCCTATGGGGATGCCCAGGTTGACCCCTTTCGTTTGACGCATCGGCTGATTCAAGCCGCGAAGAAACATGGGCTACGTGTCTACGACCGCTCTGAGGTGTCCAAGGTGGAGCCTTCCGATGAGGGTGTCGTTCTGCACCTGGGGTCCGGCTCTCGAATCAACGGACAACGAGTCGTGTTTGCGACCGGCTACGAGTCCCAGCAATACCTGAAGCAGAACGTGGGCGTCCTCAAGAGTACGTTCGCGTTGATTAGTGAGCCGTGTCACAGTTTCGAGGGGTGGCCAGACCGCTCACTGATATGGGAATCGGCGCGGCCCTATTTTTATCTTCGGACCACATCAGACAACAGAGCAATCGTAGGCGGCGGAGATGTGCCCTTTGCCACGGCTCACACGAGTAATCAGCTGATTGCCAGAAAGACCCGAACACTGCAGCGTCGCTTTTCCGACATGTTTCCACGAATTGACCTGGAGGTCTCATACACATGGGCGGGCACATTCGGCGAAACGAAAGACGGTCTGGCCTACATCGGCCAGACTCCAGAATTTCCGCATGCCTATTTTGCGCTCGGTTACGGTGGCAATGGCATCACGTTTAGCGTCATTGCGGCGAAGATCATCACCGACCTTCATCTGTGTCGACCGAATCCTGATGCCGATATTTTCCGGTTCGATAGCTGAATAACGAGGCCGCGGTAGGGTCGATAGCCGTGATTCATCGAACATATCTGAAACGATCTCACCATCGCCCCTGTATCGCAATTGGCCGGCCGAACGACCACCACCCCAATCGGCCTGTTCCCAAATGGCAGTTATGCTTCCCATGGGTGTGATCGGACAATCACGGTGACTTTACGCTCTGTCTGAGTCAATCACTCCTCTTCTCAAAAATCCGGCGAGAACTCAACCGTACATCCACCATCTCAGTCATTCTCCTTCTGAACCCACTGCCAGGCATGACCGATGAGTGTATGTATTGGATCACCCGTCTTTACAATTACAGGGACCGTTGCCTAGACCACCGAGTGTCCGCAGAACAGCAGCGCTGTCTATATGCTCCCATTCACTTGCAAGAAGATGCGAGGAATACGCAGGCGAGAAAGAAAGAGCCTATCACTCACTCCCTGCCAAGACGATCGACCTACGCAGTCAGGCGCCTTCGATTGACAGATCATGTGTATCCACTTTCCTTGTCCTACTTATTATGGCGGAAACGAGACACTTTGCACGGTCCGTTCCCACGACATTGCCCAAAAGGTCGGCAGGTCGTTAGTCGCACGACCGGCTTTATTTCCGTGACCGGCATCAGTTCTTCATTTCGCCGAGCGAATCGACAGCGCGTGATTTTGATCGTTCACCTTCGCCTCAATACGATCGCCCTTCTTGATTTCCCCCATCATCTCGGTCGTTTTATCTGTGTGTAACCGTACTTCCTTGCCGTCCTTTACCTTGACGAAATAGTTCCCGTCTTCGACGCGAGCTAGTTCGCCCTTGATCGTCTTGGCGCCGTCTGCACTGGTACTTCCCTTTTTATTGTCCACGTTCTTTTGCTTATCATCATCAGATTGAAAACCTTGCTTATCAGTGACGGAGTCAGTTTTCATAACGTCTGAGGGCCCAGGCGCATGTTCTGCTTGCACGGCATTGGACAGACCCAGGCACAGTAAGAAACTACACGACAGGGCACCGACGACTTTTGAAATAGATACCATGGGAGCCTCCTTGGTTAGGTGTACAACACGCATATCTGCCACAGTACGCGTTCCGGAGTCTTGCTAGCTGAGCAATTTTGACCAGATGGAGTATATTTCCTTATTTTCTTACAAGATTTCCACCCGGCATTATTCGCGAAATTTTGTAATGGAATCGGACGGCTCGGGGGACGGGTGGGCGGAATTGCAGGGCAATACTCTGCCTGAGAGTAGCGAACGAGGCAAGCCATTTGCGTGGGAATTCTACACGCCAAATTATTCATGATTCGACACTGACAGAAACAGAGCGGCGCGGAACTGGCAAGAACGTCTACTCACATGGTTCTCTGGCATCCTTGAGATTAGGAGGCCCGGCGGAAATCAGCCCATAGCCTTGGATATGAACGCAATCAGGGTGATGATCGTCGTGTTCATCGGGGGGGGAAGTCGGAGGCTTTTATGGTCTGTTGCTCTCCATTCCGATCTCCGCCTGTATCAAATTCTTATACAAGAATTGGTCCTGCCTGGGCTAAAGCGCTAGACCGCAAAGAGCTAGCTCGCACCTGCATAGACCTTCTACGCAGAAATGCGGCTGTGCCGGCCTGTCTCACAGCTCAGCCCTTCGACAATTCGGCATGAATATACATGAGGGCATCTCGTCTACATATGTTCGCGACGCACCGTTATTTAACGGGGGCTGGCAGCCCTATCGTGCTTCCGTTGCTGTGTTTTGAGAGATAGGTATTGAGATCTTAAAGCCGTTGCTTGAGGTCCTCCGGAACATGAACATCATTGGTCATAACGAGAACTCGCTTCGCTTCCTGGAGACCTCTAGTCAGGGTGACTGTTGTCGGCAGTTTTGTTCTGTTCAGTCCACTCATTGACCCATGTCTTCACGTCCGCTATCCGATCCCCATAGCCCACCTGAAAGCGCTCCTGAATTTCCCCCCCAATCATGTCTCGACGACACTCGATAAACATCAACACGTCGTCTGTGAAGGTGCCCCGTTTCCTGGTGGGTTCGCTATTGATTTGTTCCCCTGTGTCGTGGAATTGATCCTCATTGAGGACCTCTCTGAACGGAGTGGCTGTGGTGGAATCGGAACAGTCTTTGATGCGACAGGCCAAAGACGACGTTGGAACCCCGGTGACTGCCACGACGCTCAAACAGACTCCACCTATGATGGTTCGAGTGATATGTTTCACAGGAGGCTCAGGATTTGTTCATTAGGACAACGTGAGAAGCAGGTTCCAACACACTCGTTGCTGTCATGCGATTGTTGAAATCCTCTCTTGATCTTCTCGAGGTCGTCGCCCGTTAGCTTTTCCCATCCCTACTTAAGATCATCTTTGAATTCAGTCCAGATTTAAAAGACTATCGTTCACGGCGCGCCTCAACGTCTTTGTCTGTTTTGACTCTTTACCCTTCTGGTGGTGTTATACGTGACCCTGGGAGAGTATGGGACTAGGTTGTTCCCTAGTGTACTAAAGGCAATCCTATCTTCATCTCGGCAGTCTTTCGTGTAGGAATATGACGGCGCCACCCTCACGGGGAACCGGTTGCTTCGAAAGACCAGCTACTCGTGGAGCGATCCGGCACAATCGAGGCGATGGCCTCTGACTTATATGAATCAGAACGATACCAGGTGAGAGTCGGCAGATGGTCCGAGGCAGAATCATCCTGCCAACTCTCGCTGAGAAATTACCTGCTACCATCCAGTTTAAGCGTCCTTGCTGATTACAGAAAAGCGTCAGTGGGAGACAGGTGCGTCCGTAAAAAACGAAAGTGCGTGACCCTTAGCATCCACTTTCGCAAGAACATGTTCTCCAACTTTTGGAATTAAACTTGATCTCTTTTCAGTACTAGCATCAACATGCATGCGCACCTCAGCCCCAGATGCTTCTCTGACGACATAGTTTTCACCATCGATCTTCAATATCTCTCCCTTGACATCCTTGCCGGGTACAAACCTTTCTTTATCATCCACGGTAAATATCATTCCCCCCGATTGGCCAGTGTTGAGCTTGTCTGCAGACGACGCGAATGTCGACAGACCCAGGCTCAGTAAGAAACTACACAACAGGACGCCGACGGCTTTTGGAATTGATTCCATGGGAACCTCCTCGGTTAGATGTATAGCGCACATATCTCGCACGATACACGCTCCAGAGCCTTGTACGCTGAGCAATATTGAACAAATCGCGAAAATTTTTAGTTGTGGGAGGGCCTTGCGAGGTCTGGAACGAGACGGGAAGGTGCGTTCGAATTTAGTTGAAGTCTTTCGAAACGGAGGATTGTGTGCTTGAGGTAACCGGCGCCACACCGACTTCTCGGTCCTGCGGCTTGAGTTGGGCACGAAGTTGGGCGATTCGCTGCTGAATCTTATTGAGAATGGGCCGCTCGTTGACAGAGGTACCATGCGCTTGCTCAAGAACATCTTGCCACACCTGCAGCGCATCGTGTCCTAGCCCCTGTTGCTCCAACACGAGGCCTACGTGATAGGCGGCATAGGAGGAAGACGACGGACAGGCCGCGGCACGCCTAAGGACCTGTTTCGCTTCATCCACTTGACCTTGTGCCTGCAGAACCATGCTCAACCCGAAGGACGCGCTCACCAAACAGGCATCTTGTCGAATGGCCGCTCGATACAATTCCGCCGCGCCCAGGGGGTCTCGTAGACGAGACCTGAGTTCGCCCATATTCTTTAAGAGCACGGGATCGCTCGGTGTTAGGGCGAAGGCCCTCTCGTACGTCACTCGTGCCCGGTCCGTCTCTCCCCTCGCCGCGAATGCGAGTCCGAGATTCCGCAATACGGCAGGCCGTTCCGATTCGAGTTGCAGGGCCGACTCATACTGTTGAATGGCGAGATCTAGGAGATCGCGATCCTGATGCAGGACCGCCGCCATCAGATGAAGGAGATGCGCGGTCGTGAGGAATGCACGAATTGGGAGTTCCTTTTCGAGTAAGGTGAACGGCACCTCTCGCGGCTGCTTTGCCGAAATGGGAATGCGGTTCTGCTGTAACCAGTCGCGCAACCGTGACGCAGGGATGGAATAACTGAGGCCGGCTCGCATCATAGCCGTACCAAGCCGCTCGCCTTGAGCGTTCTTAACCTGCTCCAAATACGGCACGGTGTGGACGACCAGGCCCGCGATCTCGCCCGTCTCGCTGTGCACGAGCGGCCCTCCACTACTCCCGGCGTTCAGCATCCCCACGGTTTGCACGAAGGGAATCGGCTGCCCAGCCGTTCTGGACCGTCCCATCGCCGCACCGGTAATCGTCATCGGAATGACCGATGCATGCAGCGTCAATCCCATTTGTAAGACATCGGGTACACGCGGATAGCCGACAGCGATCGTCGGAGTGCCTTCGTCCGGACTCCCCGCCGCCAACGGAAGGAATGGAACCGGGTAGTCCGTTTGGATACGGAGCACGGCGAGATCGAGATCGGGGTCGATCGCGACTACCGTCGCCGCAGGATCAATGGCTTGATTACGGATATAGACAAACAGTCTGGTGGAATCTTCCACCACGTGGGCATTGGTCAGGACCAGGCCCTGCTCCGAGATAAACACCCCGCTTCCGAACGAGAGGGCATGGGATTCCTCGTTAATACCCACGATCAGCACGGTCGCCGCCTTGGCCTGGCGATAGAGATCGCCCTGGGTAAAAGACAACGCCTTGTCGGGAAATGAGACCAGAAGCAGAAGTGAAACCAAGAAAAGCACTGAGGCTTGGGAAGCAATGGCTACGCGAGGGAGCGACATACTCTTACGAGGAAGAGGGTCCGCAGTGTGCGCTGTCAGACTCAAGAGCGCCATGAATGATGCACACTATCAAAACACCCTAAAAGTATCCATTGCTTTCAAGTATTGAACCCCGCCATTTCGAGTCAACAAGTTGTCCGCTTAACCGAAGACGGTGGGCTCACCGAATGGGCAAACTCGCCATGGTGATGAAATACCGGCTGCCCGTGAAGGTCAATATCGTGAAACATCCTGTGCGGGGCATGATTGCGCGGGAGCAGATTGCGTGCATGGGAAATCCCCGGTACGGCGTCCAGTCGCTACCAATTGGCTTTGAGGCTGTTGCCAAAGCTTGGAGATGGCTGGACTATGCCGTCAACAATCCAACGCTGGTGGACGTGGATTACGTGACGCATTCAACCATCCTGGTCCGTCGGTCGTTCAATCTGTTGTTGATCTAACCCGCATTATTCATGACAGTTCATCGCGAAATCGTGCCGTCGCCAAACGAGCCGTACCCGATGAACGACCCGCTCCGGTTCATGTGAATCGGGAGGGCGTGTCCTATTGGATTCACGGGCTCGACCTGTCGGATTATCCCGCCTCACAAGGCTGGATCCCCCCTACGATAAGTCGATGCAGATTGAACGATGCCTGGAAACTCTTCGTGTGGGTGTTAGGGGGTGAGATCGACGAGGACCATGTGATTCCCCTCTCAAACGGTCCCCGTGTCCACATCGTCGTCATGGCTCTGGGAAATTAGCCGTTCAAAATTGTTGCGGTGCCAAGACGGGGTTTGATTTGGATCCAATGGTTCTTGTCACCGTCCTCTCTCCCGGGGCCTTATGCGCTTCGACCTTGAATGACACGCACCAGAACGACCACAACCGCGATGACCAAGAGGGCATGAATGAATCCGCCCATGGTATACGAGGTAACAAGACCAGAATCCAGAGGACGACCAAGATAATGGCAATGGTCTCGAGCTTGGTGCTTCTCCTTTTGCGATACGTTGCCGAATCGTAGTGCTAGCGGCCCACTGCCGCCGCACTCATCACTCTGCTGGGGACATACGAACAGCCTACGAGGTGCCGAACACCAGAAGTTCTTGCTCTCCGTTCCGAGACGGAGAGCATCAGGAAAACTCTGCCTGGTGGTCAGCGTAGGCCTGTCTTCTGTGAGGCCCTTCCTCCCTCGATCACCGCACACAGTCGAACCTCTGGAGAGATTCACCCACGCCCGGCCTCGATCCGAGAGGTTCCCAACAGAGAACGCCCCTCAGGAGGAAAGACCTCCCGAGGGCCAGGCAATCTACTGACGCGACTGCGAGAACTTATGGCGCGGGAGCAGGAGCTGCCGGAGCGGTTTTTGCCGCATCTTTGTGCGTCTTCGTCTTCTCCTTATGTTCCGTCTTCTTGCCCTTCATGGGCTCATTCGGCCGGACCGGCTCACGTTTATTACCTAATACGGAAGGTTCTTGAGATAGCTTACCTGTCGGTGCCGTTTGATCACCATATCGAGTCCCTTCGCCAGAATACGTAGGTGGCGGGACCTTCTCGCTCTTCATGGCATCGTCAGGGACCGGCTCACGTTTCATGGCATCGTCAGCCCGGACCGGCTCACGTTTATTACCTAATACAGAAGGTTCTTGAGATAGCTTACCTGTCGGCGCCATTTGATCACCATATCGAGTCCCTTCGTCAGCCAGGGCCAGCGAGCTGGTCCCCATCAGGCACAAGGCCGCAGACACGGCAACGGTTAATCTACGCATAAGACACCTCCTCAATGGACATTATTTAAATGATTAATATGTAGAACCTACTCCGCAAACCTACCCCGCATGCGATGCAAGAGACGTTCGATGCCCGGACGCTGGCCTGGTAGACCATGGAGCCACTGCGGCGGAGCGCCGGCTGGTAAACTCCGACATCATACTCAACGTCGGCATGTCTTCCGCGACGCCCGTCCTCCCTCGATCACTGCATACACACTAGGGCACCGTGATCTCGATGGCTGTCGGCTTCGCTTTCTGGGATTTCGGGAGATGCACCTGGAGCATCCCGTCTGTGTAGTCCGCCGACACCCTACTCCCATCTGCATCTTCGGAAAGCGAGAAGCGGCGTACGAAGCTCCCGTACGCGCGTTCAATCCGATGATATTTTTGCCCTTGTTCTTCCTTCTCGAATGTCTGTTCGCCCGAAATCGCCAGGATCGCGTTCTCTACCGTGAGGCGCACATCCTCTTTCTTCATGCCCGGCAATTCGGCCTTGATGAGGTACTCCTTGTCATCCTCTGTAATGTCCACCAGCGGAGACCACTGGGCCACTCTCAGGGCTTCCTTCCCCCCATGATCGGTCGTCTCCCGAGTTCCCAACAATCCCGCCAACCGACGTTCCAAGTCCAGAAGCTCTTTCAAAGGATTCCGAGTTCTGAAGAGGTCATCGGGGCGCAATGTGTTCATGGCCGTACTCCATTCGTGACGGAAGCTGGCCGACGCAACCCTCCTGGTCCGCGTCACGCGTGATGGACTGCTCCACCCAGCTCCCGTTCCACCTTCAACCAATCCTCCAAGTCACGACCGTCTTGCCAGCCTCGTTGTTCGTACAGTTCGTAGGCGCGTTGGGCAATGTCGGCGTGATCAGCCGCAGCTCGTTTGAATGCCTGGGCCATCTGGCCGGTCTGTTCACTGGCCGAACTGGTGCGGAGGGTCGCCAACGCTCCTTGCGTGGTGGTTCGACTGAGATTCGTGTCCCTCATCGTGCTCCTCCAAATTATTATTGTGACTCTGCGCTCCGTCGTTCACGACACCACTCTGGTCGGTGCTCGACGGACGGAACGCCTGTGTATTAGCGCGTGAGATCCCTAGGACTTTTCTTTCACCGTGAGATCGTTCTTCACCGCCTTCACGCCGGGGACCTGCCAAGCCGTCCAGGACGCTTGGGCACTCGTCATGAGGTTCAGCACCTCGCCCGTGAGCGAAACGACCCCCGCATTGGTCTGCACATCAATATCGGCGTTCTTCAGATGGGTGTCTTTCGCGAAGTATGCCTTCACGCGTCCTGTAATGGCCTCATCCTTCTCCTCCACCGCGTCGCGTGTAGACGGGGCGACCACTTGCAATTCGTTTTTCACCGTCTTAACGCCATCAAGCCCTGCGGTGATCCCCTCCGCCGCACGCTTCGCCTCGTCGGAATCGACCTTCCCGCGGAGCACTACCCGGCCCTCTGTCGTCTCAACCTCGATCTGTCTCCCTTTGACCCGGGAATCGGCCGCGAGGGCGATCTTGGCTTTCGCCGTCAGCCACGAGTCGTTGACCAGCACTTTTTCCTTGGATATGTCCACGGCGGTGGCTGGTGTCGCGATGAACGCCGCGCCGACAACCAGAGCGATGCAGAGTGTGACCGAATAGGGTGTCTTCATAATCTTCCTCGTAACTACAATATGAAAATCTTCAGTGATCCATCTCTCTCTTTTTGGTTGCTTCCCGTCAGCGCGGCTTTTTTTCCACGGCGTCCGCCGTTGCCTTCTGATGCCACTGGTCTGCCCACTTCATGAGCTCATCCTTTTGATCGCCATACCGTTCTTGGGCTTTGCCGACAAACTTGTCATAGTTGCCTTCGATCTGCTTCAAGTCATCATCGGTAAACTTGCCATACTGCTTTTTCAGCTCGCCTTTGAACTGCATCCATTTTCCCTTGAGTTGATCCGCGTTCATGATGGCTCCTCCCGTGTTCGATATGATGTCTCCGTTATCTATCGATCTGGCCTGGTCATCCCCCCTCTCGCTCGTGCTCACCAAATGGCGAGCAGCCCACCAGCCGTCTGGTCAGAATTACTCCGTGTAAATGTTTAGTTACCGTTTACCGAAAAGACAGCGTGCCGTCTGATCACAATTGCTCACCGTGGAACATATTTTTTCGGCAGACCGCAGGACGCTGTCCCTGCACGATGATTCAACCATACGATGAATGCCAGCCGTGGCGGATGACATTGTAGAGGGAACGGTGCACGTGCCACCCGCCGTTATCGTAGAGAAGGAAGCCCTTCTCGCGAAATCTAGTCATGAAGAAACTGACGAGGGCGCGCGTGGTGCCGATCATCTCGGCGAGCGTTTCCTGGCTGAGCTTCGGAAGGGAGGCCTCCGTACGGCCGTCTTTCTCGCAGTGGGCCAGTAACAGCAGCACCCGCGCCAGCCGCTTCTCGCTGGAATTGAAGAGATGATCCACCACGTCCTCTTGGATGCGCGTGTTGCGAGACAGGAGATGGGTTAGGAACAGCTCGGAGAAGGCGGGCTCTTCATGAAGTAGACGGATCATGACCTCTTTGTCGATGCGCACAAGACGGGAGTCTTCCACGGCGGTCGCGGTTGCGGGACGAACTGTTTGTCCGGCGAGGCAGGATTCCCCCAAAAAGGCCCCACCTTCCAGCATCGCGACGACGGCTTCTTTGCCCTGCGGCGAAACCACAGTCAGCTTGACCTGGCCCTCCTGGATATAGAACACGGCATCCGCCGCCTCCCCTTGCGAAAAGAGAATCTGCTTCTTGCGAGATTTCAGCACGGTTCTCCCAATGCCTGGGTCCCATGTCCACAGGCCGGTGTGGCAGACCGCGAGGATCTCAGAACACACCGACCGCTCCCCGAGTGTGCCCTTCGCCTTGTCTGAGTCGTGCCTCCGCGTTCGACCCGATCGATCGATCGTGTCTTGGAGATGATGTACCGTCGACATACCCACTCCTTCGTGTGAGAGATCTCTGTGAACTCTGGAAGGGAGCCCTGTACCCAGGCTTACTCCGACTGCACTGCTCTAACAGGAGGCCAATTATGCACATGGGATGCCACCTGACAAAGATATACGTGGGAGGAATCAATTCTGCCGAAACCTGCGAAAGATCTACTCGCAGGCATGGACCACTCCCAAAGAGGCTGTGGCCAGATTCCCCTGGACCAAACGGAGGCCTGTCCCTTAATGCATCAGTCTACGTGCAGGGCACCACAGGGCGACTGATGTCGTCCTCGTCATGACTCTCCAACTGAGCAATTCTGACCAGACTCGCTCCACCCAGAGGCTTAGCATAAAAAAATATGCGTCGTGAGATCCAGAACGTTTTTCTCGCATGCTCAGAGGAAACGGTGTGACCGTCGGAAGAACCGCCATGGTAGCTCAGCTGCTCGAACTATTGATGAGTTCCGAATCGAGGGTTCCATCGCTCGTTGCAGAATGACATCTTCATGGATTATGCGGTTACCAACCAGGAGGACATCATGATGTGTGAACGTTGCGGAGGACTGAAAATATTGGAGCATTTTTACGGCACCTCGACTGATGTATCGGCGTGGATGTATGACGGCTTGCGGTGCATAAACTGTGGTTCGATCACAGCGCTCAAGATGGGAGAGAAAAATATGCCCTACATGAGCCCCCGTCATCTCGCATCAGGAGTTCGAGCAGGAGCTCGTCGCTAAGTCACCGCGAGTACCCTGGCCTGAAGGGCGGGAGTCATGAGTTCGGGGCCGGCGAACAACACCACAGCCTGTCAATGACGTGGGATGTGGCGGTCTAGACTGAGGAGAACACGAAAGAGCTGCTGCACGCCATCACGGCTCTCGGTCACGGCATCAGATCCCGCGGCCGATGTCCAGACAGGACTCACCGGCGTAGTTGGTAAAGGCTTCCGCAAGATTCGACCGGCATATGATCGCACGCGAGCAGGCGCCCGTCTGGCGCCGTCAGCCTGATGGAGAAGAAACGGCCATGCTCACGCTGAACATCAATGGGAAAAATTGTGAAGTCAACGTGCCGGAGGACATGCCTTTGCTCTGGGTCCTCCGTGACGTTCTTGGTATGACCGGCACGAAGTTCGGCTGCGGCATTGCCCAGTGTGGCGTCTGCACAGTGCATGTCGACGGTCAGCCAATACGATCCTGTATCATGCCTGTGGTGGCGGTCAGGGGAAAGAAGATCATGACAATCGAGGCGGTCGGCCAGACGCCGACCGGAGCGAATGTGCAGAAAGCCTGGCTAGACCTGGAAGTGGTGCAATGCGGTTATTGCCAGTCAGGCCAGATCATGTGCGCGGCGGCGCTGCTGGCTGCCACGCCACAACCGAACGATGCCGACATCGATGCTGCCATGGCCGGCACGATCTGCCGCTGCGGCACGTATACACGAATTCGCGCCGCGATCAAGCGAGCAGCACAGCCTCTTAAATAATTGCGCGCACTGCAAAGAGACTTCCCATGGATCTCAACCAACGACTGAATGTGACAAAGATCGGTACAGGATCCGTGTCCGAGAACAGTCTTTCCCGCAGGACCTTCCTGAAGGTTAGCGCGGCAGCCGGCGGGGGCCTGCTGTTGAGCTTCATCCTCCCTAGGACGATCTCGAGCAGGGAAACGGCTGGCGCGACCACTGTGTTCGTTCCCAACGCATTCATCCGCATCGGTCGTGGCGGTTGCGTCACACTCATCATGCCCTATGTAGAAATGGGACAGGGCACCTACACCTCGATTCCGATGCTCATCGCCGAAGAGTTGGAGGTGGATCTCACACAGGTCACCCTCGAAGCAGCGCCTCCCGACGAACGGCACTATGCGAATTCGATCTTTCAGATTCAGGCAACCGGTGGTTCGACATCCGTGCGAGCCGCTTGGGAACCACTTCGTCTGGCCGGTGCCACCGCGCGCATGATGTTGGTGTCCGCCGCGGCGCAGAACTGGAAAGTGGATCCGACGGCCTGCCACGCAGAGAAAGGCGAAGTGATCCATGCGACGAGCGGCCGCAGACTCAAATATGGGGCCTTAGTCGATACGGTGGCGATGTTGCCGATACCGGATCGCGTCGTGCTCAAGGCCCACGAAAACTTCACACTGATCGGCACCTCTGCCAAGCGTCTCGATACCCCGGACAAGGTCAATGGCAAGGCACAGTTTAGCATCGACGTCATGATTCCAGGCATGAAGATCGCCACGGTTGCTGCCTGTCCGGTGTTCGGCGGGAGGCTCGTCGGCGTTGACGATAGCAACGCCAAGCGGATCAAGGGTGTCCACCAAGTGGTGCTGCTCGATAATGCCGTGGCGGTGATTGCCGACCATATGTGGGCAGCCAAGCAAGGGCTGGCCGCGCTCGACATTCAGTGGGACGAGGGTCCCAATGCCACACTCAGCAGCGCTGAAATTATCCGGCAACTCGAAACGGCTTTGCTGAAGCCAGGCGTCATCGCACGCAAGGACGGCGATGTGGCCAAGGCCATGGCCGGGGCCGCTATGAAGATCGAGGCCCTGTACCAGATGCCGTTTCTCGCCCATGCGACGATGGAGCCGCTCAGCTGTACCGTGCACGTGCGCAAGAATGGCTGCGATGTGTGGGTCGGGTCACAGGTCCTCGCTCGTGCACAGGCCACCGCCGCTGAAGTGACGGGCCTGCCATTGGAGAAGATCTTGGTGCACAACCAGTTATTAGGCGGCGGTTTCGGGCGGCGGCTGGAAGTGGACTTCATCACTCAGGCAGTGCAGATCGCGAAGCAAGTCGATGGCCCGGTAAAAGTGATATGGACACGGGAAGAAGATATCCAACACGATATCTATCGGCCCTATTACTACGACCGAATGGTTGCCGGCCTTGACAAGAGCGGAATGCCGGTCGCCTGGAGCCATCGCAGCGCAGGTTCCTCGATCTACGCGCGATGGCACCCGCCGGCATTCAAGGACGGACTCGACCCGGACGTGTTGGAAGGTGCGGCAGAACCGCCGCCGCCGTATGCGCTCCCCAATATGCTGGTGGAATACGTACGCCAAGAGCCGCCCGGCATTCCAACTGGATTCTGGCGTGGTGTTGGACCCACGCATAACGTCTTTGTGGTCGAGAGTTTTATCGATGAGTTAGCCGCAGCGGCAAAAAAGGACCCCGTCGAGTACCGGCGCGCCCTGCTCGGCACCTCCCCGCGTGCCAAAGCCGTGCTCGAACTTGCAGCAGAGAAGGCAGGCTGGGGACAGCCGCTCCCGGAAGGCCGTGGCCGCGGCGTGTCGGTTCAGTTCGTATTTGGCAGCTATGTTGCACAGGTCGCCGAAGTGCAGGTTGACAAGAACGGCGAGGTACGCGTGACACGTGTGGTGTGCGCCGTAGACTGCGGTGTGGTGGTCAACCCGGACACGGTGAAGGCGCAGATGGAAGGTGGCATCATGTTCGGCCTTGCGGCTGCGCTGTTCAGCGAAATCACCGTCAAGAATGGTCGTGTCGAACAGAGTAATTTCAACGACTACCGCATGCTGCGCATTAACGAGGCGCCGGCAATCGACGTGTATCTGGTGAAGAGCGGCGAAGCGCCAGGTGGCATCGGCGAGCCCGGCACGTCGGCGCTGGCGCCGGCACTGACCAACGCGATCTTTGCGGCAACCGGCACACGGATCAGGAAATTGCCGGTGAATCGAGTCGAGTTGCGTTCTGCAAAGCTCTAGGAGAACCGTCCCGTGAAGCGTTCCGGTTATACAAACCTGTTCGTACTACTCATGGCGATGATTATTGGGGATGTGAACGGGTGTATCTTCCGCCCGCATGGCCCCATAGACTTTGCCGGCGGAACACAGGTCATTCTGGCGGACTATCAGGGAAACGATCCCACGGGGGCGCCGCCTGAAGTCGCGGGCGCCGGTCTGGTCGCTCGCGGTGAATATCTCGCACGTGCCGCCGACTGCATCGGCTGCCATACCACCCCGCTCGGCAAACCGTTTGCGGGGGGACTCGCCTTCAAACTGCCGGTCGGCACACTCTATTCGACGAACATCACGCCTGACAAGGAAACCGGGATCGGCGAGTGGACCGACAACGAGTTTGTGACGGCAATGCACGATGGCATTGGTAGGAACGGCACGCATCTCTATCCCGCATTTCCCTACAGCGCCTACACCCTGTTGACGCGCAATGACGTCCTGGCGATCAAGGCGTATCTGTTCAGTCTCAAGCCAGTCCACGCTATGCCACCGGAAAACGACATGTCGTTTCCGTTCAACCAGCGTTACCTGATGTGGTTCTGGAACGTGCGCTACAACCCCGCACAGCGCTTTCAGCCCAATATCGATCGAGCACCGGCGTGGAATCGGGGCGCCTATCTGGTTGAAGCGTTGGGGCATTGCGGCGAATGCCATACGCCCCGAACCGTGCTTCAGGGGCTTGATGCCGATAAGAAGTTCGAGGGTGCGATGATCGAGGGCTGGAAGGCCTATAACATGACATCCGACAAACGGTCCGGCATCGGCGCCTGGTCCGACGAACAACTGGAAAACTATCTCTCAACTGGGCACGCCGAGGGACGCAGTACGGCGGCGGGGCCGATGGGCCTTGTCTTGAATAACAGCCTGCGCTTCCTGACCCGAGACGATGTCCGGGCGATGGCCGAGTACCTAAAAACTGTTCCGCCATTGCACAATCAGGCCGATCTTGCCGTCGCGCAAAAGCAGATATCCCCAACGCCGTCGGAGGCGCGCACGCGGAGCCCACGCGGACCGTCGTCCAACGACGAAGATCTCGGGCTTCGCGTGTTCGAAGGCGCCTGTGCGAGTTGCCATGATTGGGACGGCAGCGGGGTCCACTCGCCCTATGCCGATCTCACCGGCAATCGGACGGTCAACGATCCATCAGGAGTCAATATGACCCAGGTCATCCTGCAGGGGGCCAGCCTCCAGACTCGACAAGGCGAAATGTTCATGCCGTCTTTCGGCACGGGATATTCCGATACAGAAATTGCCGCCGTGGTGAATTATGTGACTGGTCTGTTTGGCGTCAGCCCATCGACCATGACGCCTGATCAAGTCGCCGAACGGCGCAAGGAGAAATGAGAAAAAACCCGTTAGCTGGAAGACCTCCGTCTTCGCTCCATGCTGCTGGACAAGATACCTATACTGCGAGGGGAAACGTGAGAGAGCTGCTATCCATTATCGACGCCTCTAGGGCCATTGAACAGCGAGGCGTCCAGGCCGCACTCGCTACCGTCGTCAATGTCACTGGCTCCACGTACCGGCGGCCCGGCGCACGGATGCTGATCGCAGCCGACGGCCAGACGGTAGGCTCAGTAAGCGGTGGCTGTCTTGAGCGCGACGTACTCAACCAAGCCCGGCGGGTGCTTCAACGGAACAAACCCAGGGTGGTCACCTACGATTCGATGTCTGATGATGACATCGTCTGGGAGTTTAATCTCGGCTGCAATGGGATCGTGGACGTACTTATTGAGCCCCTCCCTCACAATGGGAAACGAGGCCTCCTGGCGTTTCTCGCCGACTGTCTCGATCATAGGCAAACAGGAGTCGTCGCAACCGTATTCGGTGTGGAAGGCCATATGAAGGCGGCTGTCGGCAATCGGTTGATGCTGAGTGAGCGGCAGTCTGCAATACATGACATCGGGGATGGCGATCTGGCGGAGTCAATCCGTCATGACTCTCGGCATGCACTTGATAGCGGCACGCCAAAGGTCACGATGTATGAATTGTCCGCTGGACGTGCAGAAGTGTTCATCGAAGTCATCCAGCCACCGGTCCCGCTCGTCATTTTTGGCGCAGGACACGATGCGGTTCCGCTTGTCCGATTCGCGAAGGAAGTGGGATGGCATGTCACCGTGGTCGATCCCCGTCCAGGCTACGCGACACGTCAGAAGTTTCCCTTAGCTGACATACTGGTCGTGTGCCGGCCCGATGAGGTGCATGAGCACATCGAGATACACAGAGGCACGGTGGCTGTCGTGATGACGCATCACTATCTCCATGACGCCGATCTGCTGAGGACGCTTTTGCCATTGCCGCTACGATACCTCGGCCTGCTCGGGTCCAAGAGGAGAACTCAACGGTTGCTGCACGAAGCTCGAAAGGAAGGCGTCTTGCTGAGCGAAAGCAATCTCGACCTGGTCTACGGCCCCATTGGCCTCGATATTGGAGCCGATACCCCCGAAGAAATTGCGCTCGCGATCGCTGCTGAAATTCAGGCAGTTCTCGCAGGCCGTTCGGGCGGGATGCTGAGGATTCGAGAGGGACCTCTTCATGAACAGAGCCCCGCGGCAAATGCCATCACCCTATCAGGAACAATACACGGAGTGGTGTCTTGTGGCTAAGCGTACTGACGACGCCAGCAACGCATATAGCATTGGGGACGAACGAGATGGATCGTCAACGGCTCTCATCATACTTGCTGCGGGCGCATCGACACGCATGGGAAGGCCCAAGCTACTGCTGACGTATGGTAACCGTACATTGTTGCGGCATGCAGCAGAAACAGCCGCCGCTTCCATATGCCGACCTATTCTCGTTGTGCTCGGGGCTTATGCGGACCAGCTCCAAGGCGAGATCGACGATCTCCCCGTACGATCTGTGATAAACGAATGGTGGGCCGACGGGATGGGGTCTTCGATCCAAGTCGGTGTCGGGGCCCTCAACACATATGATCGAGCGGATAGCACAGAGGCCTTGGTCCTGATGCTGTGCGACCAACCATATGTGACGGCCGCCGTCATCAACGATCTTGTCACCGCCTACCATCTGAACGGCAAAGGGATTATTGCTTCTGAGTACGCAGGCACCCTGGGTGCGCCTGCATTGTTCGGGCGTGAGTACTTCGCGGAACTCGCCACAATGCGCGGCGCTGCTGGGGCGAAACACATCGTCGCCGCTCACGCGTCCGACGTCGTGCCGATGCCCTTTCCCAATGGGATGACGGACATTGATACACCCGAGGACTACCGGCAACTACAGAGTGCCATGCAGCCTCAGACCCACTAGCCCGCCTGATGTATGACAGTTCGTCGCGAAATCGCTGAGCCGCGTCGCGAGACCGGCGCGCGGAGCCCGGAGGACCTGAGGCGTACTCGTGCAGTACGGTGAGGGTGCGAGGGGCGAGCCCGCCGGCCGAAGGCTCGTCGTAGCAGCGGATCGGCGATTGCAGCAGACGTGTTCATGAATCATCCGGGCTAGTACCATCTCACTCGATCTGTCGGACCACCCGCTTCGTGAAACCGTCTTTCGTTCTACCCCGTCTGTGAGTTTCTTTTCAGAAATATTTTAATCACATGCCCTTGGTTGCGGGTCGGGTGTGGCAGATCCGCCAACGATCGCAATCTTAGACGGGTTCTCTTCGTCGAAATAGAGCCGGCAGTTACAACCCCCCTTGCTCGGTTCGCCCCTCACTCATTCTCCCAGCTTGAGCAATTCTGACCAGACCGCTGTCGGGCTTCTAGCCATATTGGTGAATGCCGGAGCGTGAGGAGGGCAGGGCCAGATAGATACGAACAGTGAGGCAGCGCCTTCTCACACAGGAGGACGAAACCACAAAAGAAAAGACGGGGTGCCGCAGTACCGGCAAGGCAGGCAACACTGAGATCAGGAAAGAGAATAGCGGATTTATTTTGAGACTGTGAGCAATTGTGACCAGATCAGCTACGGAGATAACTGCTAGTTTAGAAACCAACAATAGAAAATAAAACAACTCTGAGAAGAAGGAGCAATGTCATGAACCAACCTACGACACACTTTGCCCTGGCCACTCTGCTGATTGTTGGATTCGCAGGTTGTGCGACAGATACCTCCCCTTCATCCACGACCGCGCCTATGAGACCCGTCTTTCAGTCCCAATCGCCGGTCATCGAGGGCCAGGTCGTACGGAACGAAGGCAACGCTTATGTCATTAGGGAACTATCCGGACGACAAACACGCGTCGCGTTCGACAGAAAAACCGTGAAAGATAATATCGTGGTCGGGGATACCGTAGCCGCACAATTCGATGGCCTCCCTTCAAGTGCCTATGCGACTTCGATCACACGCGGCACAGGGAAACCGACTCCGCCCTCAGCCAACACCTCGCCTCGCTTCCAAACAGTAGAAGGTATTGTCCAGCAGCAGGACGGGACCGATTACGTGATCAAAGAGAATTCCGGCAGGGACGTACGTCTCCATGCGGACAACGCGACCAGACTCGATCGAGACATCCGAACAGGAGACAGGGTGGTGGTCATGACGAGCACGATGATGTCCGATACCTCGATGTACAGTATGTACAAACTCGGCAATCCTAACGTCATTCAAGGGGAAGTCGTGCGGGTTGAGGGGGACGGGTACGTCATCAGGGATTCAGGCGGAAGAGACAT
Source organism: Nitrospiraceae bacterium (assembly GCA_014379455.1). GTDB lineage: Bacteria > Nitrospirota > Nitrospiria > Nitrospirales > Nitrospiraceae > Palsa-1315. The sequence continues at coordinate 21,662 of JACMLT010000020.1, forward strand.
GCGTCTCCGAGTGGACAACACGACCAGATTCGATCGGAACATCACGGGAGGAGACAAGGTCATGGCGATTACGAATCCCATGCCTTCCGATGCCCCGTACGTGACGACCATGTACAGACTCGACAGTCCTCACCCCGTCCAAGGGGAAGTCGTATGGACTGACGAGAACGGGTACGTGGTCAGGGACTTCACGGGAAGGGACATACGCTTTCAATCAAACTCTGCGACCGTTCGGAATGACACCATTCGCGTGGGGGATAGAATCATCGCGGATACAGGTTCATCGTCTTCCGTCCATGTGGATTCGGTTGCTAAACGATGATGACTGCTTCTTCAGGATCGTGACTAATGCCGTGGGATTCTGTCGGAGTGGAATACGTCAACGGAGACCCATTCTATGGGTGCTGCAAACGATATTCTGAGCATCTGAGCAATTGTGGCCAGGCTACACACGATGAAATTGCTAACTGGTGCATACCTTCACATGATGAGGCCGTAAAGGGCCAAGGAGTGGATACATGAAAACACATTACTTAGTCACACTCGCCGCCACTCTGGTTATCGGAGGCATGCTTTTCACTGCCCCGGGGACCGTTTCTGGCAAGTCCACAGACAAGACACTGAACACGCAAGAATTACCACAGAAGGGAACAAGCTATGCTCCCGTTGACCTTAAGGAGGAATTTGCCGCCG
>JACMLT010000021.1 GCA_014379455.1 Nitrospiraceae bacterium
ACAAGTTCCTGCCTCTCACGGCATCTTGCCTCTCCAGAGGGATTCTGACGCTATTCTGACGGGGCAACCCGATCTTCGAGGCGTTGGCAAGGAGAGGTATTGATAGTTCTTCGGGCTCTCGGAAACGCCGAGATTGAGACTGCCGTGACAACACTCACTCCGTCACAGGAGATCGTGTTCGCTGCCGCGCTCTATCTCGTGCTTGAACGCGGGAAACGCGTGAGCCGCGCGCGTCTTGCCTCCCTTCTCTGGCCCCGTGTTGCGGAAAAGGCGCGCGCGCACCGATTGAGACAGACGATTCTGCAGCTCAAGAAGTCTGGAGTCATTGTGCACGCGGATCGGGATAGTTTGCAGCTCTCTCAACACGATGCGCGAAGCGACGTAGACGCCCCGTCTTTGGCCAATGCTAACCTGTCAACGGGTGTTGCGCCCGTAGAATTCCTCGCGGGATATGCTCCGCGCTGTTCCGATGCTTTTCGCGATTGGGTGGATCTGAAAAGGCAGGAAATACACAGCACCATCGCGAGCACACTCGCCCGCGAGTTGGAAAGTGCGCGGCTTAGGGGCGATTGGGTCGGCGTAGAACGAAGAGCATCGCAATGTCTGGTGCTTGACCCATTCAATGAGACAGCGGTTCTTGCGCAGGCGGAAGCAGTTGCTATGGGAGGCGGCAAGCGACGAGCTGTGGCGATTCTCGATCGCTATATCGCAGAGGTTGGCGAAAGCGGGTCCGACCTCAGACTTCCGGCGACCTTGTTACGACGCAGAGTTGCTGAGCGAGCTTCCGAGAGGATCGATCTGCAAAACGTCGATCCGCCGTTTGTTGGACGCGAAGCAGAGATGCAGAGCCTGATTGCAGGTTTTCAAGCGGCGAAAGCGGGTCGGGGCGGTGCTCTACTTGTGGTGGGGGAACCCGGAATCGGCAAGAGTCGACTCAGCGACGAGCTGGTGCGCTTTGCGGAGCTTCAGGGAGCCCAAGTGCAAAGGACAGCATGCCGACGGACTGACGTCGATCGCCCACTTTCGCTCTTTGTAGACATCGTTCCGCAACTCCGGGAGATGCCTGGTGCCCTTGGCTGTGCACCGGAGACGTTTGCGTCACTGAAACGGCTCACTGATTTCGAATTGCGTTCCCGCGACACCTTGAGAACTGTCGATTCCGAAATGCAGTTTGCCGATCTTCGAAACGCGCTCTTTGACCTTGTTGATTCGCTGGCTGAAGAGCGATGTCTGGTGCTCGTAATAGAGGATATCCAGTGGCTAGATGATGTGTCGTCAAAGATTCTCGGACGGATGGTAGAATGGGCGGCCACAAAGCGTGTATTCCTCCTACTCAACTCACGACCAAGCAACAGTTCCGTTGCTCGTTACTCAGACGGCGGATCTCAAACAACACTTTCGCTGGGTCCACTCTCGGCAACCGCCTCCAGCGCGGTCCTGCACTCAATAGCGCCTCGCCCAGACCATCAGCCTGCGCCCGAATTCTTCGCATGGTGCGTTCGTGTCGCCGAAGGCAATCCGTTTTTCTTGCAGGAACTCGCGCGTCACTGGACTGAGACTGGTCACACCTACGAGGCGCCTCCTTCGGTCACGAAAGTTCTCGAGCAGCGCCTCTCACGCCTCAGCCAGGCGGCACTCCAGGTGCTGCAGATTTGCGCGGTCCTTGGTGAGTACGCCACACTGGAAAGGGCAGAACAGGTTCTCGAATATCCTGCACACAGGCTCCTTTCCGCCGTTGAAGAGTTGAGCAAAGCTGCCATGTTGGGTCTAACACGCGAAGGGGCGGATCAATCGGCGGGATACCTGCACCCACGACACGACCTGCTGGCCGCAGCGGCCCTGGGCGGGTTGGCACAGATCTCCCTCCGCCACATGCATCGGCGCGCAGCTGAGGTTCTGGAAAAAGAAATCGCAGCGGAGATAATGCCGACGACTTTGCTGTGGGCTTGCGCGAGTCATCGCCACATCGCCGGCGATCGACAAAGAGCACTCAAGCTCAGTGTCGCATGTGCGGAACACCTCCTAGATGTCGGATTGGCTGGAGATGCTTCGACTGCATTCCAGAAATCTTTGGACTATTGCGCGACGGACGAACAGCGTCTTGAAGTGCTCCCGCGCGTGGCGTTCTCCTCGCAGCTGAATGGAGAATGGGAGAAAACCAAAGAGGCACTTCGCTCATGCATTCGGCTAACTCAAAGGGTTAACCCGACAACCAATCCGCACAGTGAATTCGAGCTTCTGCTCTTGGCAGCTAGACATTTAAGCGATCTCGATTTCCATCGCCTACTGGCCGATATCACCCCGTGTGTTGAATCAAGTGACGCGTCGCCTGAACATCGTGTGCGAGCCGCTGTGATCGCGCTGAAAATTGCCACCGATATGGGGCCCACAACCACTCTGGATACAATCTACCGTCACGTAGCACCGTTGCTTGAAAACACAGAACTCCCAGAGACCGCCCGCTTGGAAGTCGAGATCATCTATCGCACGACGCAAAAAAGCGAGGTCGTCCCCATCGAAACCCTGCAACAGTTCACCGAAGCTGCACGGGTCACTGAGGGAGAGGTTGCGTACTCAAAGGCGCTTCGGACAGCAGCCTCCGCATGTCGGATCAGTGCGCGATACGAGGAAGGGTTGGCGTTTGTTGACAAAGCATTCGCGCATGCTGCATTGCACAACCGCCGAGCCGGACTCTCCCGAGTGTTTATCTCCGAGTTGCAATTGCACATGGCTGCTGGTGCTCTCGAACGAGCTGAGTCCGCGCTGGCCCGAATGATGGCGCATCCAATAGCTCCGGATGACAATCTCGCCATAGCCGAAGCACAGGTGTTCAGGACCAGGATTGCTATTGAAAAGGGCGACCTAAAGGCCGCAGCCGCAGCTTTTGCTGCCGTGCAAGAAGTCCCACGGACTTACAGCTCGCGAAGAAGGGCTCACGTGCTCGCGCTGCAATTGCGCATACGCCTAATGGAGAATGCGAGTCAAGATGAGATTCGATCGCTAGTGTCAGACCTCAGGCTAGAACACCTAAAGGTCAGAAGCTTAGGGGCGGACGATTTTGCAACTTTTGCTCTGTACGCCGGGCTTTGTGCACTCGGCGAGACAACCCAAGGCGTCGCGTTAGTTGCAGAATACGTTCAGGTCCATCGTCGTTCGGGATGGCCTCTGCCTGAGCAGATCCTTGAGGTACTGCGTCTGGCTACACAGAAGCTTCCGGTCTCTCAGCAGACAAAGAAACGAGACGTTAATGTCGGCGAACCTGCCTCAGGGGGTGCCGGGAGCTAACGCGTCAGACAGCCCGAGGTTCTGATCCCCTATCAGGAGTGCGCGCGTCATTCATCAGCCGACACAACTGCACGCGCGAACAGCTCTGTACCACGGTGTCCCGCGCTAGGCGCGCCGGGCGATACTCAGAATTGGTCTCGCAGGTGTATTCGGAGTCTCTCGCGGCTCTCGCGTACCCTCGAAGAGGGCAGCGAAGAGGGGACTAGCCACCAAAGCGTCGTAAATCTTAGGGTCGAATTGTTTCCCTCTGAACTTTTCGAGCTCCTTCCGCACGGCGTTTTCGCCTAATGCGGCGCGATACGGCCGATCGGTTGTCATGGCGTCGACGGTGTCGGCGAACATGATGATGCGTGATCCGAGCGGAATAACATCCCCAAACAGGCCATCCGGGTATCCCGAGCCATCCCAGTTCTCGTGGTGATGTCGAATTAGCGGGAGCGTATCCTTCAGGGCGCTCACGTGACGCGCAAGCTCTTCACTCTTTATGGGGTGGGTTCGCATTATCGCGGCCTCTTCGGCCGTAAGCTTCCCAGGCTTGCTGAGAATCGGTCCAAAGATCTCGTGAATCTTGCCCACGTCATGCAGAAGAGCCGCAATTACAATTCGTTCGATTTCACGCTCGCGCAGGCCAATCGCGCGACCGATAACTCGCGCCATGTCCGCTACCCTGCGAGAATGACCGGTTGTATATGGGTCACGATATTCAATCGCAGCGACCATCAACTCGAGCAACTCTTGATTTGTCTTCTCCAGCTGCCAATTTGTCTTATAAAGTTGCCGGGCGCCCAAGAGCGGGATCATGAAGATCGCCGCGCCTACGACACCGAATTGGACGTAGACATAGGCAAAGACGAAAACAAATGGAATTGACAAAAGATCGTACACTAGCGTGAAGCGCAGCCGCTTCAGCCAGAGCCGCCAAAGATTCTTTTCTTCTTGAAGTGCAACGATAGCACTCATCGTCAGGCTGTTCGCAGCGAAGAACAGAAGTATGGCTGCGACGTACGGAACAATCCTGAAGTCTGCCGGCGACAAGAGTGAGGTGCCGCCCAATACTCGGTAAGAGATTACGGCAACACTTGCTGCAAATAAGCCCTGAGCCGTGTTGAATACGAGTTTGATCGGGGCTCGACGGCTGATAAGCTCGCCAATGAGCAATGACCCGGCTACGCCAAGGACACCGACCCAGTGGGGGACGAGCAACAAGCAAGTCAGGATCGGAAGAAAAGCGATGGATCCTCCCGTATGGCTGGAGGACCGGTACGATAGAGAAGTGGCCGTCAGACCGAGAACGGCAAAACAGCCCGCCGCCAGCAGATAACTGGCTTCGATTCCAGGTTGCGCGAAATACACCGCGCAGAAAAGTGCAATCGCGGCGACTGTCAGACTCCAAACGTACTGATGAATCTTTGTGCTCATCGGTGTAAAACCCCCGCCCCTAGCTAAGTCCACTGGCTGTAATCAGCGTGCAAAAAGCTGAAGAACAGACTCAAGAATAGTTCCACTTTGCGTCACCCCCCTAAAGTTCAGTCGCAATCAGCATCCGCTGAAATGCGCTACTAGGTTGGCTCCGCTCGTGTAGCTAGTCGTACCCGCTCAACTCGTCTCT
>JACMLT010000181.1 GCA_014379455.1 Nitrospiraceae bacterium
ACCATCTCGCGGCACTCAACCGGGGTGGGGCGTCATATGAGTGATAGGTTCAATTCGCAGTGAGCAATATTGAACAGGCAGAAGAGAGGTTTTCACTTATGATGATGTTGCCACGCAATAAGACCGGAGTTGCTGAGGGCGATATTCACACTGAGGAGTGTGCCGTTTACTGAGGAATTTGGCTGGCACACGCGTACTTTTCTCACTAAAGAGCAGCATACATACAGGAGTTCAACACGGGAAACGGAGGTGCGTATGTCTAAAGATCGTCTGACCCAGACAAAGCATTATCAGGAATGTATTGCCGCCTGTTTCGCCTGTGCCCAGACTTGCGAGACCTGCAGCGATGACATGATCGGCATGGACCATCATGGTGATCAGAAGCTCATGGCACAATGTATTCGGTTGTGCCGCGAGTGCGCGGATATCTGCGTGCTGGCCGGCCAATGGATGAGTCGAGGCTCCGCAATGAGTGATCGACTGTGCGGCCTCTGCGCCGATATCTGTGACGCATGTGCCGAGGTCTGTGAGCAGCACGCCCCACATCATGCTTTGTGCGGACCTTGCGCCACAGAATGTCGTCGGTGCGCAGAACTGTGTCGAAAAATGATACATGCGGCGGCCTAGCCGTCGAGGTAAGGAGCCATCATGAAACGCGGAATGATCGAGTTGATGGTATTGTCGGCGCTTTTTCTCCAGGGTCCTATCGCCAACGCTATGGAGACGAGTCAGTTCATCCGGCCCGTGTCAGGCCCGATAGATCCTTTACCGCCAAAACCGTTACCCCCTTCACCGTCACCAGGGCCTACTGAGCCGAAGCTGCCGAACCAGATTCTGACGCGTGCGTAAGGAGATATTATGTCTGTGAAGATGATCGTCTTGCTTGCCTTGCTACTCAGTGCTCCTTCTTTATCGATGACGATGGCAGCGTCGCCTGAGCATACGGGCCAGGGTACGCATGTCGTCATCGGGACGCTTGAGGAACTCGATATGTCCAAGATGAGTGGCAAGATTAAAACGGATCTAGGACAGACGGTCGTGTTCACGATGACGAGGCCGGACTTATTTAAAGGACTGTCGGTAGGAGAACGCATCGCCGTCCGCCTGGATGATCAGGGACACGTGATAAGGGTCATGGATACGACCGTTCCGGAACTCCCAAGCCCTGAGAAGTAAGCCGATCAACCACAACCTATTCTGACTGGCACTCTTCACCATGCCTGCTCCTTCCTGTGTCAAGCAGCATCTACAGCCGCTTTTATAGCAAGATTGGGATGGCCAGCTGGGGCGGCAACGATCTCATCAGAGAAGCGCTGCGTCCTCAACAAACCTATTCGAGGGTCTTGGCGTCGAAGCTAGCGAGGGCGTCGTCTTGAACGGTATAGCTGATCTCGACTGGGGTACAGCAGACTTCACAGTCCTCGATGTAGGTGTGACGGCTTACTGAGAGGTCTAGAACCATCGAAATCTCTTCCCCACAAGAGGGGCAGGTGAAGGTGTGTTCCATTGACCGAGAATGGTACCGTAAATCCATGGGGGGACAATACAGCTCGCCGGACCCTGTGATTCTTAACTGACTTACTACTAACCTCTCTGGGTTCACAGATAGAGGTCAGGGCTTGCAATTCCATATGAGGGAACTCGTCTATGCGCAGCTCTTCGATGCCGAGGTCGTCTGCATGAGAAGCCTGCTGCTCTGAATAATGGTGGGATCGGATAGCGTGCGGCGTGGTTGAAGGGCGCGGTCGCTGCGGTGGTCCGCGGGTGGGCTTCTGTGCTGTGGCCTGGTCACTTCGCAATGGTGATGCTGGGAACTCCAACGCGAGGCACCTCGCTGACGGTCATTTGGAATAAGAGATACAGCATTTGGAAGGCCTCACGGTTCCAGCGTGCCAGCGGTCCCGTGCTGTTCACGGCGTAGTATTTTCCGTGGGACTGAATCGACAGGTCGGCTCCAGAGGGGGCGCTATCTGACAGCAGGAGTTCCATGGTGTGGACGGGGTTTTCATGGACTGCTGGGGTACGCGGATCCTTGTCGACGTGGTATTCGGAGTCTTCTTCGAGTGATCGGCCAAGGAAGTTGAGTATGGTGTAGAAGCTCCGTAATCGGAAATCTCCCTTGAGGGGGTATTCCCCTCCGACGTGCCCCGGGCGGATGTCGAAGGACACATCGTTGAAGTACCCTTCCTCCGTTTCATTGATCAAGCGGGCTCGTTCCTCTGGTGAGAGCGTGTAGGGGTCATAGTTGGTGATGAGAACAGGTCCCGTGATTTGTTTTCGAAGGGTGTAGCTGTTGTCTTTCTCGTTGTAGGTGACGAGATACTCTTTCTGTAACGCCTGAAAACCTTCAGCCGTGACCGAGTTGGCAGGAATAGTCCAGGTCTGATGATAGATGAGCGGTTCGGCATGGAGTTGGTTCTGATCTTGAATGGCCGAAAGATGCGTGACGACCCGGCGGAACATCTCATAGCCCGCGCGATCTACCGGTGTATTGCGATAGGCAACCTCCTGCCCATGCTCTGTGATCCGTAGTTCCTGCGCCATCAGCCGGAGCAACAGATCGATGTCGTACCGCTGCCGGAGGAGGAGGAGGAACTTGGTTTCCTGATAGGGGGTCAAAAGCCGCTTGGTGAACTCTTCTCCTTCGATCGGTACGATACTGATGGTAGGGTTCTCGGCCACGCTGCCGCCGAAGATCGGCATGAGCCCCCTGCTGGCTTCTCCCGTGAGTGCTGGAGTCGCGCCGGCGCTGACACGGAAATCGAACGTCGCGGCGATATTCGACACGCTGGTGAAGTGAATCGGTTGATGTTGATGGGCGCGGGCGATGTTGATGAGCAGTTGTTTGGAGATGGCATCCGTGACGGCCTCATCATAGGTCGTCACGGCGCGATTCAGCGTGATGGGGGAGAGGCAGCCAGTCATGGCCAGGCTGCAGAAGAGTCCCGCTAGGGTCAACCATGTGAAAGATTTTGAACGCTGCCCGATCGTCATGTGCATAACCTTCGAGCGGACCCGACCATTCTCCGGTAGGTTTGTAGCATAACTGGAAGGGGATGCCTAGCGGATAGCATGTGCTTCTTGGTGAAAAATGAACGGGGCGCGGGAGAGTTTGCTGATATATGTATCGTGCGCGTCAGAGATGAAACAGAGTATCGGAATATGCTTGAACTCCGGCGGTGCATCATCGTCATTGATCGGGTAAGGACTGGTTGATGAGGAGGGGAAGGATGAACGTGTGACGAACCCAAGATGGTCGGGAGTCTTTTATCGCCCGCTCAGGGCAATGAAGACTCCCGACCAATTTAGGTGCTGCAGCTATTGGAGCGGGGGCGCCACATCAGTTGGCGAGGATTCCACCTCCTCCAGCGAGGGCTCCACATCGGTTGGCGAGGGCACCGCATCAGTCGGCGGGGCAACCGCAGCGTCCAGCGGCGGAACCACTCCGGCAAATGTTAATAGATCGGTGATGCGAAAATCGCCTCGTCTCGCAGATGGCAACACCGGTTTCCATCTCGGCTGAGCGGCCAGATAAGACGTCTCATCGGCTTTCAGCAGACCGATAAACACTTCACCGACGATGCGACCGCCCACCGGTCCTAAGCGCAGACCATTCTCCATGACTTCCGCCTCCTTCAAAATGTAATACCAGAGCGGCGTGCTCTTCTCCATGTCAAAGGGTTTGAGCATATCCAGCTGCGCGGGAGTCAATACTGGAACGCCCATTCTCCGCGCAATCGCCTGGCCGGAGGGTATCCCGGAATTGACGTGGCGCATGAAATTGCGCGAGGCCAACGACTGCACTCCGTCGGCAGGCAGGCCCGGAGCAGGCCCACGCGAACCGGGAAGCAACATCACGACGCTGGAGAGTTTGCCGTCAATCTTTTTGTTCGGTCGGAAATTGTTGTCGAATTTGAAGAATGTTTGCCAGTCGACAAACCGACGCGGCGCGCGCTTCCCGCCACGCATATCGTCTGGATCCGGGTTGTTGGGGTCTTGCGTATCGTCGAAGAGAAAGGCGAAGACCGGGGATCCCCCTGTGGGGCCGAAGTTCAGACGATAGCTCGGGCGAATTTGCGAATGGCCGAAACGGTACGCGGCCACTGAAAATTCGATGGGGAGCAACGGATCTTTTGACCGTCTGGCGCGCCGACCGTCTGCACCTTCGTCTACCTGATAGAATCGGGGTCCCTTGTTGAGGATGTCAGCGACGCGTGCTTGCCCAATCGTCAACGGCAGGAATTCGTGCAGGATGATCCACTGATAGTGCCAGCGGACCTGGCGTTGGGCCAACTTGAAGATTTGTTCATCCGATTGATTGGCAAGAGCGGGGTCCTTGCGTAAGTGATCGACGACCGCGTTATGAAAACGCAGGAATGCCGTGTGAAGCTGCGCAAGGATCACGTGTTCATCGTTCCGGCTATCTCCGAGGATGGCGATATTGTTGGGGTTACGCGGGAGGTCAAAACGGGGCGCGCCATTGCGAGAGACGGCCTCTGCCCCTGGAATAGGTTCCACGCGCAGTTTGATCTCGCCGGAGCTCAGGTCATACAACTCCGGGGAGCCTTGAGGCCCATTGCCGTACACGCTGTCCAGATCGAACGCGGCGGTGCGGAAGTTCGTCGTTTTCTTGGGGTTGCTCGGTTCGAGCAACGGGGATCTCGGGTCGAGCGTGATATCGTGGTCCAGGAACTGACCGAAGAAGGTCACGCCGGACGTCATGTTGGGGTTGTCGGGATTGTGTGGACTGAACACCGCGGGATTCGTGATGGATTGAATGGGATCGGTCAGGTTATCTAAGGCGTCGATGACGCCTCCTTTTTCGCCCAGCTTTTTGGCCTGGGTACGTGCCTCATCGGTCGGCGGAGCGTAGGGCGGTAGTTCAGGAAACATGCGTGTAAAGGAATTGTCCTGAGTGGCCGGCCTTTCCCGCAATCCGGGAAGGTTTAAATTATTTTTCCCATCAGCAGCGTGAGCCGCTGTGAGGCCGACGATTGCGGTAGAACACAGTATTCCCGCTAGACCAGCCGACAGGTATTTCTTGCGACGATGCGACATTACGGTCCTCTCCCTAAAAATTAATAAAATGTTTTGGAACCCTGAGATCCGGGAATCAACAATTTTTCCCGGCGTGACTGCGAACCTAGTCGGGCAAATGCAAAAACTGAACCATGGTGTGCGTGTAACCTACCGTTTCATTTTTCAGGCGAAACAAAAGAAATAATCTTTGTGGAGTCTGCTCTCGAACGAGAACTGTATGCGAAAGTGTCCATCGGCCCCAAGAAACATACA
>JACMLT010000182.1 GCA_014379455.1 Nitrospiraceae bacterium
AGCCCGATGGCTACAGTCAGCGCCAGGCCGTGAACGAACGCGGACACTACCCATCCTTGCAGGCGATAGTGTCTATTTGGACTGACCATCATGTGCTCACCACCGGTGTGAATGTATGCCCGGCTTTAGGCCGGCCCTGAACAGAAGACTGACTTCATCTCTCCGCTGTCTGATCGGGCAACGACCGTGCGCTCTTTCAGGGGAAAGAAGACGAGACCGCTGTCACCGGTAAGCTCAGAGGAATGAAGAAAGATGAGAAGCTATGCCAAGGGTGGCGCACGTGCTGGGGGCTGAACCGTGAGGATAGCACCGACCTGTGGTCCGACACACTGTTGCTCTAGGAAAACGACTTGTTCAACAGGAGCGAAGTAGACAGAGGTTCCCTCGACGGCATCGGCAGCGATACAGAGCCATGAACAGAGCGCGGAGGCATGTGTCGCCGCGCTGTGATGCTCGTGTTGCCCCATGTGGGCGGTGAGCTGGGGGTAGACAATCCCGCTGAGCGCCACAAGCCAGAGCGCGAATCCTCCAACGACACATTGTCGAATCTTATAAGTCATAGGCTGTTATCGGAGAGCCGCTGCCTTGATTGGCGCTTGTTTCTGAATCCGCGCGATAGTGTCATCGATCTTCTGCTCAGTTAACAGTCCGCCCTTGATATATTCCTGCACGCGGCCCTCTTGATCAATGAAGACGCTCACAGGCAATCCGAACACCCCGAACTGATTGGCCACTTTGTTGTCGTGATCCATCAGGACCGGGAAGGTGTGGCCGTATTGCTTGATGTGCTCGCGCACCCTGGCGTCGTCTTCTAATTCATTGACGGCCAAGACCACGAAGCCCTTGTCACGCAGCTTGTCATAGGCTGTCTGCATCGCCGGCATTTCGGTCGTGCAGGGCTTGCACCAGGTGGCCCAGAAGTTGAGGAGTACGATCTTCCCGCGATACTGGCTGAGGCTCTGTTCCTTGCCTGCTAGATCAGTCAAGCGAAAATCCTCAGCCTGCATGCCGACCGTCGGGACTCGCGAGCCCATGCTCCAGACCTGAGACGCCTGTCCGAGACCATACACACAGGCCGCCAGTACCAGCCCCATGACTACGATTTTGGCCGTGTTCCTCATTGGCTCCTCCACTCGTTCGACCGGTTCCAACAGATCAGGCTGTCGGTTTGATTAGCTGAAACGACTTGGTAATGCCAAAAATGAAACTCGTTCCCTGCGCGAGATTGTTATTCGCATCGCGTGCGATGGGAATCTGGGTATAGAAATACACCGATGTCGCATCGGTCCAAGGAGAACTCACGAGATCGCCAAGGCTGATTTGGAGTCCTGGCGTATAGGCAAAATAGGTCGAGCCGGTGCTGGATACGCGGCGAGTCGTGATGGTCGGATCGATTACAAGCGGCTCTTCTCCTACAAAAGGTAGCGCCGACTGTTCCAGATTGGCCCGCACATTATCATGGACGAGGTAGCGATAGTTGAATTGATTTGTCACGACCAGCCAGGGCAGGGTCACAAGATTGACGCCGAAGTTGAAGAGAAACTCGTCGCCGAATTGATAGCCGTCCCGATTGCGGAAGGTATGGCGATAGCTGCCATAGGCAAATTGATTCAACCGATGCGGGATCAGTTCATAGGTTTGATAGACCGAGCCGATCAAGCCGACGTGGCCCCGGCCCAACTGTCCGGACGACTCCAGCACGTTGTTGCCGCTGTCCCTGGCACGAGTGTCGCCAGTCGGTAGATCCATGCCAAAACCCAAGACCACCAAGTTTCTCAGCGTGGGCAAGACGTTGTACTTCGCTGTCACTCGCATATCCCCGATCCCATTGTCGGAAAAATTCGAATTCTCGCCAAATTCGTCCGGCGACTCACCGATCTCATCAATGTGCCCATGCTTACGTTTCAAATACGGCACGGTCACCTGAACGGCAAATCGATCGGTTACCCCATAGTTCATGTCGAGCGTATAGGTTTGGGTGATCGTTCTGACCTCTTTATGATGGTCCAAGATCAACCGTTGGTTCGCCTGATCAGCCGCTGGGATAATGCCGTTGGTTCCGCTGAGCAACCGCATGGGGGTGTAGTTGTACATGCCGTTGATCGTCAGCATGCCTTCCTGAGGCACTTGCTGTTGAGACCCGATCACGACAAAACAACTGACAGCGCCACACGATGCCTGCGCGGTTTGGGCGATGGGCCACGAGAAGACAACAAGCGCAAGACTGAGGATGAATCCGACGATGAACCGTTTCCTTACCATGCTGCTTTACCTTTTCTCTCTAGAAGAATCGCTCCCTTCCGTCTATTTCAACAACCCACTCAGTGGATTGTGTGAGAGGCGGTGAGCTGCGAAGACTACAGGGAGAAAGATGGCGGGGCGCGGCTGGGAGAAGTCTGGCAGGCTTCGATCGAAGCCTGGGCGAAATGGGGGTGCGAGACGAGTGCAATCGGGTTGAGTTCGGCCTGAAACGTGATCACCGCAGTATCGAGAACCGTCCCGGCGGCACACATCCATGAACAGAGCAGTGTGCCATGTGTGGCAGCTTGATGCTGGGCATGGTGGCCTGCATGTTCGACTGACTGTGCCTGCGCCAATCCGCCGACAGAAAGGACGCAGAGCACCAGAAGGATCGAGAGGAATTTGATGACGGTGTGGTTCATTAGATACCGACACTAGTGTGACTCGACCGAATGCTACTGGACAGCCACCAGGCCTGTCAAGCCGGCTACTCGCACCAGGGCCTCTGCTTATTATAGGATTCATGTTATAGGATTCATGGAAAAGATCCTGTATACTGCGCTGATTAATTTCGGAGGCATCGACGTTCGTTCCGAGCGACAGCACCATGGTCACGCAATTACTCAACCAAATCTTCGGCAGTAAAAACGATCGTGAAATCAAGGCAATCCGCCCGATTGTGGAGCAGGTTAATGGCCTGGAGTCCGGTCTGACTCCACTATCCGACCAGGCCCTCGCGGACAAGACCCAGGAATTTAAGAAGCGTGTCGGAGCCGGGGAGACCCTGGACAATATCCTGGCCGAGGCCTTTGCGGTCTGCCGTGAGATGTCCCGCCGTAAGCTGAACATGCGCCATTTCGATGTGCAGTTGATCGGCGGCATGATCCTGCATAAGGGCCGCATCGCTGAAATGAAGACCGGCGAAGGGAAAACCCTGATGGCCACGCTACCGGTGTATCTGAATGCCCTTGAAGGCAAAGGCGTACATCTCATCACGGTGAACGACTACCTTGCCAAGCGCGATGCGCAGTGGATGGGCGTGCTGTATCACGCGCTGGGGCTCTCGGTGGGCATTATTCAGCATGATGCTTCATTTTTCTTCGATCCGGCCTATGACGCCTCCGACAAGCGGCTTCAGTCTCTCCGTCCCTGCACGAGGCCTGAAGCCTATCGGGCCGATATTACGTATGGCACCAACAACGAGTATGGGTTCGATTATCTCCGGGACAACCTGGTCGCCACAGACTTAGCCCAGTGCGTGCAGCGCGAATTGAATTACGCCATCGTGGACGAAGTCGATAGTATCCTCATCGACGAGGCTCGTACGCCGTTGATTATCTCCGGTCCGACGGACGAGACAACCGATCTCTACTACCGCATCAACGCGATCATCCCGCAGCTGAAACTGGAGCAGGACTACACAGTCGAAGAAAAAACGAAGACCGCGTCGTTGACCGAAGACGGTAACGTCCGGGTCGAGAAATTGCTCGGCGTGGACAATCTCTACGATCCCGACCATATGAATCTCGTCCATCACGTTGTCAAGGGGCTCCAAGCCTATAGCCTCTACAAACGGGACGTGGACTATGTCGTGAAAGAGGGCGAAGTCATCATCGTAGATGAATTTACCGGACGGCTCATGCCGGGACGCCGCTGGAGCGATGGACTACACCAGGCCGTTGAGGCTAAAGAAGGCGTGAAGATCGCGAACGAGAATCAAACGCTGGCCTCGGTCACCTTCCAGAACTATTTCCGGATGTACAAGAAGCTTAGCGGTATGACTGGCACGGCGGACACGGAAGCGGCGGAGTTCGCCAAGATCTACAATCTCGACGTCAACGTGGTGCCGACCAATCGCAAGATGATCCGATTGGATTATGCGGATGTTGTCTATCGTACCGAGAAAGAAAAGTTCTCCGCGATCGTCGAAGATATCAAGGAATGCCACGAACGTGGCCAGCCCGTCTTGGTCGGCACGATTTCCATCGAAAAATCAGAACGGCTCGCTGGCTACTTGAGCCGGACCGGCGTCAAGCACAACGTCCTCAACGCGAAGCAGCATGAGCGCGAAGCCGAGATCATCGCCCAAGCCGGACGCAAGGGCGCGGTGACCATCGCCACGAACATGGCGGGCCGCGGCACCGACATTCTCCTGGGCGGCAGTCCCGATTTCATGTACAAACAGATTCTGTACCGGGAAGAAGACCTGCCTGATGCGCGCAAGCTGGAGATCTTCGAACAGATTCGAGCCGACTGCGAGAAGGATAAGCAAGCGGTCATCGCAGCAGGCGGACTCCACATTCTCGGGACTGAGCGCCACGAAAGCCGCCGGATCGACAACCAGCTCCGAGGCCGGGCGGGTCGCCAGGGCGATCCTGGTTCGTCACGCTTTTATTTATCGTTGGAAGACGACCTGATGCGCATCTTCGCGTCCGAGCGGGTTTCCCAACTGATGCTCAAGCTTGGCATGGAAGAAGGTGTCCCGATCGAGCATGGCATGGTCACCCGGGCCATCGCCAACGCTCAGAAGAAGGTTGAGGCCCACCACTTCGAAATCCGGAAACAGTTGCTGGAGTACGACGATGTCATGAACAAGCAGCGCGAGGTGATTTATCAGCACCGGCGTGCCGTCTTGGGCGGATCGAATCTGAAAGACGATCTTCGCGGCATGATCGACGGTCTGGTGGAGTCCGCGCTGAACATCTATTGCCCGGCTGAACAATATTCCGAAGAATGGGATATTAAAGGGCTCACTGAACTCATGCATGGCCAGTTCAGTTTAGATATCGCCCAAGGCAAGAGCGACGGCGGCGAGGCGCTCCGCACCATAGGGCGCGACGCGTTGCTCGAAGATCTACGCATACAGGTGCGCGAGGCCTATGACCGGAGAGAGCAGGATCTGAGCCCGGACTTGATGCGCTTCCTGGAGAAGACGTTTATGCTCCAGGTCATCGACCACCACTGGAAAGACCACTTATTGGGGATGGATCACCTGCGGGACGGGATCGGATTGCGCGGCTACGGTCAAAAAGATCCGCTCATTGAGTACAAGCGCGAAGGCTACGATCTCTTTGCCGGTATGATGGAACGAGTCAAATCCGATACGCTCGATCGGCTCTTTCATGTTCAGGCCGTGCGGCATGAAGAACAACCCACCGCCGCATCAGCGCCTCCCCCACCCTCCGTCATCTCTCGGCCCCTTCCCCCACTTATCCTCAATCGCGGAGAAGAACCAGTCGCGCCTCAGACTGTTCAACACAGCGACGATAAAGTCGGCCGCAACGACCCCTGCCCCTGCGGCAGCGGGAAAAAATATAAGAAGTGCCACGGAACGTAGAGAGGCTCGCTGCGCCTCTCTCGCTCCCACGCGTCAATTCGACCGTTCTAGGTCGCACCACCGCTTGGCGTCGAAACTCGTTTCGTTCCATGCGATGCATGAACGAAACATCGGACATCGACGCCATTGCTTTCAGCGAACCGCAGTGGTGCGACCGAACGGTGCCCGAATTGTCACATAGGTCGCGAGAAAAGGCACAGCGAGCCTAGGTGGTGGATAGAGATAAAGAAAACCGATCGCAATGACATGATCATTGTAGGGCCGCAGTGCCTAGCCAGCCGTCACCTGAACCAGACAGAGCAGGTCAATGTATAATTGCAAAATCTGAGGCGGCCCCATTCCCCATGATCTTTTGCTGTGGGGGTATAGTTTAATAAGTTTGATCATCGTTATAGTCAAAATCTAAGAGTCCAACTGCAAGATGGAAGAGCTCAGCCGAGATGTAGAGCAGCTATTCGAAGCCGGCCAACAATTGGGGAAACGCACTCAAAGTGGCGCAAGGCTGGCCATTTTCCTTATGGATAACCTTGCCGAATTAATGATGTATAGGACCGCCTCTCATTGGCTGAAATGTGATAAGCGTTGGAACAGGCCTCCCAAGTACACGCCGGAGACAAGACGGAAGGTTCAGAGTGGTTCAATGAGAAAGTAAATTTTCTCTGGAATGAAACCAAAGAACTGAATGAGGCCGAATCAAATGTTCTAAAGTTAGGCCATCGCCTAAGAAATGAGGCTTATCACAGAGGAGTGAATCGAGGAGCAGTCATCATTGCAATTGCTTCAATCTATTACGAAGTTGTCTGCAATCTTCACCCTCGTATGTGGGTCGGGCACTATTCAATAACTCAAGACGACGAAGTAATTCCTAAATTTTTCAGGAGTTATGGTTTGGAGATAGGACAGCAACTGATAAATAAAGCAGTATTGGAACAGCTCTCAGGCAAATTCCTAGAAGGGAAACTTTGCAAGATAAGTGACCTGGCGAGGATTCTCTCTGATGACTTGGTGACTCGACTAGACGGGGGATTGGAAGCGCTATCTTATATTGCGAATAATCCGAGAACGTCCGATGACGTCCTGAAGCATATCCAGTTCTACGACAAGTTCTGGAGTGAACATACATTTCCTCAGACTGAAGAAGGGGCCGGGCAATACTTCCAAGCATGGGAAATGGAATATTGTTCCTATACTCCATCTGTCACTGTAGCTCGCATAGAACGATGGCGGGAACGATCTATATCCCTAGCTTCTGAAGCTTCCCTCAGCATGATCGTTTTCAAGTTCGATCAACTGGATCTGGAGTTTTTACCAGTGGAAGACAAAATAATTGAGGCAGCCGTCGCATATGATATGGCGATAGATCAGGAAGTCCAACGAATGAAAGAAGAGAGACGAGAGAGATAGCTGAACTCAAGACAAAACCAGCCGACCACTCTCCCCCTACATTGAGCTTCATATTGCTAAATGAACCTTCCAGGCTCGCTTGTTATTTCTTCAGGGTTAACGGCTGATTGATCTTCCACGACGGGGCGCAGAAATGGAGGGCGGCCTTGCCATCGCAGATGCCACGATTCACTATGGAAAGCTGTTTCAGCAAAGGAAGGCAGGCTATTAGAATCACGTGGCCAGTATGGATTATGTGAAAGGAAGAACGGGCGGATGGCGTTTGTTATCTCGGCAGAAACCAGGACAGTCCCGCATAGGGGAGTACGCTGTTTAGCCCAATGTTTCGCTCGCCTGTATCAGAATTCGAAATATGGCTGTAGCGCACTCCGAAAGTCAGAGTTGTCTGTGCCGTGATGAAGTACTGCACTCCCGGGCCGGTCTCGATAACAAAGTTGAGGGGAGTACTCAGCTCTCGAATGCGGGGAGCAAGATTGGTCCAGAGCATTCCGGCCCCGGCATCCCAGAACGGCATCCATCGCCCGAACGACAGGAGGTTATACTTGAACACCAAGGTACCCCCTGCCGCCTCCGTCGAAAACGGCTGCGTGAATCGTGCAAAGATCGGTTCCACTAGCACCTCGAAGTTTCCGGTTAGTATGCCTGCCTGTATTTCATCCGTCACCACCACCCCGATCCTCGGCTTGATGAACACGGCGCTACGATTAGGATTAGACTCAGATCCCTGAAACGGGAAGCGCACCGCTTGCCAGAACCCCACGATCCCACCTATTTCAATGGTCCCGCGCTTCAGAATGTCTCGCGCGGTCGGTGACGTCGTATCAGGATCCGCCCAGCAGCGTGAAACGCCCCAATCGACCGAGACTGCGAGGAGCAAAGCCACTAACCCAAGAGCGCGAAGCCATGCGCCCCTCCTCCGTCGACTATGTATTTGACTCAGGATGAGGCGAGTTTTGGGCCAGTGATGGTGCCAGATTCTGGTGCGCATTTGGCGTGTTCTCCGCTTCGCATCTACACCGCGTTGTCCGTAGGCCCTACCCTTTATAGCACCCACAGAGGATATAGCAGCACAATAAGTACAGCTACACGACCGGAAATATGTCGGTTATTGAATCACAACACGAAGTCTTGTCATGGCACGGCACCAAAGGATTCTTGAATTGAGATATTTTCCTGATATTCCAATACTCTCCGCCTTGACTTACCGGCAAATTCAGGGCTAATCTACGCGACTTTTGGCCTTGTGTTGACCCTTCGAGAGGGAGGGGTGGGGTGTCTCCTCGGCTATTGGTGTCACTTTTCGTGTGTTGTCGATGGGATGGAGTTCCTTGCCGGAAGCTGTGGGGGTATTCAGGGAAGGAAATTACAAGGAGTGGGTTGTGACAAGCGGGTATCCTGAACTCGTTGCTGCCATTTCGTCAGAAATCACCAGAAACGGATCGATTCCATTTGTCCGCTTCATGGAACTGGCGCTCTACCACCCCCAATACGGCTATTACATGCGTCAATCTGATTGCGTGGAGCGTGAGCGTATCGGCTGGTCAGGCGATTTCTACACCAGCTCCGACGTGCATCCGATTCTTGGCCGTGCAATTGCCGGGCAAGCCAGACAAATGGACGAAGTATTGGGTCGCCCCGCTCCATTCACAATCGTTGAAATGGGTGCCGGTAAGGGCTTGTTAGCCCGCGATTGTCTCGCGGCGATCCATGCCGATCGGGATGATTTCGCCTCGCGCGTCCGTTATGTCCTGATCGAACGGAGCCCAGTAATGCAGGAACTACAGCGTCAGAACTTGGCCCCATGGC